>VGOM01000012.1 GCA_016875915.1 Chloroflexota bacterium
AGATGGCCATGGTCTTCGGCGATGGCAGCTCCCTCCTGCTGACCAAGATGATCGAGGACACCGTGGACTCCATCCACAAGTACTCCCACAAGGATGCGGTGGCCTTCGGCAAACACATGCGCGTCTGGCAGCGGATGATGGACGAGATCGTGGGCCCGGCCACCTATCTGCCGCCGATGCCCTCCCTGGACCTCATCGTGGGCATGCAGCGGACGGAGATCGGGCGGGAGCTACTGGAGCTCAATGAGAAGAGCCCGATGCAGATCATGAAGGATTCCTTTGAGAACGACAAGGTCAGGGCACTGATGCTCTACGCCACCTGCATGTGGGGGCTGGACCCCAACGAGACCGGCGTGGGGCTCTTCGTGCCTCTGTTGCTCACCCGGGCCATGGACAAGGCCTACCTGCTGGGCGGCTCACACAAGCTGGCTGGGGCCTTCTCCCGAGAGATCCATGCCAACGGGGGGATCATCGTTGATGCCGCGGAAGTGACCAAGATCAAGACGCAGAACGGGCGGGTGACCGGCGTGGAACTGGCCGAAGGGCGCAGTCTTAATGCCAAAGTGGTCGTCTCCAGCCTTGACCCGAAGACGACCTTCCTGGATCTGGTGGGTGGGGACAAACTGCCCGCAATGCTCAAGGAGAGCACTGAGAGCTGGAAGTACGACAAGTGGAGCTACTACACGCTCCATGTTGCCTCCAAGGAGATGCCGCAGTACAAGTGCGACGACCCCTGGGCTAACGAGAGCTTCATGACCGTGGTCGGTTTCGACAGCGCCGAGCAGATCGTGGCCCACTGGAACAACGTCATGAAGGGCAAGCTGGACAAGCATTTCGGCGGCCACATCACCTGTGAGAGCTTCTGGGATCCCCATCTGGCCCGTGGTCCTGAGGGGGCGTACGTTTCCTTCTTCCAGATACATGCTCCATATGACATTGAGGGCGGCTGGGAGAAGAAGAGCAAGGAGCTTGAGGCGGCCGCGTTGGAGAAATGGCACCGGGCCGCTCCCAACATGAAGAAGGACAACATCCTCATGGCGGTGGGCGAGACCCCGGTGGACATTGAGATACGGCTGCCCAACATGCGCCGTGGCGGCATCAAGCACGGCGATTACACCCCGATGCAGATCGGCTTCAACCGGCCCAACATCGAGTGCTCCACGTCGAAGACACCGGTAGAGGGATTGTACCTCTGCGGGGCGTCAACGTATCCGGGCGGCATGGTGACCGGAGGCCCGGGGTATGTGGCGGCCAACAGGGTGGCCGAGGACATGGGCCTGAAGAAGTGGTGGAAGCCGACCAGGCTGATGGAGAAGTATATCCAGACCTATCTGCAGTGAAGCGGGACGCCAGCCTGTGAAGGCGCGGGACGACCTGAATGGCATGATGCTGGTGGTGCAGACCTCCCTCACTCAGTCCCTGTGGTGAGGGAAGTCTTTGCGTTTGGCGCCGGGGCGACAGCGGAACGCCCCGGGTGCGGTGCCGGCTGAAATAGAGAGGAGGAAAGAGTCATGAAGATGAAAGCCGCCGTACTGTATGAGATCGGCAAGCCGGTCAAGGTGGAGGAGGTCACACTGGATGAACCCCAGGCGAATGAAGTGCTGGTGAAGGTGGCGGCCACCGGCGTCTGCCACACCGATCTGCACTTCATCAAAGGGGATATGCCTCAACCTCTGCCCGTGGTACTGGGCCATGAGGGGGCAGGGGTGGTGGAGAAGGTGGGGCCCGGGGTAGCCACCCTCAAGCCGGGCGATCATGTGATCATGATGGTGGCCTACTCCTGCGGCAAGTGTCGTTACTGCGTCAGCGGCAAGCCGGCCATGTGCGCGGAGTGGCTGGGGTATCACATGATGGGCACGCTTCCATCCATGACCAAGAGGTTGAAGAGGGGCGATCAGGAGTTGAATCACTTCTTCAGCCAGTCATCATTTGCCCAGTATGCCGTGGTCCATGAACGAACCGCCATCAAGATCAGAGAGGACGCGCCTCTGGATGTGGTCTGCCTGCTGGGTTGTGGTACCAGCACCGGTGTTGGAGCCGTCCTGAATACGGCGGGTTTGAGGGCCGGCGAGAGCATCGCCATCTTTGGCTGTGGCGGTGTCGGCTTGAGCGCGGTCATGGCCGCCAAGCTGGCCGGGGCGGGCAAGCTGATTGCGGTGGACACGGTGGATTTGAAGCTGCAGAAAGCCAAGGAACTTGGTGCGGACTACGTCATCAACGCTGCCCAGGAGAACCCGCAGCAGCGGATCATGGAGATAACTGGCGGCGGGGCCGACTACTCAGTCGAATGCATCGGCAATGTGAATGTCATGGCTCAGGCCTTCAGTTCAATTCAGAACGCCGGCAAGTGCGTGGTGGCCGGCATGGCTCCGCTGGGTGCCATGCTGACTATCGCTCCCTACGAGTTGCTGCTGGGCAAGACGATCCTCGGATGTGTCCAGGGCGATATCAGGGCTTCGATTGATATACCGAAGTACGTTGATCTGTTCATGGCAGGGAAACTGCCCATCGACAAGTTGGTCACCAAGAGGATCAAGGGATTGGAGCACATCAACGAGGCGCTGGACGACTTGGAGCACGGCAAGGTAGCCCGCGCTGTCATCCAGTTGTGACCCGGACCGCAAGGGACTGACGACAACGGAGACCATTCCAGTGAAGGAGGCTAGATGGCTGACCTGACCTTTGATGCCGTGGTATGTGGCGGGGGCAACAAGGCGCTGATGCTGGCGATGTACTTGGCGAAGTACGGCGGCATGAGTGTGGGCATATTCGAGAGAAGACATGAGATCGGCGGTGGCCTGGCCACCGAGGAGACCTCGGCCCCCGGCTTCCGGGGAAACACCCATGCCAACATCATGCTTCCCTGGTACTACTCGCCGCTCTACCGCGACTTCCCCGAGTTCTGGGAGTTCGGGGGCCAGATCGACCAGTACCCGGTGAGCGATGGTGCGGTGTTCCTGAACAACAAGACCTGTCTGACCATCTACAGCGAGAAGGAGGATCCCACTCAGGAGAGGACGGCCAGGGAGATGGCTAGGTTCTCCAAGAAGGATGCCGAGACCTGGCTGAAGTTCTGGAAGCTGTGGCAGGAAGACGATTTCCAGCGGGTGACCTTGGACCCGCTGCTCAACCCCCCCGATTGGCAGATCCAGCCGGAGTTCTTCAACAGGCAGCTCGCCGTGTATCCCAAGCTGCTGGAGGCGGGCATCAACCCGGACTCCCTGGTGCTGTCGGCCAGTCCGAAGAGGATCGTCAAGGAGTACTTCGAGAGTCCCGAGGTTCAGTACTGCTTCCTGAGGTTCGTGGTCTCGGCCTGCACCAACGTGAATGACGTCCAGTTGGGAACCACCGCCATCGGCATGGCCATGACCACGCCGACGATCGGCTATGCCAGGGGTGGCACCCATCAGATCGCACATGCCTGTCACCAGATCCTGGTGCAGAACGGGGTGAAGTTCTACACCCACGCCGAAGTGGTCAAGGCCATCATCGAGAACGGCGTCTGCACCGGGGTGCAGCTTCTGGATGGCAGCCAGATCAGGGCCCGGAAGATCGTGGTCAGCGCCGGGCTGAGCGCCTGGCAGCTGGTCGAGCTGATGGGCAGGGACGCGATCGGGGAGCAGTTGGCCCGGAGGATTGACAACCTGTCCACGAGCAACATCGGCAATCTGATGTGGTACAGCTTCGCCCTGCATGAGGCGCCGAGGTATGATGCAGCGGCGTTCAATCCAGACATCAACAAGTGCGAGTGGCTGGGACTGGCCTATGATGCCAATCCGGACCATGTGGCCACCGAGTGCTACTACGCCAACATGGGCAAGATGCCGCCGCTCGAGCACTACAACCCGGTGGTCTGGTGTCACAGCCTGGCTGATCCGGCCTATGCGCCCCCGGGGAAGCACGTAGCGCAGTGCGAAATGCAGGGGCCGCGGGCCAGCGACCTGAGCGAGAAGGAGTGGCTGAAGCTGAAGACTCAGTTCGCCGAGGACCTGATCGGCATCTGGGGCAAGCACGCCAAGAACATGACCTGGGAGAACGTCATCGGCGTCGACACCAACAGTCCTTATGACAACCTGCGCCTGAAGAACCTGGCGCCCCACGGCAACTTCGCCGGCATCGACCGGACCCTGTGGCAGTCCATGGGCAATAGGCCAACGCCAGAGCTGTCTAGTCACCGGACTCCGGTGAAGAACCTGTACTGCACCGGCGGCTTCTGGCCAATAGGCGGCAACGCCAGCACCGAGGCGGCCTACAACTGCTACAAGAGCATCGCCAAGGACATGGACCTGGGCAAGCCCTGGGAGGAGAAGGGGAAGGAGGAGCCCGACTCGCTGGTGCACTACACCCGCTGGGCCATCAAGAAGATGAGGGAGTCCTTCAAGCCTCCGGCGTGAGCGGGTTGGCGTAGGAGACGGCGGGGGGCGGATTTGGCAAGGCCGCCGGCGGGTAAGTATAATATGGCGAGCAGAATCCTCGCCCGAGACCGTACGAGAACGTAGCAAGGAGGGAACGTGGCACAGAAGTTCGATATGATCATCATCGGTGGTGGTCCCAACGGGCTGGAGTGCGGGGCCTATCTGGCCAAGGCGGGGCAGAAGTGCCTGCTGCTGGAGAAGAGATTCGAGGTCGGCGGTGGTCTGGCGACGGAGCAGGTGACCCTGCCGGACTTCTTCCACAACACCCATGCCATCTACCACATGATGGTGGACTACGCGCCGGTGTACCAGGACCTCAACTTCGACGAGTACCTGGTGAAGCACATCAAGCCGGAGCTGCAGTGGGCCATGCCCCTGAAGGATGGCAAATGCCTGTGTATCTACACCGATGTTGAGAAGACCTGTGCCTCGATAGCCAAGTTCTCCAAGAAGGATGCGGACGCCTACCGCAGCATGTACAAGCTGTTCGACGAGATGATGAAGAACATCGTCGGCCCCCAGACCTTCGTCCCCATGGGGCCGGCTCCGCTGATGGCGGCCCATGCCGAGGCGACGGATCTGGGCAGGCAGATGACTGCTATGGCGGAAAAGACGCCTGAAGAGATAGTCTGCGACCTCTATGAGAATGACACCGTCAGGACCCTGATGCTCTATGCCTGCTGCCACTGGGGCTTGGACTACAGCCAGTCGGGACTGAGCTACCTGATACCCCTCTACTTGAACAGAATGGTGAACTATCACCTGGTGGCTGGCGGGTCTCACCGCATATCCAATGCCCTGCTCAAGAGGTACTTCGAGAACAAGGGACAGGTACGCACCAGCGCCCAGATCAAGCGTTTCATCGTAGAGAACGGCACGGTCAAGGGCGTGGAACTGGAGGACGGCACTCAGTACCTGGCGGACAAGGCGGTGATCAGCACCATCGACCCGCACCAGACCTTCCTCAAGTATGTGGGTGAGAAGAACATGGACTCGGAACTGACGGAGATGATCAAGGCCTGGCAGTGGGAGAAGTGGAGCCTCTTTGATGTCCACCTGGCCCTGTCCGAGCCTCCGCAGTTCAAGGCAGCCGCGTCGGATCCCCAGATAGACAAGGCATTCATCTATCTGCTGGGCTATGAGAACCTGGCCAGCCTGAAGCGTCACTGGGACGAGATGACCAAGGGTGTCATGGCGGAGGATGCCGGATTCAACGCCAGCTTCCCCAGCGTACATGATCCCTACCAGGCCCCTCCGGGCAAGTGCGCCGGGTTGATCTCCCAGATGGCGGTCTACGAACTCAAGGACGGCGGGCATGACAAGTGGCTGAAGATGAAGTTCAGGGAAGAGTACATGTGGAAGCAGATCGCCAAGCTCCAGCAGTATGCCCCCAACCTGACCAAGGACAAGGTCCTGGAGACTTACATCACCGCTCCGGCGGACATCCAGAACAAGTTCGCCAACATGGTTAAGGGCGGCTACAAGCAGGGGGCCTATCACCCGCTGCAGATGGGGTATCTCAGGCCCAACCAGGAGTGCTCGCAGTACCGGACGCCGGTGAAGAACCTCTATGTGGGAGGATCAAGCGTGGCCCCAGGCGGCTGCGTCATCTGGGGTTCGGGATACAACTGCGCCAATGCGGTGGCCGAGGACTACGCCATCAAGAAGTGGTGGTCGGAGCCCAAGATGGTCACCGATGCCATCAAGAACAACTACATCATGAAGCCATGAGGCGGCTCACAGAAGGAGTGGACTAAGATGCTGTTCAGATCAACGGGCCTTGGCAAGACCGAGCTGAAGGCGAAGGTCACCGGTGTGGTCCGCCAGGGCGACTACCTCATCCTGCAGGTGGATACTCTGGAGCCGGTACGGTGGAAGATCCGGGCGGGGATCAGCCTGCCTGACATGTGGGTGGTCATCAGATCCATGATGAAGCCGGCGAACCTGAAGATCATGTTCTCCCGGCGCTGGACGAAGGAGCCGGAGCACCCCGGCGAGTTCTAGTTGAAGCTGGGCAGTTGACTTCACAGGGAGGCCTGGAAAGGGCCTCCCTATCTTTTGGGCACCTGTCGCTGCAGTTCCAGTCCCTTGACGCCGGATGCCCCGTGATCGAAGCCGCGCAGTGAGCCTGTTGCCGCGGATTGATCAGACGCCGGCGGTGACCTCGGTCTTCTTCCCGGACTTGGTCTTGACGGAGAACTGCTCTTCCACCGACCGGCGGTGGAGGTTGTTCATGGCGCAGAAGGGTATCAGCCTGGCCTTGGACTCCCTGTCGGGCACGCCGTAGTGCAGGCAGCAGCCCTTCGCTCTGTCCGCGTCGAAGTTGTAGGGGTCCATGAACTGCATGATGCCGATGGTGATCCACTTCTCCCGCATCCAGTCGTCCACCAGATGACGGCCCGACTTGTAGCTCTTGGTGAGCAGGAGAGGCAGCAGCCTGACCCAGAAGGCGGGACGGACGTACATCAGGAAGCCGGTGATCAGGTTCCACATGACCACCGGGCGGGACCTCTTCTGGTCGAAGACCCGGCGCATCCTGAAGTACAGCTTCTCGTTGTCGATGAACCGCGAGACGGAGAGGAACCTGTTCTTCTCGTAGGATACCAGTGCGATCATGCCGCAGTGGGGGTGAACACCAAACTCCCTGTGTCGGCCGCCTTTGGTGACCATCTTGGCCAGGGTCTGGTTCATGGGCAACGAGAAGAAATCGCTCTTCTTGATCTGGCCGCCGGTCTGCTCCTCGCAGAGTCGCATGACATCGGGGGTGGTTATCCGCATCTCCTTCAGCTTGGCGCGGTCGATCCTGCCCGAGAAGCTCACCGGCTGGAAGACGACGTGTCTGATGACGTCGGAGTTGTCGGCCAGGTAGCGCATGATATCGCCGATCTGGTGGTCGTTGACGCCCTTGGCGATGGTAGGAACCAGGGCGATGCCCTTGTACCCGATCTTCCGGGCGTTCTCGACGACCTTCTGCTTGACCGGCCAGAGGTCGCGGGCCCGGGTCTTGATGTAGGGCCCCGACGTGACGCCGTCGAACTGGAGATAGAGATAGACGTTCTCCAGGTCGCGCACCTTCTTGAAGTAGTCAATGTCCTCAGCCAGCCTGATGCCGTTGGTGGCCAGGAGGATGTAGTCGATGCCCATCTCCTTCTCCAGCCGGAGTATCTCGAGGAGGTCGTCCCTGACCGTGGGCTCACCGCCGCTGTTCTGGATCCCCTGCACAATGTTGGGCCGGTTGACCTCCTGGGCATACTCGATGATTGACTTGATCTGCTCCATGGTGGGCTCGTAGACGTAGTCCACGGCGTGGGCGGCAGCGAAGCAGATGGGACAGCGCAGATTGCACCTGTTGGTCAGATCCAGGATGAGGAGGGTGGTTCGCGTCCGGTGGCTCTGGCAGAGGCCGCAGTCCATGGGACAGCCCAGTCGCGATGGATGGGGTGCAGCGAGGCCCTTGCCATCATCCCTGAACTGCTCGGCCCTGACGTACTCCTGGTAGTCGCTCCAGTAGATGTCCTCGTACTGGCCGTGGTCGGGACAGGTCTTCCTCATCAGCACCTGGCCGTCGACCTCCCAGAGTTCGGCCTCCAGGAGCCTGAGGTCTTCGGGGCAGATGGACTGGGTCTTCTTGAGCAGTTGCACAACGCCTCCTCAAGCGGTTCGTTTGGTGAGGGGACACCCTTCGCCCGTCGGTATCTGCGCGGGTTCCGGGCGCCCTACGTCGCCTCCTTCGCCGGGGCCGGCACGGGGGTATTGCCGAAGTAGACCTTGGTATGCGGCCAGGGGATCTCTATCCGTTCCTCATCGAAGGTCTTCTTCAATCTCAGCCTCAGTTCGCCGGTGATGGGCCACTGTCGGGTCGGTCTGGTGTCTGCGGTGACCTTGATGTCGATGCCGGAGTCGCCCAGGTTGTCCACGCGGAGCACCTGGGGTGGCGTCAGGAGATCGGGCGCCCAAGCGGGATCCTGAGCCAGTTCCCGGCCCACCCGGTTGATCACCTCTATGGCACGACTGAGGTCGGTGTCGTAGGCCACGCTGATATTGAGATTCACCCTGGAGAATCCCTTAGTGAGGTTGCTGGCCACGCGGATCTCACCATTGGGCACGGAGTGCACCACGCCGTCCAGGTCTCGGAGGAGTGTCCGGCGCAGGTTGATGTCCTCGACCAGTCCTGATGTGTCGGCGATCTTGACCACGTCGCCCTTGCGGTACTGGTTCTCCATGACAACGAACAGCCCGGCCAGTATGTCCTTGACCAGGCTCTGAGCGCCGAAGCCGATGGCGATGCCCACCACTCCCACCCCGGCCAGGATGGGTGAGATGTTGAGGCCGATCTCGCTGAGCATCATGAAGCTGATGACGGCGATGACGATGCCCTGAATGGCGGCTACCAGCACGCCGGAGAGCGTGTCCACCCTCTTGTTGACCTCTTCCTCGGTCTGCCCTTCCGCCGACCGCAGGGTGGACCTGCGGATGACCTTGGGCAGCAGGGCGGTGGCCGCCAGAACCAGCACAAGGCAAAGGATGGAGAGCAAAGCCAGTTCTGGTCCGTGCAGCCTGAACCATGACCAGACGGTCGGGATCTCGACGCCGGCCATGTCCAAGATGAGGAAGGTTCCCAGAATCAGGGCGACAACCGGGATCAAGCGCTTCAGGGCGCTCATGATCATGTCGTCCAATGGACTGGCCGTCTTCTGGGCGATCTCGACGTCGTACCATTCGATGAACACCCTGGCGATAATCACACCGGTGTAGATGCCCATGGCGGCGAAGAGGATGGGAACAACGCTGTTGATGGGCCCTTCCCAGTCAGCGGGCACTGCGGCGATCTCGACGCCGGCGTAGACGCCAAGGAAGAAGCACCACAGCAGTGAAGCGAAGCGGGTGGAGCGAAGCAGGATGTCGTCCCACGTCGTGTCTGTCTTGGCCGACCACCTGTGGAGCCTCCAGTAGATGAAGTTCCTCAGGAGTATGGCCACAATGGTGATGACGACGCCGATGCCGATGGGTACCAGCCAGCGGAGGACTGCGTTCTCGCTGAGTTCTTCGATGAAACCCATCATCGGCAGGCTCCTATCTGGTGTGGAATGGGCGTGAGATCCCTCGTGGGGGGCATGGACACCGGCTCAAACATCGCTTCGCATGCTTGGCACTGCCGGCGCAGCGCAGAGTCGGATGGTCTGTGACATTGAGTTGAATGGTAGCGCATGGGCTCGCGGGAAGTCAACCAAGGCAAGAGTGGAGTCCGAGCAGCCAAGCCCGAAGCGGAGCAGGGGCTTGGCTGATTTGAGCAACCGGTTCATGCCTGCTATAATCCGCGTGATCAAACGACGGCCTGCGCCGGGGTGGCGGGTGGTGGAGGGGCGCTGAGTGGGATGAGGGAGTGCAAGGTGCAGGCCCGTGGAGGTTCGAGAAGTGGGATTGTTCGGGGCCATATTCAAGACCAACGTGGAGGAGATGAAGGCCAAGAGGGATGTCGAGGGGTTGATGCAGGCTATGAAGAGGCGGGAGACCTGGCTCCGCAGGGAAGCTGCACTGGCCCTGGGCGAGATTGGCGATCCACGGTCGGCAGAAGTGCTCGCGGAGGCGCTCAGAGACCGCAATGGAGTGGTCCGGAACGCCGCGGCGGAGGCTCTGGGGAAGATGGGCGGCCACCCGAAGGCGGTGGAATCCCTCCTCGGCTCACTGAAGGACGGCAGTTCGGCGGTTCGAGAGGAGGCGGCTTCGGCCCTGGGCAAGATTGGCCATGAGAGTGCTGTTGACCCCCTCATAGCAGCCCTGAAGGATGAGTCGTTCTTTGTCCGGCAGAGCGCGGCAGCCTCGCTGGGCAGGATCAGGGAGGCGAGAGCCGTTGGCCCGCTGACAGAGGCCCTGAAAGACGAGGACAAGGACGTCCGTCAGGCCGTGGTGGCGGCTCTGGGTGCGATCGGCGATGGACGGTCACTGGAACCGCTGATTGAGGCGCTGAAGGACGAGAGCGCCCGGGTGCGGTATGCGGTGATAGAGGCCCTGGAGGGGATCGGGAATATCAGGGCGGTGGATCCACTGATTGAGGCACTGAAGGACAAGGGATGGCTGGAGCTTGCCTCGGGCGATGGGAAGGCCAAGGCATCGACCAGGGTATGGGTCAGGCAGAGGGCGGCGCAGGCCCTGGCTAGGCTGGGCGATGCCAGGGCGGCGGACCCAATAGCGGAGATGCTGAGCGACAAGCACGAGGGCATCCGGCGGACTGCTCAGGAAGCCCTGGAGAAGCTGAGGCCGAAGGCTTCCTCAGCGTAGGTCGGATTGCCCGAAGCCATAGCCAACGCTGCTTGCCCGGAGCCGAAACCCGGGCGATCCCAGCCGGTGACAGTGCGGCCCCCGGGCAGGAACCGCTATCGCTTGTAGCTCTTGGGCTTGGCGGAGTCCCGGACCCTCTTCTTCACCTTGATGACTTCCTCCACCAGGGAGTCTGGTTCCAGCTTGTCGGACTCCTCCCAGGGCTTGGCGAGGTTCAGGTCTTTGGCGATTATCTTGTAGCAGTTGTAGGACTCACTGGAGCCGGCATTGGAGCCGAGGTGCCAGCAGCCACCGGTGGCGTAGAGGTTCTTGATCGGCGTCCGGTGGTTGGCCAACTCCGGCGTGGGCCGGTTCCCCTCAAGCTGCCAGGGGTTGCGGTCGATGCCGGCCATCGTGCCGTTGGGCGCCAGGTTCTTCATACGCAGGTTGTCGTAGGGGCTGTTGGTGTCCACGCCGATGACGTTGTCCCAGGTCATGTTGGGTGCATACTGCTTCCAGATCTGTATCAGCTCATCGGCGTAGCGCTTCTTGATCTCCAGCCACTCCTTCTCAGTGTGCTTGGCAGCGGGCGGTGCCAACTGCTCGTTCTGGAGCACGTGCTTCCCCGGCGGAGCGTAGGCCGGATCGGCCAGGCTGTGGCATCCCACCGTCGGCGCGTAGTCTTCAAAGGGTGGCCACACCCCGAGCTTCATGTACTGGCACTCGCGGGCAATGTGATCCGGGTCGGAGTCTGGCTGCATCCCCAGCCACTCGCACTCATGGATGTCGGGCATGAACTCCTCGGCATCGTATCTGGGGGCCTCATGGACGGCGAAGGTGTACCACATCAGGCAGCCGAAGGTGTTCTCTATCATCTCGATGCGGTGAGCTAGCATAGGGTCGATTGCCTCGCGCCCGATCAGGTCGAAACACAGCTGAGCCGGGCTCATGCCGGCGCTGACCACAATCTTGTTGGCCTTGACCTGGCTGCCATTCATCAGTTTGATTCCGGTGGCGGCTCCGTTCTCGATGATGACCTTGTCCACCTCGGCGTGGGTGAAGAACTTGCAGCCGAGCTGTGTCAGTATCTGGTGGGCGGCGTGGGCGATCTGGTGCGTTCCGCCCGGGCAGAAGCCGATGAGCGGCAAGTATGAGCCGAACCCCATGGCGGTGGGCCCGTAGAGAGCATCGTTGACGTCGTTTACAGAAGAGACCGCGAATCTGAGAATGCAGGACTGCATTTCCGGGCTCGCCCACCATTCCTTGACCACCCGGAAGGTGCTGGCAGTGAGGATCACCCCGTCGGGCATGTAGCCGGCCTCTACCATCTTGGGGAAGAAATCTAGCTGCCTCATGCCGATGCCTGGGGCGATGTTGGGGTCGATCTTGTATTCAGCGGGCTGGAATATCAAGTCCGCCTGGGCTCTCCAGTACTCCCTACTCTGCTCCATCGCCGCTGTCTTTATCCACTTGTCGGCATCCTTCTTGGAGAAGCGGGCGATCACCTCGGCCGACTTGTGCTGCTCCGGATCGTACTTGGTACTGTAGATGCCGATAGCCTTCTTGTTGTTCCGGAAGACAAAACCATCGCTGCATAGATGCTGATCCCATCGGCCCCCGTATTCCCAGAACTCCGGGAAGTCGCGCCAGACGGGCAGATAGTACATGGGGAGGATGATATTGGCATGGGTGTTTCCCCGGAAGCCGGGGGCGGAGGTCTCCTCGGTGGCCAGACAGCCGCCGATCTCGTGCCTCCTTTCGAATATGCCAACGCTCATGCCACCGTACTTCATGAGGTACATTGCCAGCAATAGTCCCTTGTTTCCACCACCGACTATCACGGCATCGAATGTAGCGTCAGCCATCTGCCCTCCTTCTTGCTGATGGAATGATCATGCTGAACGCGCCAAGTGGTTTCAGCAAATCTTACATCGCATGGGCAGCGCATGGCAAATCGGCCGTCGGCTCATGGATGGGCGGGGACGCCGTTGGCCAACTCAGGGGGCTGGAAGAACAGCGACTGGTGCCGCTGCAGGCGTCCGGCAGGGTGGGTGGACTCGGCGAGCTGTGGGGATGCCGTCGAGCTCTGCGAGGACCGAGAGAGCGCGAGGACTCAGTTGTTTCCTGGGGATGCAGCCGGCGACTGCCTCAGCCAGACGCTCCGCAGCATCTCGAATTCCCGGATGAGCGCTGCCATCTCCGTCGGGCTGAGGTCGGCGCGGGCGATCTTGCACTGGTTGTCCCACCACTCACGGCATTCGGTGCGCACCGCGCAACAGCCGCCGTAGCTGCTGTTTGCCAGACAGCACGCGTCCAGATGGGTACCCAGTCTCTTGAAAGTGGCCCCAATCATGGATTCGTAGTGGAAGTTCCTTCGTAGGTATACCCTTTTCATGTTGCTCTCCATCGCGGGTGATGGGTTCTTCTGAGAAAGCCGACGCGGCATCGGAAAAAGAAGAACCGGCCTATGGCGGGCCGGTTTCACTGCTAGCTCCTCACTGCCCAAGTGACCACATACGGGCAGTGCCTCATTGCTGCCGCACTAAGGCTTGACTGCTGATGATGATCTTGTTCTGTACACCCCCGCATCTTCTTAGTCGCACCAGACGACATCCGTCCCTCAGCCCGGGATTCCGGTACCACCGGTCGGGCTATGGCCATGGCTGTGGGACACACAGCGGCCAGGCGGGAAAGTTGCAGGAATGGGGGCGTGTGCTATAATGCGACGTGGCTCTCCCGGAGCCGACGGATGGGGATGGAGATGGTCACCAAGGAATGCAGCAAGTGCTCCCCACCCGAGTGGGGGCTGGTATTGTCCAGGCTCCTCGGTCAAGAGATCACCGGCTTCCTGTCAGACGCCAGCGCCAAGGCGTTAAGCAGGGATGAGGCGGTGGCCATGCTGTATCGGGAGATGAGACCTCTGGTGATGCTGAAGACCGAGATAGAATCCCTTCGCCCTGACAGCGAAGCCCTCGCGGTGGCGAACCATGCTCTGGTCCATTTCGCCAAGAGGCTGTTCCTGGCGGCACACCAGGCCCTATTGAACAGCATCGAAGCGGACAATGACAGGGAACGCCGCCAGAACGATCTGTCGGCGGAAGTCAGGGACAGCAAGAGTTTCCTCATCGAGTGGCAACTGGTGCGGCTGAGGGCAGCCAGAGAGAGGCTGATGATCAGGCTCCTTGAGATGTCCGAAACAGATCCACAGCTCTACAGGCAGTTGAGCCTGCCGGCAACAGTCCGAGGGCAGGTGGAGTTGGCCCGGCTGGAAAGGAGTTCCACTCCGGTGCTGCAGGCAGGATACGATCTGAATCAGGGCTGGCAGTAGCAGCCGCAGCGAGGCCGAACGAACACCGGTCGTGTGGGCGAGGAAGCCAGAACGCCCTGGGATTCCGGCGTTGCCAGACCAGGTGTCACCTCAGGTCTCATCGGAGTCGCCAATCTGGAGGAACCAGTTCCTGGCGTTCTGCAGTTTGCCGGCGATGTTCGGTGAGACAGAACGGCCGGTGACCCGGATCGGCTTGAGGAAGGGCGCGGGCAGGAAGCCACTCCGCCGGAAGGCCGCAGCCAGCGGCGTGCCCGCCATGCGGGCGCCATAGAGCAGATCAAGTCCCTCTAGCCTGGACCTCGTCACTGCATCAGCTATGAGACATCGCGCCACGTGTTGCGATTCGGCGAAGATGTCCATAATGACCCCGATCATGGCCCGGCGCAACTGCTTGCGGCTGATGACCATGTAGCCGGTGACCAACTCGTCCTGCTCAGCGACGCAGATCAGGTAGTCGACGTCCGGGATGGAAGCATACCTCCAGTTCAGGTAGTCCCGCCTTCTTACCACCAGGACTTGATATTGGGATGAGGCCCTGGCCCAGAGATCGTCGACCCGCTGATCGAAAGCGGACACCGGAGCGACCCTCAGACCCCTCAGAGTAGGGGCCTTCGCCGGCCTGAAGAAGGTTGCATCCAGAAGGGCGCTGGCCACAGGGCTGACGGCTGCCAGGAGCCTGTTGCCCGTCTGAGCCCGCACCGCATTGCGCCAGTTCAGTGGCCTGATCACCTTCTGCATGGCGGCGATGTCGAAGGCACCCAGATCCCTTGTCTGTCCGGGGTATGATAGCTCGTTGGGGAAGGCGTAGGTGGCCTGAATGCCGCACGACTCGCCCAGGGCGCGCCTCGTCTTCACAATGGCGAGGTACATGCCCTGGCGGCGGTACTCAGGATGGGTCATGGCGTCTATCCCCAGGCCTGCCAGGATGGTCTCTCCGCTGACCTTCATGGCCAGGGGGATCTCCCCGGCGTGGCCCACAATCCTGCCATCGTGCTCGGCGACGCAGATCACACCCATACCCGCCGGATTGCCTCGATATAGCCAGTGCCACCACCTCAGCCACTGCTGTCGATCACGGGCCTTGTCTGGGTACACTGCGTTCCAGAGATCGAAGATCCCTTCCTCGTCTCCCTGGCGGTAGGCTCTGGTGAGCCACTTCGGCGCTGCCACGTTCATCTTCCCCTCATCCGGCCCCTGAGGGTCATCAAGTCCGGGTACAATCCGCAGACGGTCAAGTGGAAGGTGTTGAAGTTCCACCTGGGCGAGAGCCTGCCCATTTCGTAGGGGTCTGTTCCGGGGCGGACCAAGGCATCAGGATTGCCGTATACCGCGCAGACGAAGCCCAGTTCCCTAAGGATTGCCTTGATGCCGGCGGTGATGTTTGCCCGGCGGCCATCGGGATAGGCGAAGGTATCGACGGGACGACCGACAACCTCGGCAATGCGCCTCTGCGAACGGGCGATCTCGCTGTGAGCCTGCCCCAGGGGCATCCCGATCAGCGTGGGATGGTTCACGGTGTGAGCGCCGAAGTCGATGCCGTTGTGAGACATCTCCCGGACCTCGTCCCAAGATAGGAACAGATCCCTGGCCAGTGGGCCAGGCATATCCGCGCCCAGATGGCCGACCAGTTCTTCGATAGCGGAGTTCTTCTCGCTGTCCAGCACGTCCTTGAGCCGACTGCGGATGGTCCGTGCCGCCAGCCACCGCTCAGTCACTGTCTGGAAACGGTATTCCCCCAATCGTCCGAGATCAAGCTGCTCCCGGGAGGTGTGGCTCACAGCATAGCTGACCCTGTCCCACCAGAAGGGGGTCCCGGCGTCGATGTGCCCTGTGGCCAGGAAGATGGTGGCCGGCGCACCGTATCTCTTGAGGATGGGATATGCCAGCAGGTAGTTGTCGCGGTAGCCATCATCGAAGGTAATCACGGCAGCCTTCTCCGGCAGACTCCTGCCTGCGCCGAGGGTACGGCCCAGATCGCTGAGGGATATCACCCTGTACTTCCGGGTGAGATGGGCGATCTGCCTCTCGAAGTCCTGTGCCGCCGTGAGCGGTACGTCCGAAGGAAACTCGTAGGTGTTGCCCACGCGGTGGTAGGCCACGACGCGTGCCGCCGGCGGGGCCAGATGCCGCCTCATGATCCCATAGGCGTCCAGTATCCCCAGCCTGCTGAAGGCCCCGATGACAGGGCGGCTCAGCCTCTGGCCCAACGTCAGTGGTGCAGCGGAGAATGGTTGGCGGTGATATGCAGGGGTTGGACCGGGCACGAGCATAGATACCTTCACCTAGATGATAGGGGCTGGCAATCGTCGCTGCAACACTTGCGGGAATACCGAGGGGCCACCGCCGGAGCGGCCATCAGCGGCGAAGCGACATCCACGGAGCCTTCCTCAAGGAGAGGAGGCCCTTGATCACCTCCTTGTCCTCAGCGCTGACGAAGTACCGGGCGATGATGAGTACCAGGGCAGCTACCCCGACTACCAGGCAGAGGTATTGGTTGACCACCACGCTCAGGCCCAGACTTGCAGCGAAGACCAGGGCGCAGACCAAGGCAAACCTGGCGAACCACCGCCAGTCAATGGAGACCTTGATGAAGCGCTGGACGAAGTAGGCATTGATCAGAGTGCCAAACGCCGCCGCTATCATGGTTGCTGTGGCGGCCCCGCTCATCTCGTACCGGGGAATGAGGACCATGCACAGAGCCACGTTCATCACCACCTGCACCGAGCCGATGATGAAGCCCATGTGCACCCAGCGGGTCATGGAAAGGGCGGTGCCCACCGATGTGAAGGTGCCCCCGAAGATGAAGCCGGCCAGGAGAATCTGGAGAGTGAGAGTGCCGGATGCGTGCTCTTCCCCGAAGATGATGGTGATCAGATCCCGGCTCAGGAATATCGCCGACAGCGAGATAGGCACGATGAGCATGGCGCTGTATTTCATAGTCCTGTTGATCAGGGTCTGGATGTTTCCCATCTCCCCGCGTCCCCAGTAGTTGGCAATGGTAGGACCGGTGACCAGTTGAATGGCTGAGGGAATGAGCGGTACCAGGCTGGCCAGGGTGCTGGCGACACCGTATGTGCCCACCATGGCCTTGGCTACATCTGGGTCAGTGATGAGGCGGCCCAGGAGTATCCTGTCGATATTGTAGAACAGCATGTACATGCTGTTTCCCATTACCACAAAGACGCCGAATGTGAGAAGGATCCTGAAGATGCGGGCAGACTGACCCCGCAGCGGCCGGCTCACATAGGCCCTCAGGGCGAATAGAGAATACAGGCTGAAGAGGACTATGGGTGCCACCATGGCTAGCACAGCGCCTTCAAGGCCGTAGCCGCAGACAGCCAGCACCACCGTCAGAACCAGGGTGAGGACGTTCTGGGACACGCTTATGAAGGCATAGAGGCCCATGCGCCTCATGCCATTCAGGAAGCCAAGGGTTGCTTTCTGCAGGGCCACGAAGGGAAACGAGAAGGCCACTATCTGGAGGAGAGTGCTCAGTTCCGGCATCCTGAAGAAGCGGTCGGCTACCCATGGAGAGGAGAAGTGCAGGGCCAGCCACATGACACAGCCGATGGCCACGGACGACACGATGGCCACCAGCAGCAACCGTCCCTTGCGCATGGTGGGCAGTGCCAGGCCGTCATCCTTGTTTTCGGCCACATACTTGGACAGGCCACCCCCGATGCCGAAGGCGGAGAGGAGCACGCCGAAGGAGAAGAAGGTGAACGCCAGGGTGTATACCCCGAGTTCCTCCTTGTCGAAATACCTGGCGAGGAAGATGCGGAGGATGAAGTGGACCAGCTGGGAGGCGGCCAGACTGACCATGGAAAGGGCTACATCCTGGATGAAGCGTCGTTCACTACTAGCCATCAGCGCGTTGTCCGGCCAAGCCCCTTCAAGAACACTGGTGATTCGATTGAATGGTATTGTACTGACCAGTGGTATCTTGCGCAATGAGTCCAGTGTGCGAATGACCCTGCGGTCATCACAACTCCGCATGGCAGGGATCCTATGCAGGTTGCGGGGCCATTCATGGTCCGATATGATCGAGGGGAGGACAACTCAGGTGTTTGTGTTTGGCCACATGGGGTTGGCCCTGGCCGGTGCCCTGGCCCTGGACGCAGTCTTCCCCAGGGCGCACTGCGCTGCGTCCCCGAAGGCGATGCTGCCAGCGTCCCCACCGCGGGCCGCAGGCTTCCCCCGGGATCTGGCAGTGGCCGCCTCAGCACGACTGACGTCGCTGGCTGAGCGGGTGGACTTGAGGCTGCTGTTCCTCGGTTCGATGATCTCGGACGTGATAGACAAACCCATAGGGCGGGCGATTCTCAGCGAGACGTATGACAATGGCCGGATATATGCCCACACACTGCTCTTCCTCGTGTTGGCGACTGCCGTGGGGCTGTACATCTACAAGAGGAAGAGGAGTTCGGCCGGCTTGGTGTTCTCGCTAGGCGTATTGGCCCACCTCTTCCTGGACGCCATGTGGTTCAGACCCCGGACCTTCCTCTGGCCGCTGCTGGGGCTCTCATTCGGGGAGTATCCCACCGATCTCTATTCCTGGTCAGGGATACAGGCGATGATGGACAAGGTCCTGGCCAATCCCGCGATGGCCCTCATGGCATTGCCCGAGGTGATCGGGGGGCTGGTTGTGGCATGGTTCGCGTGGCAACTGGTGAGAACCGGACACGTGCGCCGCTTCCTGAGACAGGGACAGGTCTGATCACTGTCGCACACGCCATCGACTTCGCGGCTTGACAAAACGGCCGCCGGCCGCCTATGCTGTGCCAGGGTTTGCGCGTTCTCCGGGTGTGGAGGAAATATCGCCAAGGGTGACTAGGAACTGCTAGCCACAAGTTGCGGGAAGACACTATGCGCTGAAGCCACGGGGCTCTCGGGCTCGGCTGTGGGCCAGAGATCCCTGCTGTATCTTCAGCCCTATGCAGCGGCGAGCGCGCTGCTGGCGTCACTATCCCAAACCGACCTCATTCTGCTCCTCATCCTTCTGGCATACTGCTTCTATCCCAGCGCGTGCCACAGCGCTGTCGAAACCTTTGCGGAGAAGCTGATTGCGCCCTTCTGGCACAGAGTCCGCAGGCGCCGCCCGGCGCTGGCGGCGGTCTCGTATGATGGAGAGCTGAGCCTTGGCCAGTGGTTGTGTGCCACTGCTCAGAACCAGAGGTGCCGTCGTCCCTGCCGCAGCATTCAGGTTTCGCAGAACCGCGCTCCACCACAAGTGCCGCCACTTTCCATCTAGGGCCGATTGAGACGGCTGGCCCGGACCACTCGAATCCAAAGCTAGTACCAGCAGGGTCAGCCGATGACTAGGGACAGTCGGCAAGACCCGTAGTACCAATCCCGAGTGGAATCAAGGAAAGCGTGATGGAGGCACAGGACTGCTATGACTGTAGTAAGAGAATGCATATCCAAGCTTGGTTTTGCCTTGCTCGTCCTGCTCCTGGCACTGGTGGCCCTCCCCTTTGTCCAGGCTTCGCCCGGCGTGTCGGCTGAGACGGGCATTGCTGAGTATGGCGCTGGTGCCAACGACACCGGCAACCCCATTGGGGGAGGGGCCGGATACACCAGGATCGCCGATCCGGATTCGGCCAGCTTCTATGTCAGCACCAGAAGCGAGCTGCTCAGTGCGTTCACCAAGGCTGTCTCAGGGCAGACGATCTACATCGCCGACAGCGCCCAGATAGACCTGACGGGCTACAAGAACATCTCGGTTCCGGCAGGGGTCACCCTGGCCAGTGGACGGGGCAGAGACGGGTCGCTGGGCGGCCTGATCTACACCAATGAGCGGAAGAGCGGCTACGGCTACAACAAGTTCTTTAAGACGGGGGCCAACGTTCGTATCACAGGCATCCGACTGCGCGGCCCCGACTCTGAGATCGGGAGCAGCACTTATACCTACCAGGTCTACAGCGGGATTGTCTCAAGCTCGTCCGGGAAGATAGAGGTTGACAACTGCGAGATCTACAACTGGTCCGAAGCCGGGGTCATGGTCGCTCTGACCCGCGAGGGCTACGTTCACCACAACAGCATCCACCACTGCCGCAGAACCGGACTGGGCTACGGCGTTGCCGTCGCGGGAGGGACCGCCCGGGTGGAAGCCAACCTGTTTGACTACAACCGTCATTCGATCATGGGCACCAGGGACTACCCCGTGAGCAGCTATGACGCCTACTACAACATCATCGGCCCCAATGCGTCCAACACCATGTTGGACATGCATGGCGGTAACGACAGCCCGTCATGGGGTTTCGCTGATGGTCCGGATGCCAGTGTCCCCGCCGGGGGAACCATCCTGATTCACCACAACACCTTCAGGACGTCCACTCAGACCAACGTGGCGATCAGGGGTATACCGGCAACTACCTGCAGGGTGTACAACAACTGGACGTACTGGCCGTCCACGAAGTCCTCCGTGGCTTTCGTCCAACGATTGGAAAACCTGGGACTCAAGCCCTACGTGAAGATGTCTGTTTATGACAACTGGTACGGGACGACCGCGCCACCGACATCAGGTTCGGGCACCCCGGATCCGACCCCTCCGCCGCCGGATCCCACGCCCGCACCGCCTCCCACAGGCACGACGAACCGGGCGCCACTGGCGCCACCCGCCGCTTCGGGAACGGTGAAGGGATGGGCCGGTACCCCTTACACCTATTCGACGCTGACCACCGATCCTGATGGGGACACGCTGCGGTATACCTTCTATTGGGGTGACGGGAGCAGCACGACAACCGGAGTGCTGAATTCCGGGGCTACGGCCTCTGCCAGCCACACCTGGGCAAAACCCGGAACGTACTGGATCTACGTGAAAGCCACCGACTCCAGGGGGGCGTCATCCAGCCTGTCACGATCCCTGGTGGTAGGGATCTCGAGCAGCGGTACGGCACAGGTGGCGCCGTCGCAGTCGCCGGGCGATATGCCGGCAGCACCTGGCTCGTCCGATCCTGCTGCCGAGGTGCCGGATGCGGGCAGTGAGCCATTTGCCGAACCATCCGAACCGGCTGCTCCGGCAAACGCTGCTGAACCATCGAACGACGATGCGGGTCAGCCTGCGGCAGCGCCGGCAGCCCCCGTTACCCAAGCCGTATCGAACGATCCCGATGCCGATGCGCTGGACTTCAATCTGGACTACGGACATGGCAGAAGCACCAGAAGCCTTCTCCAGGCTCTCGGCATTGCCCAGTCAGTGGTCGTGTCTGGGGGAGGTACGGATGGATCGGACCCGGAGGCAACCCCGAGCGAAGACACCCTGCCCCCGGATGAGCATTCCGGAGGGATCCCGATCTGGGCCTTGGCGATCGTCGCCTTGGCGGGACTCCTAGCGGTAGGGCGATTGAGATCGCTGGTTGCGGGGAGCCCGATTCGAGGGGACTGAGGCAGCAGCAGTCGAGTAGTTTAAGAGGGCGACCTAGGTCGCCCTCTTGCTGTTGACGACAGTCGGAGCGTCCGGGTTCAGTCGCCGGTGCCAGTTCCGGCTCTGCGATCCGGCCGGTCATAATCGCCGGTGCGTTTCTCCATCAGCCGGCGCAGTTGCACCACGAAGACGATGGCCGCGAATATGGCCACCAGAACGACGGCGGCGATCTCCCCGTACAGGATGGCGGCGTGGGGTTCACCGAAGCAGACCTGGCCGTGGATGGCGATGGCCACCAGTTGCACGCACCAGGCTATGGCCATGGCCAGGAGCAGCACCTGCGCTGCCAGTATCGCCAGGGTGAATCTGAGCCGTCTTCCGAAGAACACTCAACTGCTCCCCATGGATGAGCCTGCTAGGCCCTCCGGCCCCGGCTATTCCCTTCCAGGGCCCTGGACAACAGGTAGCGCCTCCGTAGCAGGATGCCGGCCACGGTGGCTCCAATGAGCAGGAGAGCCAGGCCCAGTATGACGCTCAGTGCCCACCAGTTGAACACCTGTCCCCTGCCCGGAGCCACGGTAACCCCTGCTTCCTCCACCGAGACAGGGATGGAGTTGCCGGCGATATCGCCGACGATGACATTGGAGAGGCCGAGGGGGCAGGCGCCGCCCTGGGCCTTTGCGGTGAAGGTGATGACGGCCAGGGTACCCTGAGTAGATATGGTCTGGCCGGGGCTGGTGATGACTCCGAAGGCTCCGGTGAGGGTACCTGCCTGATTGTCTATCTGTCCTGGGTTGAAGTAGGTAGTAGCGCCATTCTGTGCCAGGAGATTGCCTTCCTGGACGCTGTTGATGTTGACGAAGGCGGGGTCGTAGTGGAGGTTGAACTGGAGGCCGCACAGATCGGTATTGGGGACCACGACGATACTTATGGTGAATTGCTGTCCGGAGGCAACGGGCTGACTAGGGGCGGAGACGCTGACGGCGGTAGTCCCGGCGTCGGCTGATAGTGGTGCATAGGGGAGGCAGAGCCCCAGTGCCAGGGCGACGAAGAAGGCCACCCATCTTGAATGCGAATATGCCAGCAGGCTCCTAGCCTTCATTTCTCAATCTCCTACCCTGTCCAGTGCTGGCCGATGAGGGTGGCATCGAGGACATTGACCGTACCGTCCTGATTGACATCCTCTCCTATCCAGCCGTTTGCGCCGGCCTCGTTCCAATGCTGTCCGATTCTGATCATGTCGAGGACATTGACGTTACTGTCACCGTTGATATCCGGCTGCACTGAACTGCTGGTCACGGTTATGGACATGGTCTGGGAGTCAGTCAGTGAGCCATCGCTGACCTGGAAGCGGATATCCGGGTACAGACCTACCTGATCAACCGTTGGTGTCCAGGAGAATGTTCTGGTGGTGGGGTTGAAGGTAGCGCCCTGAGGCAGGTTGGCGGCGGAGTAGGTCAAGGCATCTCCGTCGGGATCAGTGGCCGATACGGTGAAGGTCAGAGTCTGCCCCGTCCTGACCGTCTTGGGGCCGATGACATCCAGAGTGGGCTGGTGACCGGTTGTGGTCGGCGGCACCGCCTCGAACCAGTTGTCGTAGACCTGCATTCTGACATAGGGAATGAGCCCCAGGTTCTCCAGACGTTGCTTGAAGGTGGCGGAGGACTCCGAAGCTGGCCAGTAGGTCCAGTTGTTGTACACCCGGCAGACATCGGCGGGGACTCCCCGTATGCCGACGGCGATCTGCGAGCCGGACTTGAAGGTGTTGTGATGGATCAGTATGGTTCCCCCGGCAGGCACGCTGGCATCTGGCCCGTCATCGAATCCCCACGAAGGGGTGTCATTGCCCCCGTGCATGTCGAACATGGAGTTGGTGATATTGGGCTCAACGATGTTGAAGCGGGCTTCGTAGTTGGCCGTCGGATAGCCCCTCTCCCCGGCGATGGCGTGGCGGCAGTAGTCGAAGATGTTGGCCTCAATCAGGGCGGAAGAAGCGCCTATCTGGACGCCGTATCCCAGCCCTGCCCTGCGGCAGTGGTGGATGTAGTTGTGGTGGATATGGGCCCTGGAGGGGCTGTCAAGGCCGGACAGCCCGTCGGAGTAGTAGGCGATCCCGGCATACGGCCAGTCGTAGATCTCGCAGTTCTCCACCACCAGTCCGGTGCTGCCGTAGCAGAGGATGCCATCGATGAGCGGATCGTTGCCGAGAGAGCGGATCTCGCCGTCCGGTCCCTGCAGCCTGATCCCATTGAAGGTGACGTTGTTGCCGGCCACGAGGAAGTGTTTGTAGTGGGGGAGCACCGCAGGCATCGACCAGTAGATGCGTCCACCGGGAGAGCCGTTCCAGCCTCTATTGGAGGCGATGGTGACGCCACTGGGCACCGCCAGGCTGAGGGTGCCATAGGTGCCGCCCCCCATGTCGATGTTGGCGGTGGGTTCAACGTAGATGACCTGCCCAGGCGTAGCGGTACTCAGAGCTGAGAGGAGTTCGGCCTTTGAGTCCACCTGATAGTTGCCTGAGGTGATGATGTTGGAGTAGCCAAGTCCTCCCCCGATGGGATTGCCGGTGGGATTCACCTCCGCCCCGTATCCCGGTGTGGTGGCGCCGGCCTCCGCCGGAGTGTGCTGGACGACCACGGCCGCAGAGACGATGGCAAGGAGCATGACCACCGCAACGCTGGAAAGCATGGCCCTCTTCATCATCGTGTGCGGGGGTGATTTCATCTTCGGAAGCGCCTGAATGCCGTTCAGTGGCCCGGCCTTGGACTTGACTGAAGAGGAGTGTACGTGACCCGGCTCACATCCGTGTCTCAGCGGGGCGTCCAGAAGTTGCAGTGAGCCCCTGCGTCGTTGGCAAGGTGTCTCAGTACGCTCTACTGATCATGCTTGGTCTGCCCATCTCTCAATTGTCTCTCCGCAGAGTCCCCCGAGGTCACAGGGTGCCATCCGCTGGCTCGGACGGTTGCGTTGGCAGTCGTGCGAGACGGAGAGGGTCCCCGCCGTTCGCCACGTATGGCCTTCCCATAGTTGCCATGCTAGAATATGGAACGCTGATGAGCAGATTCTGGGAAGCGACTGGGGATCTATGAGAGTAGAAGATGTGGCGCAAGCGGGGCTTCCCGGAAGTGATTCATAGGAGGTGGTCGGGACGGACAGAAGGGTAAGGATCAGGATCGGGAACGATCTCCTCATTGTGAACCTGTGTTCCGTCATCCTGGTCGTGGCCATCTCTCTGGTCGATGTTGAGGCTCTGCGCATCGCCTTCGGGCTGCCTTTCCTCTTGTTCTTCCCGGGATACACCTTGGTCGCAGCCCTATTCCCGGACAGGAGTGCCCTTGGCACAATCGAACGGTTGGGGCTGTCTATCGGCTTCTCAATCGTGGTCGCGCCTGTTGTAGGGCTCATACTGAACATGGTGTGGGCCATTCGCCTCTACCCTATCCTCGTTTCTCTGGCCGTCTTTGTGGCGGCCATGTCGGCAGCGGCCTGGTATCGCAGACACCAGGTGGCAGAGGATGACAGACCCGATCTGGTGGTGGATCTGCCCGTCGGCAGAGGCCGCTCCGGCCTGCTGGATGCGGGGGTATCCATCGTTCTCGTTCTGGCCCTGCTGGGAGCCGTCGCTGCCATGGTTCACTTCGCGGTGAATCCGAAGACCGGGGAGAGATTCACGGAGTTCTACATGGCCGGAGCAGAGAGTTGGCCCGAGGAGATGGCCGTTGGACAAGAGGCGGCCGTGGTTCTGGGCGTCACCAATCGGGAAGGTGAGACCATGGCCTATGAAGTGGAGGTGCTCGTGGGGGGTTCTCGGCTGACTGTCCTTGGCCCGACTGAGCTGGGTCATGGCAAGACTTGGGAGGACCGATTCGGGTTCGTCCCTGACAAGGCCTACGCCCGCACTACACTGGCCAGGGACGTGAATACGGTCTATGGCCCGATCCTGGCTCGCGCGAAGAGCGTGCAGGTGGTCTCCACTGCAGGTCTGGGGCCCGGGGACCACATTCGGATCGGACAGGAGGCTGCTGCGATCGAGGAGACCCAGGGGACCAGCATCATACTGAAGCAGGTTCTCCATGAATACCACCCGGCAGGCGCAGAAGTTGTCGAGGTGCAGAAGGTGGAGTTCCGGCTGCGCAAGATTTGGAGGCTGGGGGTGCCGGCGGAGACACAGCTGTCCTTGTGGCTGGGGAAACAGGATCTGGAGGCCAGCGTGGCCAATCAAGGCCGCAGCGATGCCCAGTACAGGATAGAGACTAGGATAGAAGGAGGGCCGGACGAAGAGCCCAGAGTTGAATCCGCCGGTCCGGCGCAGGTGGCTGTGGGAGATGTGTGGACAAGCAGGATCACGTATCCGTTCTCGGAGCTACACCAAGTGGAATTCTCGCTGTACAACCGCGAGGGACTCATCTTCCGAAGGTGGGAATCGGAAGGCTACCACAGTCTCTATCTGTGGGCCCACGTGTCAGAAGGCAGCGCCGGGAATTGACCGGATCTTGCACCAGGTGTGGGTGGGCATCAACCCTAGCAGGCAGCTTGCTCAGCAGCATTCGGCAGCCTGGGGTTTCCTACCGTAGGTAGAGGCAATCCATCCCGCCGTTGGAGTAGATCCGCGATGTGGAGGGATCATCCTCCAGCCTCTGGAAATCAGTGTCATTGAATCTGCCCACACTCCGCCAGACGGTCTGGTAGACCACCCTGTCGTATTCGTGGATGGTGGCATACATGCCGCCGGGGATCTCCTCACCCACTGTGCTGTACCGCTGGTAGCCGAAGTGGTCAGGGAATTGGGTGTCATAGGTGACGTCCGTCCTGAAGTGCGTTGCCGTCGCACCGATGGTGGCCTCTGCGAACCTCTTGGGGGTACTGGCAATGTAGACTGTCTCAATGGCGGGGACCTTCTCGTCGAGAAACCAGGCCATCCCGGTCATGCTCGTCTCTGTCGTCTGATCGTTGGGACGCATGATCCAGGGCGACTGATAGTGTCCCAGGAAGGTCAGGGTGAGCACCAGAAGCATGAGGCCAAGTACGGCCGCCCCGGAGAGGGTCTTGAAGTTCATGCGCAAAGACTCCCCGCCTCCGCTATCGTCCAATCGAGGACTGCCGCTGTGGGTGGCATATGGAGTGGAGCAAGCCGGGCACACCTGCATCACTCCAGGCCCTATCTGCTGACTGATGATGTCGGTCATCGGGTACTGACACTCGGGGCAACTGTTGACTGCGGCTGAAGACCTCCTGCGACTGACCACGAAGCTCAGCCCCGCCCCCATGCCGCATCCCAGCGCGAAAGCCGCAGCGGGAAGAGCGGCCATTTCGGTGTACATCAGTATCCTGTCGCCCCCGACGGCCTCCAGCCCCGGGATTCCCAGGAGGAAAGCAGCGTAACCAATGCAGCCGACCAGAAACAGGCCGCCGATGGCAAGCAGTTGGTACCTGCCATCATCTCCTTCGCCGGACCGGAGTTGTCTGACCAGCACCAGAATGCCGATGACGGCAAGGGCCCCGAAGATGAGCAGCTCGCCGTACATCTTGGCCATCAGGATGATCAGATCGAGCCCATGAACATCCACCTTGGACAGCGCCCCCCCGATCCTTGAGATCTCCCCGGCGCCGTACCCGCCGGTCAGCTGGTCCCATAGCTGCAGCCTATTGGTGCTAAATGCCTCGCGGGTAAACACCCAGGGGAGGAATACAGCGATCTCCAGGGCCAGCGGCCAAAGGACCGGCCTTGAGGCGATCCAGTCGGGGACCGGCATCCCCAACCGCTGGAGGAGGAACCGGTAGAGGGGTTTGGGCAACTCAATTGCTGCCAGGGTGCCAATGATCATCAGCGATGACAGAGGATGGAGGAGGGGGTACACTGCGAGAAGCATCATCAGAAGCAGCTTGAAGGGGAGCAGACCCTTCCTGAAATAGCAGTAGAGAAGCAGTGGCAGAAGCAGCAACGACCAGGTGTTTGGTACCAGGTAGTAGCGGCTGATGCCCGTCATCGCCCCGGCGGCGATGACAGCCGCAAGCAGCTGCTGCCTCCTGGTGGGCAGTATCACGGAGGCCAGAAGATACATGACTAGCACGAATACCGGGAAGATCAGCACGGTGTTGAGGTTGACCACCGTCACGGATGATATTCCAGTGATGGAGGCGATCTGGTAGAAGAGGACATGCACAATGGGATATGGATTGTAGGAACCTACATGGCCGGTGAGGGAGATGTCCTGCACGAAGCCCAGGTGCCCCATCTGGTCGGCCCTCCAGGTGGCGTAGCCTCTGATGAAGGGCACGCTGAGGAAGGCGGTGGCGGAGAGGAGAACCACGGCAAAGCCGATGAGATAGGTACGACTCTCCTGGTACCTCCCGGTGGCCAGTTCGTGGACCACAATGCCGATGCCTCCGGCCAGTCCGGCGAACAGCAGCAGCCAGACCGACACCGGCGTGCTGCTGTAGAGAGAGAGCTCGTAGCCAGTGCTCGGCGACTGACGAGCGGTGAGCATGGCAAATGCCACCGCAGCGATGCAGAGCAGCGCCGCCAGCTTCAGTCCGGTGTCTCTGGTCATGCCCGTGCGGTTCCCCTTCCCCTGCCTCCAGCATGAAGCAGGTTCTCCGGCCTTCCGTCCGTCGTCGCACCGGAGACCAGTTGCTCCACGAAGCCCAGGATCTCCCCTCCGGTCCTGCTCCAAGAATAGGGCTCGACCATGGCTCTGGTCCCGGGACTGGCGTTCCGAAAGGCCTGCTCCGCGTATGAGACCTTTGCCGGCATCTGCGATGCATTGTCGACGTAGAGGAGCCCCCCACGTTCCTCCGGGAAGAGGTCGGGCAGCCCTCCGAACCTGGTGGTGACGACGGGCAGATTGCAGGCCATGGCCTCCAGCACCGAGAGGGGCTGACTGATGCAGGCCCTCTGGGACAAGACCGGGAAGAGATAGCAGTCGGCCAGTTGGTACAACTCCTCGATATGATCGGAGTACTGCGTGGCGAATCTGACACCACGAGCCTCGAGGTCGCCAGCCAACGATCTGTCATGAGCGAAGAACGTGCTGACAGCTATCAGAACCTGGTGCCCGCCGTCCTGGACCTGTCTCAGCGCCCTGATGTTCCTCCCTTTGCTCAGGTGGCCGACATGCAGCGCCACGAACTGCTCCCGGCCAATGCCATATTTTGCCCTAAGTTCGGTCTTCCTGCTAGGGGTGGCCGGGACGAACTTCTCAAGGTCCACACCCAGGGGGATGAACTGCGTCGTGCAGCCCATGCCGGCAAGTTCCTGCTGATCCCGCTTTGAAGCGGTGAGAATCAGATCGGGTCTGACCAGAGGCAGGGCCTTCCTGGCCAGCGGAGCGAACTCCTGCGGCTGTGTTGTCAGGACGGTCACCGGCACTCCGTTGCCATACCGGGCCAGAAGCCTGGCGATCCAGAGACTGTGGAAGGAAGCCCCGGAGCGAGGGATGTACAGGATGGCATCGGGGCCAAAGGACCTCACACTGGCCTTCAGCCGCGAACTCAAACAGACGGAATTGGCGGGGATTCTGTTCAGGCCGTCTGCCTCGGGCAGATCGCCGTGGGAGAAGAGCGCCAGGACCTCGTGACGGCGAGCGGCTGCATGGATGACCTCATGGGCAACTCTGAGGAATCCCTCGTCGATTCGCTTTGTCAGCGTCTTGGTGTAGATGCAGATTCTCATTTGTCCTGATCCCAGCCGAACCACACGCACTTCCTGCGGTAGTACTGGCCGACGGCGCGGCCGACCACGTCGTCGCACACCTCCCCGAACTCTCGATGACCGCTGTCGACGATGGCCAGATCCAGCACTTCTGCTGCCTGGTCATAGAGTCGAGCCTGTATGCTGAGGGACTCCATGCACGGTGGCTCCGAATCGCTGGATCGGTTCAAGGCCAGGTCAACAGCCGCAGTGAGCAGGATGTTGATGGCCGGCCTGGGCAGACAGCAGCGAAGGAGCTTGAGCCAGACATCTCCGGGAGGGCTCCGGTCGTAGACATGGAGATCCACGAATATGTCAGGAACATACCGGTCGCAGACCACGACCTGCCTCCTCAGGAGTCTCAGTCTGAGTGCCAAGTTGTAGAAGAGGCAGAGGTCAACCAGGTTGACGGCCTTCCAGGCCCGGGATCGCCATCCGTGGCTCAGGATGGCCCTTGTCTTCAGGAAGCGATCGGCAGTCGGTTGAGACTCAGCTGTACGGTCGGACTTGATGGCCTTCCTGGTCCAGCGTTTGGCCAGGGTCTGGAACCCCGTCTGGGAGCCGACCCTGGTCCAGACGTAGCCGGCCTTCAGTCCGCAGTTGCCCAGTGCCTCGAGCAGAGCCCGGGCGTAGGAGGTCTTGCCGCTGCCATCGATGCCGCTGAGGGCGATCAACATCCCCCTCTGGGGATTGACTCTCAGGATGTGGATGATCACGATCTCAGTCAGAAGCTTGACCAGATGGGCTGTGCGGTGGCATATCCCCCCGAACTCGCGGGACTGGATCACCTTCTTGAAGCCGAGCAGCTTTGAGGTCACCAGGGGGAGGTAGAGTGGCAGGGTCACCTTGGCCTCTTCCAGGCCCCGCCCCGCCCCGCGGAGCAGGATACGCCGCCCGATGAACTGCCTGGCATCCTGCAGCACTTCCTGTGGGAAGAGGGATCCGCCGAAGATCTCCTGGTGCAGGCGCTGATAGGCCAGCACCGACAGATGGAGGCCTTCTTCCCATCTGGCGGCTCTGGCAGTGCTCTGGAGATATGACCACTCCACCTTCCTGCCGTCGACCAGGTGTTTCACGATGCACAGATCCAGCAGCCGTATGGCGGAGTTCTCGTAGAACGAGTGGGCGAAGGTGGTCAGCAGGCAGTCCTCCGGGCTCAGAGGAACGACCACATCGTCGAAGGGCTTCAGCCGGTTGCCTCTGGACCAGGGTGTGTCCGGGTCAACGAACGTAGCCCCCCAGAAGATCCTGCTGTGGAGATGGATGGCGATGACCTCTTTCCCGCAGTGAAGTCGCTTGTAGAGGTACTTGTGCGGCTCCCTGATGTTCTTCAACTCGACGAAACCAGCCCGCTCCAGCAGCTGGCCGGCCCGGGCGAAGTCCCGCTCTCTGACCATGACATCCAGGTTGCCGCTGGTGTAGGGGAAAAGGGAGGGGCTCTTGATGAAGACGTATTCCACCCTGTCTGACAGGAAGAGATCCCTGACTGCGGTGAAGGCCTCCTTCCACTGGCTGTACTTGTGGCGGTGTCCCAGGAGCGCTCGGCTGAACTCCGCCGACTCGAAGAGCGGCGCCAGGCTGGAGTCGGTCCTCCCGTGCAGGTAGGCCAGCGGCACGGAGTTCAGGCTCAGTATCTCTGTGATGGCTGCCGCGTTGCCCTGCATCTGCGTCCTGGGGAGGTTCTGGCGATCCGAGAAGGCCAGCATGGCCGCCGTGCCTGCGATCACCAGTTCATCCGGTGATTGGTCCAGCTTCCTACGTCTGAGCACGCCCCGTCCTCCCCGGACCGAACGGTATCCCGCTAGACATCGTGGGCCAGCACTTCCCGGTAGAGATCCACAGTGCGCTCCCCGATCCGGTCAAAGCCAAATGAGGCGGCTTCCCGGGCGCAGTTGCCCCGCAGGTTGACCGTATCCTCTCTATGCAGCATTTCCATGATTGCCCGGGCGAACTGCCCGGCATCCTTGGGCACGATTTGACCGTTTGTGCCATCCCGGACGATCTGGGCAACGTCACCGACAGGGGCGGTGACCACCGGTACTCCGCAGGCGAGGGCCTCTTTGACGGTTGTCGGGCTGCCCTCGAAGAGCGAGCACAGGGCCAGGACATCGGCGCAATTCAAGAGACCGGGTATGCGGTCCGGCCTCTGTGCCCCCAGGAAGAGCACCTTCTCCGGGCCCATATCTCCGGCCAGGTCTTCAAGGCGTCCCCGGTCCCGGCCGTCACCGACGAGAACCAACCGTGCTTCCGGGATATGCGCAGTCACCGTCCGCTGGACTTCAATCAGGAAGCCGAGGTCCTTCTCGATCTCCAGACGGCCGACGTACATGACGATCCTCTCGCTGTCCCTGAATCCCCATTCGGCGCGGGCCCGGGCTCTGTCCAGCGGCCGGAACCGGCCCAGGTCTATCCCCACCGGTATCACCCGGATCCTCTGCTCCAGCCAGGGGTATATCTGACAGTAGTAGTCCTTCGTGCCTTCATCCACGGCGATCACAGCGGCGCTGTGCCTGAGGCAGAAGGATTCCACCATTCCATAGAGCCGTGCTACCAGGGGGCGCTGTTTCAGCTGCACTGCGTGGAGGATTCTCCCGTGCAGGGTGACCACCTTGGGGTTGCTGCGGCAGAAGAGCACGAAGGGGAGGGCGTACTCCGGACGCTGGACATGGACGATGGCGCCAGGCGGGACTGAGGCGAACGATCGGCTCAGTGCCAGCCTCAGGACATAGCCCATATTGCCCAGGGATGGATCCCGACTGGCGGCAACGAAGGCATATGGCCTCGGGCCCGATGGGCTCTCCGGGGATGAAGCCCCGATGAAAGTGGTGGGGATTCCAGAATTCAGCAGGTGCTGGAGGAGGTTGACCGAGTATACCTCGCCCCCGCCGATTTCCGGCAGAGCGGGGTCCATGGCTTCCACGATGGCAACTTCCATTCTGGTATGCATGAATTCATCAGTGGACTGCCGCTGGCCGGTCTCCGGGCATGTAGTCCAGGATGTTCCTGACGATCACTTCCGTGGTGTCGTCCCACTCCTGCTGCAGAGCCTGTCGCACCACTTCCCTGGTCTTCTCCTTAATGCTCTGCCCGATGAGCCTGTCGACCAGGTTCATCACTGAGTTGTCCCCATCCGGCTGGAAGAATATGCCCTTGCCTATCAGATCGGCATTCACAGACATGTACCTGCCACCGGTGTAGATCACCGGCGTCCCGGCCAGGCAGGATTCGCGGGCCATGGTATCGCCGGAGGAGATGGTGAACAGGGCGAAGTGCATCAGGGAGTAGATGTCCCTCACGGGCTCCTGGAGGATGATGCAGTGGGGGGCGAAGCGATCGGTGAGGGACTTGTCCTCCAGCGAGAGGACGACGACCAGCCCCAAGCCCTTCAGCCGGCGGCAGTCTTCAGCCAACTGACCGGTCTCCAGGTGGGCGTAGTTCATGCTGATCTTGCTGACTTCCCTGATGAAGACATACCCTCCCGGTTTCAGCCCGTACTCACCCAGCGCCCCCTCGTCAGGCTGGAAGTACCTGGGATGGAGATACGCCAGTTCCTTGAACCCCCTGTAGTTGGCGATGTTCCTGCCCTGAAGCGGGATCTGAGCTGGCAGCAGGATACGGGTGGCGAAGGGCTTGTAAGGATAGAACCCCAGCTTGTACTCGATGTCGTCATCGAAGATGACCGAAGGCTTCCTGAGCAGAAACGTGGCGTGGCTGACTCCGATTCCACCGAAAGAGGCGACAACATCGAAATCATTCCGGCGGATGTAGGTCAGCAGGCGCAGGCAGCGATAGCCTGCACCGCATATCTTGCCCGGCAGGGATTTCCGGAATCTGCCGATGGAGGTGAAGGGGAAGCCGGGCAATTCCTGCTGAAGGATGGATACCAGCTTGCCTCTGGGCTGGAGGGTTATGTCGATCTGGCAGCCGTGTTCCTTCGCCAGTCGCCTGATGGCATTCTTGAAGAAGTTCACGTCCACGGGGTGGTTCAGGTCCACCAGTAGCTTCATCACTGCTTCCAGTCTCAGGCCCTTGCTGTCCGCCTTCAGTCCAGCTGCCGAAAGACCGCGGGGCTCAGCAGCCCAGCCAGGGACAGTGGCAGTCTGCGCCAGACCCCGGTGAAGACACGATACTTCATTCCGCTCCTATTGGAGGATACCAGGACGGGTGCCTTTGGATAGTAGTGGAAGTACAACTTCTCTGGCTTGGCCCCCCATTTCTCCTTGAAATGACTCAGTCCGACGTTCTCTGAGTCGGTCTTGCCGAAGTCGAAGGTGTGGAACCCTTGTTTGCTGCCGTCTTCGATGGCCTGCCAGGTAAGGAGATCGTTGGGAAACTGCTTGAGATACTGGTCGTGTGAGGCGGCGTAGGCATAGCCGGCCACACCGTTGAAATTGACCATCAGCGCACCGGCAATGAACTCATTGTGGTACTCCGCAAGATAGAGGCGGCAGTAGCCCTTCATGTGCTTGTGTATGGCCAGGAAGAACTCCCTTGGGTGGCCGGGAACCCCGAGCCTCTTCTTGCCCCGCAGGTTTAGCGAGTGGAAAGCCTGGCAGGCTTCCACGGAGTCATAGGTCTTGATCGCCACGTCTTCCTTCCTGGCCCGGCCGACCGCCCACCGGGCAACCCTGGCCAGCGTCTTTTGCCACATCTCCTTCGGTTCGGACAGCTTCATAAGGTGAACCAGGAAGTGGTCGTTCACCTCCAGACCGAGGGACACCGGGCGAATAGTCCTGATCTCCATGTAGGAGCATGACAGTTCGTCGCAAAGGCGCTTGGCCCGATCGACCAGGGCCATGGTCGCTTCTTCTGAATCGGCTATGGGCCCGCAGGTGTGCGAGAATGGCAGGGAGACCAACCGGTTGCTGGTCAGCATGCTTCGGATCTGGAACAGGGGCAGAATCCCGCAGAGCTTCCCCTCCCCGTCCCTGGCGAAGAGGTAGAAGGGCTTGTGGCGCAGGCTCTCCTCGATGACAGCCTTCCATTGGGGGAGGTGATAGTAGGTAGCTTCGGAGTGGCTGTGGACGTAGGCCTGCCATTCCTCGACGGATACTGGTGGATTGACTTCAACAGTGGTCATTGTCGGACTGCCTCAACTCTCCGGGCTCTCTCCTTCTTCAGGGATGGCCAAAGGATCAGCATTCGCTTGACGACGTTCACCGCCGTGTCGTTCATGAGGGAGAAAGCCCAGCCCAGCGGGCTGTCCGCCCATCTGCCCGCATGAGTGTTGAGGCAAAGGGCGGGGTGTTGCCCTGTCCTGACCAGGCCAATGAGCTCGGCGGTCGTCCGCAGCTGGGGAGTGGCTCTGGGCTGCCCCTGGCCGTCTCCCTTGGTGGGGACCCAGTCCTTCATCTTATACTCGCCCCCCCAGGTCCTGCCGGTGTCAGAGAGATAGAGCACCTCGCCCAGGGACATGTAGGCTTCACCCAGGACCCCCAGGGCCTTGAAATCGTGTTTCTGCCACAGGTGAACGTTGTCCCAGCGAGTCAGGGGGTTGCCGTGCTTGCTGATGGTCTTCACCTGAACCGATTCCCTGAACGCGCTGAGTTCACGTTCAAAGATCTTCATGGCCTTCTCGTAGTCTCCCCTGGCCTTGTCCAGCGTCTCATAGTGATAGCCAACCTCGTGGCCCAGAGAGGAGATTTCCTTCATGATCTTGGGCTTGAAGGTTCGCCGCTTGAAGCGGAAATAGTAGGTGGCCTTGACCCCCAGTCGGCTTTCTACCCGGGCCATCTTCAGCGCGGTATCAGCCGTCTGGTCAACGTCGTGTCTCATGATGACCAGTTTGGCGGGCAACTTGCCCGCCTCTACATAGTCGGCGATGGTCATCGGCACGTATCCAGACTGGAGCAGTGCCTGGCACAATTCTTCGTACCTCGTCAGGGTGAAGTCAAGGCTCATTGATTCCCCGCCTGCTGTCTGTCTCGCCGCGGCCGGCCCCGCTCAACCCCCGGCCTTCCCCGGGGGACGGACTCGGGGTGGAGGGACTGAAGACGATCTGATGCACGGTCCGTGGGTGGGAGACGTTCTTGGTGAAGAAGAGGGGCAGGCTGCCTACGGTGTCTGTCCCGTTGTGAGCCAGGATGCGGTGGGCCCTGCGGATGGATGCCTCAGCGGCTGTGCTCCTCCGGTCCGTCCGGCGGTGCAGGATACAGGAAGTCCTCCTGGCGAAGTCGTCCCAACTCTTGCTGCTGCTTTCAGTTTGAGGGACTCCTACTTCCAGCGTCCCCGTCTGTTTCCTCCGTCAGGTCCACCCGGATTCCAGGGGTTCCAGCTGAAACCTGCTCCGATGGCGGCCGCTAGTAGGTCCTTCTTCTCAGTGCGGCCGAAGACGACCCACTTGGTGTACATCCTCCAGGCGTAGTTCCTCAGAAGAAGCCAGGACACCTTGACGATGTACCTGCTGTACTTGATCTTGGACTTCTCTCCCTGGTATCGTGCCGGCATAGGCACTTCAACCACCCGGACTCCGGCGACGGCGAACTTGACCAGCAGATCGTTGCAGTAGCCGTAGTAGGTGTAGACGCTGTCCAGGTCGATCTTTCGCAGTGCCTCTGTGGTCACCGCGGTGTAGCCGTTCTGGGGATCCATGATGGCGTAGTTCCCTGATGAGACTCTGCTCAGCCACCGGAGCAGCCAGTTTCCCAGCCGCCGCCAGGCCGACATGCCCTTCAAGTGATCGATCGATGACATACGGTTGCCCTTGGTGTAGCCGGCCTCCCCTCTGACGATCGGGGTCAGCAGACTGGGGACCTGGGCCGGGTCCATCTGGTTGTCCCCGCCCATGACCATGGCGATATCCATGCCCTCATCAAGGCATCTCCTGTAGCCGGTGATGATGGCCGCCCCCACACCGCCGTTGGTGGTGTGGTCAATGGGCACCACCCTGTCATTGCCTGCGCTGAGCCGGGCTATGACGTCGTGTGTATGATCCGTGCTGCCGTCATTAATGGCATAGATCCTGTCGACGTACGAGGGCACATTCTCTATTGTCGGTACAATGAGCTGCTCCTCGTTGTAGGCCGGGACTATCACCCCCACCTTTCTACCCTGAAACATCGGTTTCCTCCATATCAGTCATCATATAGCATATCACATAGTCAGTTGGGCCATAAGAGGCCTCTTGAATGTGCCATTCTGGCTCTTCGACGCTGCCAGGCACAACTCCAGCACCTGGACCCCCTCTCGACCGTCAACCAAGGGATGTTCGCTGCCCTCGGCACACCTCAGGAAATGCTCCAGCTCCAGCTTCAGCGGCTCGGTCTTGGGTATCACCGCCTGCCATTCGTTTGCCCCGTTGTGGAGCACCAGCGTCTGGTGAATGTAGTCCAGATAGGCGATACCCTTGCTCCCGGTGACCACCAGGGTCCTGACCTTGTGAGGCGTGAACCAGTTTACTTCGATGGCGGCGGTGGCACGCCCGAAGTCCAGCATGATCACCGCATGATCTTCCTGTGTGGGGTGGATCAGGCGTCCGGACCGGGCAACTACGCCTATGGGATCGCGCCCCACGAGATAGCGGGCGATGTCGATGTCATGTGAGGCCGAGTCCAGCACAATGCCCACATCTCTGATCCGGCTGGCGAATGGCCCAACCCTCCTGGTGGAGATGATCATGATCTCGCCCAGAACTCCCTGGTCGATGACGGCCTTGAGTCCGGCCACCACAGGATTGAACCGTTCGACGTGACCGATGGCCAGCTTGGCGTGCATGTTCCGGGCCACCCTGAGCATCTCCTCGCCGTCCTTCAGGGTGGAGGCGATCGGCTTCTCCACTATGCAGTGAATACCCCTGTCCAGGAAGTCCAGGGCCACTTCACAGTGGAGACTGGTAGGCACCACTATGCTTACCGCGTCGGTCTGCGGAATCAGGTCCCGGTAGTCGCTGTAGTAGGGGATGCCGTACTGCCGACCCACTTCCCGGGCCTTGTCCGTGTCCACGTCGGCCACTCCCACCAACTCGCATGGCAACTGTGAATAGACCCTGGTATGGTGCTGCCCCATGGCGCCCAGGCCGACAACTCCAACTCTGATCATCTCAAACCTCTTGAACTGCACATGTTCCCGTTCAACGGCGGCCGCCGGACCGGGACGAAATCGCTTCTCTGGGGCGCTGTCTCATCCTGTTGAGATTGCCCTTGCCGACCCCCCTGAATACGAAGCCATGATCGACGAATGCCCTGGCGTCGAACATATTCCTCCCGTCAACCACCACCCTGGAGTTCAGCAGCCCTGACAGCCTCTCCGGCGTAATGGACCGGTACTGCTCGTGCTTGGTCATCAGGACCACGGCATCGCACTGCCTCAGGGCCCGGTCGAGATCACCTTCGATGGCATACCCCTCTCCATCCATGATGTGGGGGTCGTGAATGACGTATGTCGCTCCGCGGCGGGCCAACTCCTCCACCATCGGCACCGTCGGTGTGTTTCTGGCGTCGTCGGAGTTCTCCAGGAAGGCGTATCCCAGCACTGCGATGCGCGATCCCCGGATGCCCCTCCCGGCTTCCTTGAGTCCGTCCTCCAGAAGGTCGACCATATGAACGGGCATCCAGTCGTTCAGATGCCGGGCCCCGGCAAGTACCGATGGCGGGTACTGCTGCTTGGATCTGCCATATCTGTCGTACCCATGCATCAGGAGCCAGGTGTCCTTGGGCAGGCAATGTCCGCCTACTCCGGCTCCCGGGAGATGCATGTTGCGAACCGGGTTGGCGTGGGGCGCTGATGCGTCGTTGGGAAGCCCGTTGACCAGTTCCCTCACCTCGTGGACATCCGTGCCCATGGACTCGCAGAGCAGGGCCACCTCGTTGGCAAACGCGATCTGCACATCCCTGTAGGCGTTCTCCACGGTCTTGGCCACCTCGGCCGTGAGGATGTCGGTCCCGCAGACCGGCGCTCTCACAATGGAGCGGTAGAGCTCCACGGCCATGTGCCGGCTGGCCTCATCCATGGCGCCGACGATCTTGGGGTACTCCCTGACATTGTGAATCAGCCTGCCGACCATCACCCTCTCGTAGGAGAAGCACAGACCGAATCCCTGCGGCAGGCCGGCTGGCAGACCGGACACCTCCTCCAGGATCGGCTTGACCACATGCTCTGTGGTGCCCGGAGCCACGGTCGATTCAACTATGATGAGCATGCCGGCTCTCAGGTGTTTGCCTACCTGTCGGGAGGCTTCCTCTAGGGATTGGTACATCGGGGTGTGGCTCTCATCGGTGGGTGTCTGAACATCGATGAGAACGACATCCACGTCTCCTAGGACGGAGTAGTCGTCGGTTGCTCTGAACTTGCCCGCGCGGACCACCCGCTGCAATATCTCCGGGAGCTCAGGTTCATTGCCGCCTATGGGGCATCTCCCCTGATTCAGCCAGTCGATCTTCCATCCTGATCTGGTCGAGCGGCGCTGTATGCCGACCACGTCGTGTCCGGCGTCCGCCAGAAGAGCTGCGGCGGGAATGCCCACATAGCCCATGCCGATGACGGCGACTCTTCTCTTGTTCATGATCCCGACCTCGCCGGCTTCTCGCTGCCCTGTCTGACTGATTCCCGGGCTGACCTAGGGGCAGCCTTGCCCCGGATTCTCTGGGCGGGGTTCCCCACTACGACTGCCCCGGTGGGGACGTCTTTGGTCACCACCGCGCCGGAGCCGACGATGGCCTTCTCCCCGATGGTGATGCCGGGAAGTATGGTGGAGTTGGCCCCGATCCGGGCTCCTCTCTTGATGGTGGCTCCCGCGAGCTTGGCCCCGTATTCCATGTACTTGTCATTGGTGGTTACCGAGCAGGGGCCGAGGAACACCCCGTCCTCGACCACCGTGTAGGCCGTGAGATAGACATTGGTCTGCATGGCCACTTGATTCCCCACCCGGCAGTGCCCATCGACGACGGTGTTGGTGCCCACCAGGACATCGTCACCCATCTCGGTGCCCTCACGGATGAGGACGTTGTGACCCGTCTTGAACCCCTTGCCGATCGACACGTCGGAGTAGATGACGGTCCCGGACCTGATGCGGGAGTTGGGTCCAATGGACAGCACCCCATCGTCGCGATGGCCCAGGACCACGTTCTCCTCGACCACCGTTCCTTCGCCGACATGCACTCGTCCCCGCACCAGTGTGCTCTGGGGTAGCCGGGCGACCACTGTCCCTGAGTGGTGATCGCCGGCACAGGCGGCCTCTGAGGACTGCGGTGGATGCGCGGTCTCTGCTGCGCAGGCACATGACTGGTGGCAGTGGCGGCCATTGCGAGCCTCCCTGATACTGTTGACGATGTAGTTGAGATCCTGATCACTCAGTCCGGGATGCACCGGCAGGGAGAGGGTCTCTCTGGCCACCTGCTCTGAAACGGGGAATGAGCCGTCGTAGCCCAGCCTCTGGTACAGGGGCTGCTTGTGAATGGGTATGGGATAGTGCACCCCGGTCATGATCCCTCGCTCCTTGAGAGCGGCGGCCAGTTCATCCCGGGACATGCCGAAGCGGCCGGTCACCCGGACGGTAAACTGGTGGAAGACGTGCTTGCGGTCCGGGCCGACGATAGGAATAGCCAGGCCTTCGATTCCGGCCAGCTGGCCAGCGAGGAAGGCGGCGTTCCTTGTGCGCCTGTCATTGAACTCATCCAGCTTCCGCATCTGACAGATGCCGCATGCCGCAGCGATGTCCGTCATCCTGTAGTTGAACCCCAGGATCTGATGTAGGTACTTCTCGCTCTGTCCATGACTCCGCAGTAGCCTGCCCTGCTGGGCGATATCGGCGTTGTCGGTGGTGATCATTCCTCCCTCGCCGGTGGTGATGTTCTTGGTGGCGTAGAAGGAGAAGCAGCCGATGCCGAATGATCCCACCTTCCGGCCCCGGTACTCAGCCCCGTGGGCCTGGCAGGCGTCTTCGACCAGGGTCAGATTGTGCTCCCCGCAAATGCGGGTGATCTGGTCCATATCACACGGCTGACCGTAGAGGTGAACGATGATCACGGCTTTGGTGCGCGGGTTCACCGCCTGCCTGAGAAGGCGGGGACTGATGTTGAAGGTCTCCTTGTCGATGTCGACGAACACCGGCCGGGCATTGCAGAAGAGGATGGCGTTGGCGGTAGAGACAAAGGAAAAGGGGGTAGTGACTACCTCGTCGCCCTCGCCCACCCCCGCTGCCAGCAGGGCCAGGTGGAGGGCTGCTGTTCCGGTGTTCAGGGCCACGGCGTGCCTGATGCCGACGTAGTCGGCGAAGAGCTGTTCGAACCGGGCAACCTCCGAACCCTGGACCAGCATGCCCGACTTGAGGACATCGGTCACGGCCTGAATCTCGTCACTGCCCAGTGACGGTTCAGAGATCGTCAGCATGTCATGAACCCCCCCGGTTCCCATCTACTGCTTGGACCACCTATCCATCATCTTCGTTATTGTCAAGTTCCACTCGCTTTCTGGTTAGGTACGTAAACGACCATGCTAGCACGCCCGAATGGGTATGTCAACAACATTCCAGATCATTGCTGACAGGATCATAGCGCATATGCCAAGAGGCATCAATGGCAGAGGATCTTCCACAGCTGCGCTGTGTTGACGCGGAATGCCGGGCATCGGCATGCCAGGACTCTGGCGATCGAACCCGTTCGAAGCTGATGTTATCTCCCGGCGTCTGTAGGTCATCTGTCGTTCCTCAAGTAGTTCGCTTCGCGGAAGGGTGGACATCTTGCCCGCCCTTCCGGCCAGCCCATCTCCTATTGCTGCGGCTGCTTGGGCATTCCCTTGATCAACCAGAAGCCTATGCCCCCGATGGCCGCCGCGGCTCCCAGTCCAATGACTATCCAGACCCAGGTGGGCATGCCGCCGTCTTCCGACGGCTCGACAGGGGTCTCCTCCTCAGCGACGAGGATGCCGTTGCTGCTGCCCACGGCGCTCCACAGCCCCTCACCATTCTTGGCCTTGACCGAGAAGTAGTAGGTGCTGCCCACGCTGAGGTTGAGGCCGGTCCTGGTCAGGCTGGTCCCGGTGCCTGCCGATGTCCAGTTCACCAGATCGGTGTCCCCGGCTGAGGTGCCTATGGCGTACTGGTACTCGGCAACACCCGACTCAGCATCGGACGAAGTCCAGGTGGCATGAAGCTGGGTCAGGTTGGTGGTGGACTCCCCGCCGTCGCTGACCACCGGCGTGGTCGGTGGAGTGGTGTCGGGCACGGGAGCCGCTACAGTGGCGAAGGTGAGGTCTGCTGAGACGGCCTCGTTGTTGGAGGCATCCTTCGACTTCACCCTGTAGTGGTAGGTGGTGCCGGCCGTCAACCCGGTCAGGCTGACGCTGTGGCTAGTAGCCAGGGTGGCATCCAGGGTGGTGGCCGAGCCGTATTGGCTGGTCAGGCCATACTCCACCTGACTGGTGGCCGCCTCGTTGGTGGTCCAGGTGATGGTGGCCCCGGTCTGGGTCATCCCGCTCGCGGTTACAGCGGAGATGGCCGGCGGGGTGACGTCCAGGGTGGTGAAAGTGTACACGTTTGACAGGGTCCACAAACCAGAGCCCTGGGTATCCCTTGATTTCACCATGTAGTGGTAGGTGGTGCCGGAGGCAAGCCCGGTCAGAACCATCGTGTGGCTGGTCACCAGGGTGGCATCCTCATCTGTGGTTGTCCCCAGGCTTGCGGTCAGTCCATACTCCATCTGGCTGGTGGCCAGTTCGTCGGTGGTCCAGGTGATGTTGGCGCCTGTAGCGGTGATGTCGGTAGCTGCCACGTCGGAGATCACTGGCTTGGTGGTATGTGGCGTGGTGAAGTTGAAGTCGGCCGAGTGGGACTCGCGCCCCAGACCGTCCTTGGATTTCACCCTGTAGTGGTAGGTGGTCGCCCGTGTGAGCCCGGTGAGATTCACGGTGTGGCTAGTCACCAAGTCTGTGTCCAGTGTGGTGGACGAGCCGTACTGAACCGTGATCCCATACTCCACCTGGCTGGTTCCGGGTTGATCGGTGGTCCAGGTGATGGTGGCGGTGTTCTCGCCTATGTCGCTAGCGTTCACAAAGGAGAATACCAGCGTCTGCGCACTCAGGGTGAAGTTCTTGCCGGTGATCTCGTCGGGTCCTGCTACGAGCACCGGTTGAGCCAGAGCAATGTCGGTGACATTATCGTAGTACTTGCTGAAGTAGCCGTCGGCCTCTGCCTGGAGGATATAGCTGCCCAAGTCGATGTTGTTACCCAGCACGTAGCTGCCATCCGCACGAGACCAGGCCTCATCCATCAGCTCAGAGGTGACGTTGTCAAAGGCCATGATCCGGGCGCCATAGATGGGGGCGGTTCCACCCTCCTCCAAGACGGAGCCCTTTATGGAAGCACCGGCCGCAAGGACGAAGTCGATGCCCGTGATCTTACTGGTGCCTGTGATCGTGACCGGGTCGGCGGAATCGGAGAAGAACCCGTCCGCGTCGACGCTGACCTTGTAGCCGCCGGGTAGGATGTTGTTGCCCACGGTGTAGCTGCCGTTGTCGCTGGTCCAGGCATCGTCCACCATCTGATCTGCGCTGTCGTAGGCCATGACATGCGCGCCGTAGATCGGGGTCCCATTGTCCGTATGGACCGTGCCCGATATGGAGCCGCCCTCGGCCAGGGTGAAGTTGACGCCCGGGGTATCGGTGGATAGAGTCACCGTGACCGGGGTGGCCGAGGTGGAGTCTGTAGCGTTGTCGTAGTACTCGCTCAAGTACCCATCGGCTTCGGCCTTCACCTTGTAGCTTCCGGGATCCATATTGTTGCCCACAGTGTAGGTGCCGTTCTCACTGGTCCAGGCATCATCCACCATCTGATCCGCGCTGTCATAGGCGATGACGCGGGCACCAATAATGGGCGTTGTCCCATCTGCCTGGTGGACGGAGCCTGACAGCGAGCCGCCCTCCCCAAGAGCGAAGTCAATGCCGCTGGTAGTATTGGGGTCGTCGACAGAAACCTCTTGAGCTGAGCCAGGGGTGGTGTCACCGTTGTAGTACTGGCTGAAGTATCTGTCAGCCTCTGCCTTCAGCCGGTAGGTGCCGTCGGCTAGTCCCGATATGGTGTAGCTGCCGTTCTCGTCGGTGAAGCCGGTGCCGGCGGGGATCACCTGCCCCAGTCCGAGATCGGCGTCCCAGTCGTAGGCGTAGACCGTGGTACTCGGAATGGGCGTGGTCGTGCCTTCCACGTACACATGCCCCGTGATCTTGCCGTCGGCCGCCATGGCCACGCCCGCCATGCTCAAGACAGAACCCAGCGCAAGGACAACCACAACGACGATACTCACGATCCTACGCACGCTTCTCCTCCTTCATATGCACCCATCCGGATGGAATGGCCGCGACCCTGGCTGAAGACACCCTGAGGGAAACGTTGGGAAGCCGGGCTGCGTTTCGTCTGATCAACATACCTCTGAAAAAAGAGAGACCGACCCCTTCGGATCGGTTTCACTATTGGCTCCCCGCCGTCAAAGTGACCAAATCGAGACGGCGGCTCAACGCCCTCCTCGGGACTACGATGCTGTCGGGCAGATCTGAGAAAGCTACCGGTCCATCATCTCCTTCAAAACGTTTAGTCGCCAGCGTTGAGCGGAATCCCTCACTCTGTCGGGCCAAAAGACCACAGACCTGGCACTCCGCCTCCGCTGCGCAGAGCCGGTACCATTATGGAGTGCCCCGCCCGTATTTGGAAGTAATCCAGTTCTAGAAGATATTTCTACTGCAGGGCGCAGATGGGCCATGCTTCCCTCGAGGCAGGCATGTTGGCGGATCACGTTTCTTGATATAATGCCCAATCATACCGCTCCCGATGCCAGAATCCCCTTGATGCACCGAGAAGCATGCCGAGGACACTGAGCTCTTCGGCTCTGAGCAGTGACTGAATCCATCACTGCGGGTGGAGGAAGACAATGACCAATCCCTCTGGAACCAGTGTTGAACCGGACATCGAGATCAAGGGTGCGCTTGAGGGCATTGTCGGGCATCAGAACGTGGTCGATGCCCCGGACATCCTCAAAGCCCATGGTGGTGACTGCAGCTTCGCCGCTGGGTGTCCGCCTCTCTTCCTGGTGAAGCCCCAGCAGGCGGAGCAGGTTCATCAACTGGTCAGATGGGCCAACCGAACCCTGATGCCCCTGATTCCCGTGAGCTCAGGCCCTCCTCATTTCAAAGGCGACACTGTCCCCACGCTGGGCGGAGTGGTGGTGGACCTGTCGGGGATGAACAAGATGCTCCGCATTGACCGGAGGAACCGCGTGGCGATGATCGAGCCGGGGACGACGTTCTCGGCTCTGAAGTCCGAGGTGGAGAAGCAGAACATGCGTTTGATGCTCCCGCTGGCGCCGAGGCGCACCAAGTCGGTACTGGGGAGCTACATGGAGCGCGACCCGATACTGGTGCCGAAATACCACTGGGATATGTCGGATCCCCTCTGCTGCACGGAAGTGGTCTTTGGGACGGGTGAGGTGTTCAGGACGGGTGCCGCGTCGGGACCGGGCACACTCGACGAACAGCGGGAGTCGGGTCAAGCACAGAAGAACCCCCTGGGCCCCGGGCCCAGCGATCTGTTCAGAGTGGTGCAGGGGGCTCAGGGTACGCTGGGGATAGTCACCTGGGCCACGGTCCGACTGGAGCTTCTGCCATCCGTCAGGAAGCTGTTCATGGTGGGCTGCACCGCAGTCGAGGAGGTCATCGACTTCATCTACCGGCTGCAGCGCCTGAAACTGGGAGACGAATGCCTCGTCCTCGATCGGCTGAATCTGGCCTCACTGCTTGAACATGACTCTCGATGCATCGAGGAGTGCCGCTCTGCGCTCCCGGCGTACATCCTGGTCTTCGTCATCGCGGGCTACGAGAGGTTTCCGGAGGAACGGGTGGACTACCAGACCAAGGACATGCTGGAGATCGCCCAGCGCTGCGGCGTACGTCCGGTGGCAACGCTCCCCGGGGTGGATTCCGGGAGGCTTCTCCAGGTACTGAGCGAGCCGAGTGCCGAGCCATACTGGAAGCTACGCTATCGGGGCAGCAACGCCGAGATATTCTTCCTGACCACCCTGGATCGATCAGCGCAGTTCATCGAAACCATGCGCGGGGTTGCCCGGGAAGCAGGCTTCCCCACGGCCAGCATGGGCACGTACATCCAGCCCATACAGCAGGGGCGCTCCTGCCATGTGGAGTTTGACTTGGCATTCGATGCGAACGAGGAGACGGAGGTGGCTCTGGCGAAGAGGACCCTCGAACTGGCAGGCAAGGCCTTGATGCAGAAGGGGGCCTTCTTATCCAGGCCCTACGGGGGATGGGTGGACATGATAGGCAGTGACTGCGCCGAGAACGTCATAGCCCTGAGAAAGGTGAAGAGGATCTTCGATCCCAACAACATAATGAACCCCGGCAAGCTCTGTTTCTAGCCGGCTCGGAAAGATGCAGATCGTTGTCTGTGTCAAGCAAGTGGTCGACCCGGAGATGCCCCATTCTGCCTTCAGGGTTGACCCGGAGCAAAAACGGGTGGTGCCGCCACCGGGCACTCCGCCGGTGCTGTCTCCCTTTGACCAGAATGCCCTTGAGGCGGCACTGCAGATCAGGGATCGGCTCGGCGCGAAGGTCATTGCCGTGAGCATGGGGAGCAGCCTGGCCCGTCCTGTGCTGAGCAGGACGCTGGCGGCCGGAGCAGACGAACTCATTCTTCTGGAAGACCCGTCGTTCCGGGACTTGGACAGCTTCGCCGCCGCCGGCGTTCTGGCCGCAGCCGTGAGGAAGATCGGGGAAGTCGACATGGTCTTCACCGGCCGCCAGTCGTCGGACTGGGACTCAGGGATTACCGGCTGCGTCCTGGCGGAGGAGTTGGGTTTCCCCTGCATCACCGTGGCCAGCAAGGTGGAGATCGCTGACGGGCAGGTGAGGGTTGAGCGGGTCATCGCGGATGGCTTTGAGGTTGTTGAAGCGCCCCTTCCATGCGTCGTCACCATCGATAGCGCGCTGGGGGAACTGCGTCAGGTCACACTGCAGGCCCTGTCGGCTGCGCGAAAGAAGCCACTGCGTCTGTGGAAGGCGGCGGACCTGGATCTACCCCCGCTGCCACCGCCTCGCTGTGAACTGCTTGACTTGTTCGTGCCGAAGCGGGAAACGAACTGCGAGTTCATGGACGGAGACACTCCCGGAGCCGCGGCAGCCAGGCTGGCCGAGAGACTGCGAGAGGAGGGCCTCCTGTGACCGAGGGGAGGGAGAGAGAATGATACTTGAACTCAAGGACTACCTGGATGACATGAAGAGGTGTGCCAGGTGTTCGCTGTGCAAGTGGCCGCCCCTGGCGCAGATGAAGAGCTGGAGGTTCTCCAACAACTGCCCCAGCATCGCCAGATACAACTTCCACACGTATTCCGGCGGCGGAAGGATGGCCCTGGGGCTGGCCCTGGCCGAAGGACGGCTCGACACCATAACTGATGAGCTGCTGAACATCGTCTACCGGTGCACAGCCTGTGGTGCCTGCGATTCATCCTGCAAGTACAACGCCGAACTTGAGGTACTGTGGCCCATCTACTCCACCCGTGCGCATCTTGCCGGCATGGGCTACTTCCTCCCCGAACACTCCATGATCATTGACAGCCTGAGGAAGGAAGACAACACCCTGATGAAGCCCAAGGCTGACCGCGGCAAGTGGGCCGAGGGTCTTGGTGTCAAGGATCTCTCCAAGGGTGAGAAGGCAGAGGTTGTCTACCATGCTGGGTGTCTCTACTGCTACGACCCTGAGCTGTCGGCCATAGCCAGAGACACGGTCCTGCTCCTGAAGCAGGCAGGCGTTGATGTGGGCATCAGGGGCAGCCAGGAGACATGCTGTGGCAGCACCGCCTTCCAGTTGGGCTTCCAGGGCGAGTTCATCAAGTTCGCCGAGAGCAACATTGACGACTGGAATGCCGCCGGCGTGGCCAGGGTTGTCACCTCATGCGCCTGCGGATTCGGCATCATGAAGTCGGTCTATCCCCTCCTGGGCAGGCAAATGAAGTTCGAGGTGCTTCATATCACCCAGTATCTCGATGAGCTGCTCAAACAGGGCAAGTTGAGGTTCTCCCGGAGCTTCCCCGCGCGGGTGACCTACCATGATCCCTGCAACCTGGGTCGGAAATCGGAGACATACGTCCCCTGGAAGGGCACGGAGAAGAAGGTCCTCGGCCAGTTCATCCTGAGGGAACCCGAGAAGGCCGTGAGCCGCGGCTGGAACGGCGTCTATGAACCTCCCCGCGACATCATCAGGAGCGTGCCCGGCATCCAGTTCGTGGAGATGGAGAGGATCATGGAGTACTCCTGGTGCTGTGGGGCCGGCTCAGGAGTCAAGCAGACCATGAACGATCTGGCCCTTTGGACGGCGTCCGAACGCATAGCGGAGGCGAAATCCGTGGGTGGCGAAGCCATTGTCACTGCCTGTGCGTGGTGTGAGCAGAACCTGAAGGAGGCCGTTAGGCAGACCGGAGGCAATCTCATGGTCTATGACATCGTAGAGCTGGTCAGGCAAGCGCTATGAGCACGGTTTGGAGTGAAGGAGGCAACCATGGCCCTTCGCAGAGATACCTACAGATTGTTTGAGAACGTCGTCGGTCCGGAGAACATATCGGATGAGCCGGCGGTCCTCCGGTCCTACATGTACCAGCCCTTTGGCTCGAAGGAAGGAGTGTGGGCTGAGATCTCGCCCGAGGCCGTTATTCTGCCGGCGACCACTGAAGAGGTCGTGGCCATAGCCAAGATATGTAACAGGTACGGCATTGTGTTCAAGCCCATGAGCACCGGCTGGGGGCTTCACAATCTGCCGGGGGTGGAAGGGGCAGTGTCCCTTGACCTGCGCCGCATGAACCGCATCCTGGAGATCGATGAGAAGAACATGTACGCGGTAGTCGAGCCGCACGTGATCTGCATGCAGCTCCAGGTAGAGGCGATGAAGAGGGGACTCAACTGCCACATCATCGGTGCAGGCTCCAACACCTCGGTCCTGGCCAGTGCGACCTCAGTAGTCGGCTACGGGCCGGATGGACTCAGTATGGGCTTCAGCGGGCGCAATCTTCTGGGGGTGGAGTGGGTACTCCCCACCGGCGATGTTCTGAAGCTGGGATCTCCGGGAGCGGGGTCCGGCTGGTTCTGTGGCGACGGTCCAGGGCCCAGCCTGCGGGGCATCATAAGGGGATGGGAAGGGGCCTGGGGCGGTCTGGGAGTGTTCACCAAGTGCGCTGTCAAGCTGTTCCACTGGAACGGGCCGCCCGAGTTGGAGATGAAGCGGACGCCGCCGAACTACGTGCTCAAGGAGCCGATCAAGAACATGAAGGTAGCTCTGTTCAGTTTCCCAACCATTGAGAAGCTGGCGGAAGCCGCTTTGCAGTTGGGTGAGGCGGAGATCGGATGGTTCGTTTCGCGGCTGAGCCCATCCTTCGTTGGCCTGCAGATGGCATCGGGGGCCAACTACGTGGCCACCTGGCAGACGGGGATGCTTCAGGAAATGCTCAAGTACAGCTTCCTCTTTGTCATCTTCGCCAACTCCGAAGGGGAGTTTGACTACCAGCAGAAGGTGCTCGCCCAAGTCCTGGGAGACACCGGCGGGCAGATCTCACCGGTGTCGGAGTCCAGGGAAATGCAGGAACTGACGGCGACGGCCGTGATCAAAGTGGACGAGGTCACCCGATCGTGCTTCCGCACCACAGGGGGATTCAACACGTCCTTCGGAGCCATGGATACAGTGGACCTGGCCATGAGCCAGATCAAGGCTGGAAGGGTGCTCAAGGACAAGTACATCCGAAGGGGCGTGATCATGGACGATGGCGGAGACAATTCCGCAACACTGGTGTTCGACCAGGGACACATGGCCTACACCGAGATGCTGCTGATGTACGATCACCACGACCATGATTCCGCAGAAGGTGCCTATCAGTATCTGACTGAGTCCAATCAGGCGATGCTGGATCAGAAGCTTGGCACACCGATATTCCAGGTTTCTCAGGTGGGCCAGGGAAAGCATGGGATGTTCGGGTCGGCATGTTACAACTATGACAAGTGGCTGCGCAGAATCAAGAGGCAGTTTGACCCCAACAACGCCTGTGATCCCACCGCCTATTCATCACCGGAGGAATGACATCGACTGCACTGTTGGGCTCGATCGAAGTCCAGAAACAGGGTCATGAGGAGGTGCCTGGATGAGCAGCTATGATCTGATTGTGGTGGGGGGTGGCCCGGGGGGGAGCGCGGCAGCCAAGGAGGCCGCTGACGCCGGCCTCAAGACGATCGTCTTTGAGAGGGGACGATTCTGTGGCGAGAAGAACTCATCGGGCTTTGGATTATCACCCAAGGCGGCCCGGGATTTTGAGTACATCAAGGAACTCGATCTGCCCTCGCTGTGGCCGACCAAGTTCGGCGTGATGCACATTGTGCAGCCTCAGCCTTCGAACGCGGACCGGATGACCTGGGGGCTGACACCGCCGCGGCGCAACAGCTACCCGCAAGCCAGCGAGTACATGGTGCAGATGATGTACCGGCCCGAGTTCGACCAGTGGATGATGGAGAAGGCTACTTCGGCAGGGGCGGAGCTGAAGCTGACCGCTCTCATCAACAACGTCATCCGGGAGGGCGAACAGGTGGTGGGTGTCGTAGACCACGAAGGCCACCAGTACCGGGCACCAGTGGTGATTGCCGCAGACGGTGCTCGTTCCCTAGTGGCTCAGAAGGCCGGGTTGAGAAAGAAATGGGACAAGGATCAGGTGACAGTGCTGGCCACCCTTGATTTCGAGGCCGATCCGGAGCGCATTGCCGAGTACTGCGGCGACACGAACGTCCACATCTTCATGGGGCCGGACCGGGGAGGCTACGTCACCATTACGCGAACCGGATTCCACATAGGTTCACGCCCGGCGAAGACACTGCTCGATGAAGTGGACGCGGGCCGCAACTTGTCCAGCACCTCTGTCATGGACAATGCGCGCCTGGACTTCGTCCAGCGCCTCATCAAGGCGACTAGGGCCAAGCCGAGGGAATTCCAGCTCACCCACCTGCCCTGGTTGAAGAAGTTCAACGAGAGGATCTATACCGGGGGCCTCATGCTCACCGGCGACGCTGCAGGGGTCCCTGAACCGTTCATGGCGGAAGGGGTCTGGCAGGCGATGTATTCGTCAAGGCTTGCGGCTCAGACTGCTGTGCGGGCGCACAAGGACAAGGACTTCTCCAAAGCATACTTCAAGCAGTACATGGAAGAGCTCAAGGCATCGCCCGTAGGGGTTGACTTCACGGCGGGCACGGTCCTCAGAGACTTCTTCTCGGAATGGACCTCCCAGACGTTCTACGATCTGTTTGACAACGTGGCGGATGCCATGTTCTACGGAATGCTCACCATGGCTGAACCCCATGCTCAAGGAATGATGCGTGTACCCGGAATAGTGGTGGATATGATCCCCCAACTGCTCTTCCTGGCCCGCTACTACTTCCCGATAACGGAGGAAGCCTCAAGGGAAAAGACAGCCAACTTCATGGCTGGGATGAGGGCGATGGTCCCTCTGATCAAGAGCATGATGCCGCCGGCAGCAGGAGGGAAGTGATCATGGAGAAGCATCCTATACAGAAGAGACAACTCGTCAAAGTGATCGAATCACCCGTCGACTTCATCAAGGTAGACCAACAGAAATGCGTCGGCTGCCGGAACTGCGTCATAATCTGCGGCATGAACCTGTGGAAAGTGAGTGACGGCAAGGCCGCTCTGGCCGCCGACTACCGGAGGTTCTGCACGGAGTGCGCATCGTGCTTCACCGTTTGCGACTATGATGCCATCGAGTTCACCTTCCCACCGCCCGGGTACGGCGTGGTGTACGAGAAAGGCTGATCCTCGGGATTCCGAAGCAATACCCGTGCGGAGGGCGGCCTCAAGACACGAAGGTCTTTGCGGTGGTGAGGCGCAGAGGACTCGAACCTCTAACCGGCTGATTAAGAGTCAGCTGCTCTACCTGTTGAGCTAGCGCCCCCCGTTGAAGCCTACCTATTCTATCGCAAACCGGAAGCGGAAGACAAGGCGATTCCGTTCGGCGTCGGCCATCTTGCCCTATGGAGCGGCGGATAGGATGAAGCCGCGCTGGATCAGCTATTGACGGATTCGGATGCAACTGTCTAGAATGATTGCGGCCTGCAGAGATCATATCTCAGATGGCAGATAGGCAGAACGCATAGGCTCAGGAGGTGTGGATCATGGAGTTTGTCAGCATGTTGGTCATCCTCCCTTCCGTCCTGACTGTTGTGGCTCTGATCTACCTGGTGACCAGGGGCCTGCCGCAACGAGGGGATGATTTCAGTGCACAGCGGGCCCTCATAGCCTACAGCTACACCTTGATCGCTCTGAGCGTGGTGGCCGGGGCAGTGGGATTGTTCTACTTCGTCAGAATCGGCATGATGGAGGCCTACCGTCTGGAGTGGCCCTTCAAGGATGTGGTCCTTGCCTCTGTTCTGACCGGCACTGGTATTGTGCTGTCACTCCTCCATCTGTTGACCCGGAACAGGGTGAGGGCCGGGGCGGAGCCGGCAGCGGGTCTGGCGAAGCGGCAGTACCTCTCCTGGATGGTCTTCGCCTTCGGGATAGCAGCGCTGGTGACGCTTCCTCTGGCACTGTACCAGGCCATTCAGTACTACCGTGACGAGGTCTATGCTGCCCCCGCCACCGAGATATCAGTAGCGGTGGTGGTCGTGGTTGTCTGGGCCTACTATCTTTTCAGAACCCTTCGAGAAGTCTAACTGCTCGCTGCGCACGGTTGGCGCGGGGCGGGAAGCCTGCAAAGGGACTGACGTCGGTCTCTTTGGCCTTCCAAACTGCGGCTGCAGTCCTCGGGGCAACCGGCGGCGGGATTTCGAGACGGCGCTTCCCGCCGAACCACCGGCTTCTCCCCGCCCCGCGTTCCGCCCGGAACGGTCTTGTCTGGCCGGATAGAAATATCTTCTAGAACAGAGTCACTTCCCAAGCGGTGCATGGCGGACCATAATGGTGTCCGATCCGTGGAGGGGAGGTGATAGGCAATGGTCTTCCTGACCTGCCCCACCTGCGGGGGTGGAGGGTACGTGCAGAGTCAGCTTTGTGCCAGGTGCCGCGGTTTCGGCGAGGTCATGGGACCGCGCAGATCGGCCCTGGTGAAGGCGACCCAGCGGAGGCAGATGCCGATGCCTGCACGTCGAAGTGGTTCCCTCCCGCGATGGCATATCGGCCTAATCTAGCGCAGATCGGCGCAACGGGATCACCGGGTCACCCGACCCGAGATCACCTCTCGCTGGGCTGGGGTTTCCCCTCTTCGTCAACCCCGGCCCAGTCCCCCTTTCTTCGTGGCAGAGAACGGAGCTGGGGCATCAGTGATGGGATGCAGGCGGGACCGCCACAACCTTGTATGTCTTGATCAGGCCCTTGGCCTCCGTGAGCAGCCCGAGACAGAGCAGCACCGTCTTGCCGACGGTGACGTCGTAGCGCATGGCGTTGCCGTTGATGGCGACGTTCGCCAGTTGAAGGCCTCCTCTCTTGAAGGTCTCGCGGAAGAACTCCTCGATGTTCTGGCGACCCTTCACGTCGATTGCCTGGAAGCCCAGGGCAGAGGGGGCATCGTCGTAGAACCCCCCGTCTTCTGCGAAGAGGGCGGCCACCCCGCCGGCGTCTCCAGCCTTGAGGCATTGACTGTACTTCTCCAGCAGTGCTGACAACTGTCTGTCCTCCTCTCTCCGGTTCTGCCTGAGACTATCAGAGACTGTATCGTGGGTCAATGGAGCGGTCTGTCCTGATGGGGCTCGATTGCCGGCCCAAGGTCGTCCGAGGGGGGCCAGCCGGGCGTTGGTGCACGGAAGATGAGCATGATAACATCTATGAAGGGGCGGTTCAGTCAGGCAGGCGCTGTCCGCCGTCAACTGGAGAGAGGGGGCGAAGGCAGTATGGGTTTGATGATAGAGGCGATCCGTCGGCGTGTCTCGGTGAGAACATATGCGGCACGGCCCGTCGAGGAGGACAAGAAACTGGCGGTGGTCGATCTCTTCCGTGCCAACGCTGCCGGCCCTTTCGGTCAGCCGGTCAGATTCGCGCTGGTTGATTTCTCAGAAATGGAGCGGGAAGAGGTCAGGACCCTGGGGACCTACGGGACCATCAGGGGTGCCCGGATGTACATTGTCAGTGCGGTCAGAGACGGCCGGGGGGCGATGGAGGACCTGGGGTACTGTTTCGAGAAGGTGATACTGGGAGCCACCTCCCTGGGGCTGGGAACCTGCTGGATGGGGGGCACCTTCCGCAGAGCGAGCTTCGCCCGGAGGATAGCAGCCTCGGAGGGCGAACTGGTCCCGGCGGTCAGCCCCATCGGGTACGCCGGTGACAAGAGATCCGTCATGGATCGGCTGTTCCGGCGGTTTGCCGGGTCCGACGCGCGCAAGCCTTGGGATGAGCTGTTCTTCGATAGCGGAATGACAGAGCCTCTGGCGAGAGAGGCGACGGGCGGCTATGCCACGGCGCTTGAGTGTGTCAGGCTGGGGCCCTCCGCATCAAACAAACAGCCCTGGCGAGTCGTGAGACAGGGGGATGGCCTCTTCCATTTCTACCTGAAGCGAACGCCGGGCTATGACAGGATGGTGAGATCGACGGACCTGCAGCTTGTGGACATGGGCATTGCCCTGAGTCACTTCGAGCTGGTGGCCAGGGAAGACGGGTTAGCCGGCGGGTGGGTTCAAGCTCCGCCCGATCTTGATGCGGGCAGCCTCAGGTATGTCCTGAGCTGGAGGGCAGCGTAGATACTGCTGCCTGGAGGCTTGCGCACCGCGCGGACGAGCCCGGGAGATATGGCGGCGGCTCAATCGGCGTTGGCCAGCACCGACACAATTCCGAAGAACAGGCCCACGAAGCCGAGGCAGATGGTTGACAGCCGTCTCGACGTCGGGATGGCGGGATATGTGGACTGAGCCGGCTCCCGGAGAGCGCCTTCCAGAAGTCCCTCGGGGGTATCTTGGAGGGCACCCTCGCTTGTCGGCCCCTGTTCGGACTCTACCCCGATGACCGACCTCGGCCACCCCGTGAATCCGGCCACCAGGAAGACTATCCCTAGGGCGAGCAGCAACACGCCGACGAACATCATCCGGCGTCTGCCTTCATCCTGCCAGGCTCCTCTCCGGGCATTCCGGGTGAGGGAGAGTCCACTGCTGCGTCACGCGCCATCCAGCAGTCTCTTCACTTCGGCCAGGATCTCAATCTCGTGCGACGGCGGGCTGACCTGCGGTCCGCCCGGCTGAATGGTGGTATCCGGGCTGTCACTGCTGCCGTGAAGCCGGTTGTGGCTGCGGACGATCTCCACCAGCTTCTGCAGTTGCCGGTTCAGCTTCTCGGTCCTCTCCGTCAGCTCGATGCTTGCATTGACTAGCTGACTGGTGGCCTTCTCCAATTGGTCCAATGCCTTCGTGAAGTCGTTCATGTTTCCCCCCTCACAGCCGCTCTGGCTGGCGCACGCTGCCGTCTGTGCGCCGACGGCCGCCCCGGCTGGTGACCAAGACCATATCACAGGGAGCGGGTATTGTTCAACTCGAGCTCGGCCTCGAGATCAGGCTCGCCTTGCCCGGTTGCCTCTGCCCTGCTGTGGGCGAGGATGAACGACAAGAGGCTGGACTGGCCCGAGGGCCCTGTCCAGCCTCTTCACGTTTCTTGGTAGCGGGGGTTGGATTTGAACCAACGACCTTCGGGTTATGGGCCCGACGAGCTACCACTGCTCCACCCCGCGGTGTTGACGTATTGCTGCAGAGAGAGCAGATCAAGCCCTCGACCATTAGTACGGCTCAGCTGAACGGATTACTCCGCTTGCACCCGCCGCCTATCAAGCAAGTAGTCTTCTTGCGGTCTTACCCCTTCCCTTGCGGGAGGGTGGGAGATCTCATCTTGGGGTGGGCTTCGCACTTTAGATGCTTTCAGCGCTTATCCCATCCAGACATAGCTACCCAGCGGTGCCGTTGGCACGACAACTGGCACACCAGAGGTCTGTCCCTCTCGATCCTCTCGTACTAGAGAGAGCTCCCCTCAAATCTCCTACGCCCACGACAGATAGAGACCGACCTGTCTCACGACGGTCTGAACCCAGCTCACGTACCGCTTTAATGGGCGAACAGCCCAACCCTTGGGACCTTCTCCAGCCCCAAGATGCGATGAGCCGACATCGAGGTGCCAAACCTT
>VGOM01000013.1 GCA_016875915.1 Chloroflexota bacterium
TGCCGCCGTACTCCCTGCGCCAGCGATAGTAGGTCTGCTCCGTGACGCCCAGCTTGCGGCTGGCTTCACCGACTGTTGCACCACGGCTGAGCATGACCTCGGCCTCTCGAAGCTTGTTGATGATCTGCTCGGGTTTGAATGCCTTTCTGACCATTTCCTGCCCCCTTCTTGCTAGATTTCCAGTCTAACATTGGCACTGGCTCCGTTTTTGGGGGGCAGGTCATCCAAACACAGAATACTTCGCTTGTGTTTCTCTGACCTGCCCCCGGCAGTTATACCACCTCTTGTGTTGAGGTTGCCACTTGACGAGTGGCACAACTAATGGGGGCAGGTCAGCTGCCTGGATTCGGACCACCTGGCTGCCGTACACCCAGCGGGTCCCCCGGGCGCTTCGTGAAGAGTTCCTGATGGAAGTGGTGGACAGGTATTGTCAGGAGTGCCCATCCGGCGCAGATGGGCGAATCCATGTCGGCATGGTCAGGCTGGAGGTCGAGGTTGAGAATGACACGGCATGAGGTGGAGGGACGGCTCGGCGTTGCGACCCCGGGCGGCCCCTTCCGGGCGGGGGCGGATCTGGACCATCTGCCGCTCGCCGGTTGCCGGCGAGGGTGAAAGCGCTATAATAGCGGTCAACGGTCTGATGGCCGCGTTGTTCAGGACGGTCGGGCTTCCTGTGCCCTCGTCCTGACCTGAGGAGACTGCCCATGCCGCACGGATATGAGATAAATGATCTGGCCAAGGAAGAATCCTGGCGCATGTTCCGCATCATGGGGGAGCTTGTCGAGGGCTTCGACGGCCTCTCCGGTGTGGAGCCGGCGGTGACCATCTACGGCTCTGCCCGCCTCTCGCCCAAGGACGAACTCTACGCCCAGACCGAGCTGATCGCCCGGCTTCTGGGGGAGGCGGGATTCTCCATCATCACCGGCGGCGGCCCGGGCGTGATGGAGGCGGCCAACAAGGGTGCCCGGGAGGCCGGAGTCACGTCGGTGGGTCTGAACATCATGCTGCCTGAGGAGCAGCAGCCCAACACCTACGCCACCAAGACCATCACCTTCCGCCACTTCTTCATCCGCAAGGTCATGCTGGTCAAGTACGCCATCGCCTTCGTCATCATCCCCGGGGGACTGGGCACGCTGGACGAGCTGACCGAAGTGCTCACCCTGATGCAGACCCGCAAGATCAGGCCCTTTCCGGTGATCCTGTTCGGCGGCGAGTACTGGAAGGGCTTCCTGGACTGGCTGCGCCAGGTGGCCCTGGCCAGGGGGTTCATCTCCGTGGAGGACTTCGATCTGCTCCGGGTCTGCGATCACCCCGAGGAGGTGGTGGAGGCGGTCCGGGCGTGGCATGTCAAGCAGGAGGTCATGGGCAGGAATGCCCTGTTCATGAGGTAGCCCGCTCTGCCGGGTTCACGAAGGGAGAGAATGAGAAGGGTTGGCGTTTGCACCGACAGCACCTGCACCCTGCCTCCGGAGGTGCTTCGGGAGCATGATATTCGTCTGGTACCCATAGTCATTCACCACGGGGGACGGAACTACCGGGACGGCGTGGACATCAGCGCCGGCGAGGTCTACCGTATCATGCGGGAGAGGAAGGACCTGCCCAGTACCTCGACCCCTTCCGCCGGGGATTTCCTGGACGTCTATCGCCAAATGGACCACGACGCAGAGGGGATAGTGTGCATAACGCTCAGTTCGCTGTCTAGCAAGACCTATGAGGCGGCCATGGTGGCCAGGGGCATGGCGAAAGAGGCCATGCCGGACACTCAAGTGGAGGTGATCGACAGCCGGGCCGTGGCCGGGGTGCTGGGATTCATTGTTCTTGAGGCGGCACGTGCTGCTGAACGGGGGGCAAGCCTTCAGGAAGTGTGCGACGCAGCGCGGAGTATGATGAAGAGGGCCATCCTCATAGCAATGGTTGACACCCTGTACTATCTGGCCAGGACCGGCCGGGTGGGCAGGGCGGCGGCCTGGGCCGGCTCGCTGCTCAATTTGAAGCCCGTGCTGGAGCACAATGCCGAGGCGGGGGAACCCATGCCCTTCGCCCGGCCCAGGAGCAAGGCCAAGGCCATCGAGGTCATGCTCCAGGCGCTGACCGACAGCGTGGGTACATCCAGGGTGCACGTCAATGTGCACCACGCCGATGAGCTGGAGCAGGGGCAGCGGCTGAGGGACGAGATCGGACGCCGGTTCGACTGCGCCGAGCTGTATCTCACCGAGTTCACCCCCGGCATGGGGGTGCACGCCGGCCCGGGGATCATCGGCTTCTCCTTCTATGCCGAGCGGTGACCGGCGGGACCGCCTGACGGTGCCCCCTATGCCCGGTACGCGGCGCTTATGCCCTTCTTCTTGGTGATCAGCGGGCCCTTGGTGTTGCAGACGCAGTCCACGCCGCCCTTGTCCATCTCGGGAATGCAGCGGTTGCAGTGATCGCAGTCCGAGACCAGGGCCTCTCCCCTCTGCCACTTGTTGACGATCTGGGGGTCCTTGATGATGGCCCGGCCCACCTCCACGAACTCGAAGCCGGCCTGCATGGCGGTATCCAGATTGTCGATGGAGCAGATCCCCCCGATGAGGACCACCGGGATCCTCACCGCCTTGAGTACCTTCAGGGCATCCTGCATCAGGAAGAGGTCGTTGTACTCGTAGGTCTGAACCATGAAACGTCCGAAGAGGAGCAGGCCGATCTTCTTGGACAGGCCCTTCTGGACGGCCACCATCTCCATGGTGGGCACGTTGCCCCGGAGCATCATCAGCGGGGTCTTCGAGGTGAAGCCGCAGCTGGGCACCAGGGCGCTGGCCCCCTCGGCCTCGAAACGCTTGGCGATGACCACGGCGTCCTCCACCTCCAGGCCGCCCTTGATGCCGTCGGTCAGGTTCATCTTGACCAGGACCGGGAAGCCGGGTCCCACGGCCTGGCGGACCGCCTTGACCACCGAGGCCGGGAAGCGCATCCGGTTCTCCAGGGTGCCTCCGTACATGTCCCGGCGCTTGTTGGTGTACGGGGAGAGGAACTGGGCCAGCAGGTAGCCGTGGCCGGAGTGGACCTCGATGGCGTCGAACCCCGCCTCTTTGGCCATGGCCGCCGACCGGGCGAACTGCTGTACCACGGAGTTGATGTCCTCCTCGGTCATCACCTTGGGGAAGCTCATCCGGAAGAGGTTGAACTTGCGGGAGGCCCCCATGGGCTGGTAGCCGGTGTCGGCCTTGCTGGCGAAATAGCCGCAGTGCCCCAGTTGAATGGAGGCAGCCGCTCCCTCCTTGTGGATGGCGCCGGTCAGCCGCTTCAGGTCGGACAGGACCTCCTCCCGCATCCACAGCTCGTGACCGTAGGCCCGGCCTTCCTGGGCCACTGAGCAGTAGGCCACCGTGGTCATGGCCGCGCCGCCCCGGGCTACCGCCGTGTGGTGCTCAATCAGGCGGTCGGAGCAACTGCCCTCCTGGCACATGCCCTCGAAGCAGCCCGCCCTGATGATGCGATTGCGCAGCTGGAGGTTGCCGAGCTTGCCCGGTGTGAAAGCCTTGCGTGTTTCCGCCGCTGCCTTTGCCATGTCCTACCCCCCTTTTCTTCAATCCGGCGCTGTGCCGGAGGCACTTTCCTCCCGTTCAGGCCTGAACGAGACCGGCACGATTATACTACCGGCGCTGGAACCGCGGCAATTTCAGGCCGAGATCAGCCTTCTCAGCCATCCCAGGATTCTCCGCGGTCTCTTCCTTCATCAACCTCCACCGTGGGTGGGTGTCGTTCACCTCAGGCAGGTCGGCTTCTTCATGTAGTCATCCCGCACTTGATGCACCATCCACCCTCCAATGTCATGCCGCACTTGATGCGGCATCCAGGGCTGGGGTGGTGTGGCACAACTACACATAACGATACCTATGAAGCACTGCACTGGCTTCCTCAGCCGTGCCAGGATTCCCCGAGGTCTCTTCTTTCAGCAACCCCCGCCGTGGGTGGGTGTCGTTCACCTCAGGCAGGTCGGCGTCTTCATGTAATCACCCCGCACTTGATGCACCATCCACCCTCCAATGTCATGCCGCACTTGATGCGGCATCCAGGGCTGGGGTGGCGCGGCACAACTACACATAACGATACCTATGAAGCACTGCACTGGCTTTCTCAGCCTTGGCGGATGCCGTATCCCTTCCCATCCCGGTGTGCCCGGCGTCCCGCAACGATTTCACAGGGCCGCCGCGGGTGCTATATAATCAGGCCTGTATCAGCCTTGAACAAGCCCGCAGTCAACGACTCCTTCTTCCACCACACCTCGGTGGCCATTGCCGGAGCCTCCACCTCCTACAACATCGGACATGCCTTCGTCAGTTGCATGCTCGATTCCGGCTTCAAGGGCCGGGTCTATCCGGTGAACCCCGGCGGTGGGGAGATCCTGGGACTGAAGGTCCACCCCAGCGTGGAGGCCATCCCGGATACCGTGGACTACGTCATCTCCTGCATCCCCGCCCGGCTCACCCCGCAGCTGGTCAGGGACAGCGCCGCCAAGGGGGCCAGGATCGTCTCCTTCTTCACCGCGGGTTACTCCGAGGTCGGCCGGACGGAGGGACGGGAGATGGAAGCGGACCTCCTCCGGGCCGCCCGGGCGGGCGGCGTCCGCCTGCTGGGACCGAACTGCCTGGGACTGTACTGCCCCGACATCGGACTGTCCTTTGCCTGTGACTTCCCCAAAGAGAAGGGCAATGTGGGCTTCATCAGTCAGAGCGGGGGCAACGCCATCTACTTCATCCGGGCCGCCGGACAGAGGGGCATCCGCTTCAGCAGGGCCATCTCCTACGGGAACGCCCTGGACGTTGATGAGAGCGATCTGTTCGACTACTTCGCCGGTGATCCCCAGACGGAGATGGTGGCGGCCTACCTTGAGGGAGTGAAGGATGGACCGAGGTTCGTCCGGGCCCTGAAGAAGCTGGCCTCCGTCAAGCCGGTGGTCGTCCTCAAGGGCGGCGCTACCAAGGCCGGGGCGGTGGCCGCCGCTTCCCACACCGGGTCTCTGGCCGGGTCCGACGAGGCCTGGGAGGCCCTCCTGGACGAAAGCGGCGCGATCAGGGTCCACAATCTGGATGAGCTGGCCGACATGCTGGTCACCTTCGAGTTCATGCCGCCCCCGCGGGGACGGAACATGGTGGTCTGCGGCAGCAACGGGGGCTTCACGGTGCTCACCGCCGACGAGTACCTGGGCCGCGGTTTCAGCCTTCCGGAGCTGTCCCCTCACGACCAAGGTGACATAACGAATACTGTTTCCCGGTTCTCTACCACGGACGCCGGCATGATCCTGAGGAACCCGTTTGACATAACGAACGTCGGATCAGGCGAGGGCCACTATAGCATCATGCGCAAACTGGCCCAAAACAGCGAGTTTGACCTGTTCACGGCGCAGGTCAGCGTGAGCAACTCCGGTTGGCCTCACGCCGAATCGCCTTTCAGGTTCTGGCCGGACATGTTCCTGGATGCACTGCTCAGGGTTCATCGGGAGGTGGACAAACCCATGGCCGTCATCATCCACAGCGCCATCTCCGGCGCCGACTGCCAGAGGTCGCTGGATCTACAGCAGAAGTGCATCAGTGCCGGACTGCCTGTCTACACCTCGATACCGGCTGCGGCCAGGGCCGCGGACCGCTTCCTGCGCTATCACCAAAGGCGACGGACCTGACCCTGCACGCCTCATTCCCTAGCCCGTCTGGTCGTCAACTCGCTGCGGACCGCGGGAATGCGACGGGGCGTCTCCGGAGCAGATGACCGAAGTCAGTCGGCCACCACTTCACTGATCTCGGGAATCGCCTCCTGGAGTTCCTCTTCCAGAATGGCCAGAGCGGCTTCCTTTGGGGGCCCGCCGTGGCAGCCGGGTGCGAAGACCTGCACCCTGACCACGCCGTCCCTTATGCTCACTAGGGTCACCTCGGTGGGTCCGAACGCTGGCTTCAGTCTGTCGATGACCTCCTGGACCCTCTCGCGCATCAATGTCCTCCCGGTCGGTCGCTGTGTCTCCTCTAGGGAGGATTCTACCGCGGCGCCGGCGGCATGAAAAGGCCTTGCTGCTCTCCAGGGTTCAGACATAGCCTGGGCGAGGTACTTGCACCTGTCTGCGCTCGGGCGTTGAGTGATGCTACAATTGACACGTGATGCCCATCATCCAGATCAGGGGAGCAGTCAAGGTATTCGGGTCGATCACCGCCGTGGCCGGCGTGGACCTGGACATCGACAGAGGGGAGTGCTTCGGGCTTCTGGGTCCCAATGGCGCAGGGAAGACTTCTCTGGTGCGTATGATTGTCGGTGTCTCTCCAATGTCGCGGGGCAGCATCGTCATTGACGGGAAAGACATCACCAGGGAGCCGAGGACGATCAAGGCCGATCTGGGCGTTGTGCCCCAGGAGGACAACCTCGATCCGGATCTGAATGTGGTGGAGAACCTGACCACCTTCGCCCGCTACTTCGACATACCCGGAGGCGAAGCCAGGCATAGGGCGATGGACAACCTGCGGCTGTTTGAACTGCAGGACAGGCAGAAGGCCAAGGTCGAGGATCTGTCCGGGGGCATGAAGCGCCGTCTGCTGATTGCCAGGGCTCTCACCAACAGACCGAAGTTGCTCGTCCTAGACGAACCGACTGTGGGCCTGGATCCCCAGACGAAGCATCTGGTCTGGCGCAAACTCCGCACCCTGAAGGCACAGGGAACCACTCTGCTGCTATGCACACAGAACATGGATGAAGCCTCGTTCCTGTGCGACCGCCTGGCTGTGATGAATGAGGGCAGGATTGTCGCTCTGGACTCCCCTTCAGAGCTTCTCTCCAAGCACGGCGGTAGTCAGGTGATTGAAGTCCGCGTGCGAGACACCGAGAAGAAGGCCTCAGTACTGTCCCTGATGAGCGAGCGCGGCCTTCAGTGGCAGGAGATGGAGGAAGCCATCTACCTCTTCCAGGGGGATGGGCAGGTGCTGGATGAAGGTCTGGCCAGCGAACTGCTGGTGGTGAACCAGCATGTCCCCACCCTGGAGGACGTCTTCCTGAAGCTGACGGGGAGGTCTCTGAAGGAGCCATGAACGTCTCATACCGTTCCCTGCGACTGTGGCAGCGCAATCGGGATGTCTTCTTCAAGCTGTGGCGCAGCGAGGTACCGGGCTTCTTCGCGGAGCCGATCATGATGCTGCTGGCCATGGGGTTTGGACTGGGGACCTATGTTGCCCTCGATGATGGCGAGAGGTATGTCGAGTTCATCGCTCCGGGGATCATCGCCGCATACGCCATGTTCAGCGCCAGTTTCGAGTGCACCTACGGCAGCTTCATGCGGATGAAGCACCAGAAGACATATGACTCCATCATCGCCACCCCGCTGAGCATTGACGACGTATCCGCGGGCGAGATACTCTGGGGAGCTACCCGGTCCCTGATCACCGCCTGCGTCATTCTGGTTGTTGTCGCTGCCTTCGGCCTGGTGGATTCCCCCTGGGCGGTCCTGGTCCTGCCCCTGGGGGTGTTGACCGGACTGATGTTCTCCTCGATTGCCCTCTTCTTCACCTCGGTGGCGCCTTCCATCTACTCATTCAACTACTACTTCACCCTCTTCATCACCCCGATGTTCTTCGTCAGCGGCGTCTTCTTCCCCGTCAGTGCCTTCCCGGACGCGATGCAGCACCTCACCTGGATCGCCCCATTGACGCCGGTGGCTGACCTGGCCAGGACCATGGTCAGCGGTCAGCTTGGTGAGGGGAACTGGTGGGGGCTGGGCATCATTCTGGGCTACACCGGAGTGTTCTTTCCCCTGTCTCTGGTCATGATGAAGAGACGGCTGCTGAGATGAGGTGGTGGTAGTCCCCGTGCAGCGGGCGAGGCATCAGGACTCCCGTAGGACCTGAGGCGAGCGGTGTCTGGGGCGAGCCCGAGACGAAAAGAAAGCCTACCTACTTGTCGTAGACAGGCTTGCTCTGAAAGGGGGGTGACCTCTCATAAGCAAGCCCAGTATAGCGGGGCAGACTTAGGCTGAGATTAGGGAAGCCTTAGAGGGCGATTAGAGTTTCAACCAGACGGTGAAGGTGCTGCCCTTCCCCGGCTCGCTCGTCACAGTGACCCTGCCACCGTGACGCTCGACAATCCCTTTGACGATGGCCAAACCCAGGCCGGTGCCGCCGCTGGACTTCGAGCGGGCCTTGTCCACCCGGTAGAAGCGGTCAAATATGTGAGGAAGGTCCTGGGGTGAGATGCCGATACCGGTGTCACCTACCGCGAGGCAAGCCCACTCGCCATTCCTGAACAACGACAGGGTTATGGTGCCTCCATCGGGGGTGTACTTGATGGCGTTGTCCACCAGGTTGCTCAGTACCTGCTCCAGTTTGTCGGCATTTCCCTTGACCCACAAGTCCTCCTGGCGTCCGACGACGATCTGCCGGTTGCCGGCAAGCTGCCGCGCCCTCCTCTGAGCGTCAAGGAGCATCTCTCGCAGTGCGACGGCATCCTCGCGTTCCGGCTGCCCCGAATCAAGCTCTGCGAGGACGAGGAGGTCACCGACCACCTTGGACATCCTTGTTGTCTCGGCCTCAAGGGCTCTCAGTGACTCCCGTCGGTCTTCCTCGCTGAGGTTGCGTCTGAGCAGATCCAGGTTACCCCGCATCACGGTCAGAGGTCCCCTCAGCTCATGTGAGGCGTCAGCCACGAAGCTCTTCTGGGCCTTCAATGCATTGTCCAATCGCTCGATCATGCGGTCGAACGTGGTGGCCAGTTGCCCGATCTCATCACGCGGACCACGGTAACTGACCCTGCGGCTAAGATCAGAGCTGGCCTCGATGCTCTGCGCCGTAGCCGTGACGCGCCTCACCGGAGACAGTGCCCGGCGGATCAGCAGTGCCCCCGATATCAGTGCCAGGGTGAGAATGACCAGGATGCTGACCAGAAGGAAGAAGCCGGCCCGGCCCAGGGCGTTGGTGGTGGCCGCCAGGGACTGCGCCACCTCCAGGAAGTGGGTCTGGCCGCCGACTTCCAGCACTGACACCTTGGCGTATAGGCCGGCGTCGTCATTACTGGTGAACGTGGCGAACGCCGCTCCACCTCTCAGCGCCTCGTCCAATACCTCCTGGTTGACCGGCAGTTCGCCATCGCCCAGACTCTCTGACTTGACCACGACATTGCCGTCACCGTCCATCAACTGGTAGAAATCGATGTCGGCCGAGGAGGGGAGCGCTAACTGAACAACAGCATAGTCGATGGGTCGGAACTCCTCACTGGCCAGCGGGGCCAGGGCATCCAGCGCCCGGGCTGAGTATACCCTCAGGTTGCTGGCCACCTCGGAGGTCAGCCAGCGTCCCAGGGCGACGTAGAAGAATGCCCCCGAGACGATGAGAATGATGCACAGAATCAGGGCAAACCACAGGGTCAGCCGCCAGCGAATGGACATGAGGCTATTCCTTCAGCACGTAGCCGACTCCGCGAACGGTGTGGATCAGCCGGGGCTGGCCTGCCGCCTCAAGCTTGGAGCGCAGGTAGCGCATGTAGACCTCGATGACGTTGGACTCGCCCCCGAAGTCATATCCCCACACCTTCTCGTAGATCATGTCCCTCTTGAGCACCTGCCGGGGGTGACGCAGGAAGAGTTCCAGCAGATTGAACTCCTGTGCGGTGAGCTCTATGGCGTCGTTGCCGCGCATCACTTCTCTGGTGACGGTGTTCAGCGACAGGTCTAGGAACCGCAGAACCTCGCCTTCGACGGGTTGGCTGCGCCTGAGCAGGGACCGCATCCTGGCCAGCAGTTCGTCGAAGGCGAAAGGCTTGACCAGGTAGTCGTCCGCACCGCTGTCCAGTCCCGCTACCCTGTCGGCCACGGTCCCCTTGGCGGTAAGCATCAGGATGGGGATGGCGCTGGCCTTGCGCAGCCGCTTGGCCACCTCGATGCCGTCTATACCGGGCATCATCACGTCCAGTATGACCAAGTCCGGCTCCCGCTCGCGGATCTTGGCTAGGGCTTCGGCGCCGTCGCCGGCCGTATCCACGGTGTATCCCTCGAATGTCAGACCGCGCTTGAGGAAGCTGACGATCTCCGGGTCATCATCCACAACCAGAATGCGCATAGCGTGATCGCCCCCGATTCTCCCTGCGCCGTGCTACCCTGGCAAATGATAGCGCCCGGCATCCCTCAGGTCAAACGAAGGAATCCTCTGTGACGGGAAGACGATATGTTTGAGATGGCTCGGTTGTGCTGCAGCCAGTGTTCCGGGGTCCGCTGCGGGCCGATGCAGAGCCCGCCTGCATCTTCGAGGGGCACAGTCTCAGCTGACGCTTGATTTCAGCCCTGCTCAGCGAATTCCAGGGCCACCGAATTCATACAGTACCGCCGTCCGCTCGGCGGCGGGCCGTCGTCGAAGACATGGCCCAAATGGGCGTCGCACCGCACGCAAGTGACCTCAGTCCGGGTCATGCCGTGCGATCTGTCCTCAGACTCCGCCACGCTTCCATCGGAGATCGGCGACCCGAAGCTGGGCCAGCCCGTTCCGGAGTCGAACATGGCTTCCGATCTGAACAGAGGGTTGCCACAGCAGACGCACTTGTATACGCCCCTGAGTCCGGGCTTCTGCCTCTTCCCCGAGAAGGGACGTTCTGTGCCTTTCATTCGGGTCACCTGGTACTGATCCGGCGTGAGGATGCGCTGCCACGCATCATGACTTCGCTTCACGTTGTCTGACATGGCACTCGACTCTATCTGGCCCCGGCGCGATCGGCGCTCATCACCCGTGGCCGCGAGATTCGCGATCAGGACAACCCTATTCTGATCTGCTGCGGGGTAGATGCATGTGATCAATGTCTCGATGCCGATGCAATCAAGATCGGCACCGGATCAACCGTGGTGCTGAAGCGGGAGGCAAGGTCCGTTTGCATGTGCGAGAAGGGATTGGGCTATAATCATGCCATCGCGGTGGCCAAGGTATGCCGGCTGCGTGGTTCTTGATTCGGGTGTATTGAGGTGTCGGCGGACTACTTCTCGGATTCCCGACCGTACGAGGTGAGGTGGCATGGCAGGGGTGGCCAGGGGGCCGTCACTGCCGCCAGGACCCTGGCGCAGGCGGCCCACCTCGGAGGCCTCGGGGGAGCCACGGCGTCACCCTCATTCGGCGCCGAGCGGCGGGGGGCGCCCGTCAGCGCTTCGACGCGGATCTCCCCTGAGCCCATTATGGTGGTATCTCAGATCGAGTCGCCGGACATGGTGGTGGTTCTGGATCAAACTCTCCTCAAGGATGACGAGGTCATCGGCGGACTGGGCAGTGGCGGCTGGCTGGTGGTGAATACCGCCCGGCCCCCCGACCGGCTGGGAGTCATCGGGGACTTCAGTGTAGCCACTGCGGATGCCACAGCGATATGCCGGGAGCTGGGGGTGATGGTGGGTGGGCTGATCGTGGTCAATACAGCCATGCTGGGCGCTGTGGCCCGGGTCTCCGAGTTGGTGGCACTGGCGAACATCGAAGAGGTCATAAGGAGGAGATTCTCCAACCGGTCTGCCGAGTTGAATCTGGCTGCGATCGAGAAGACCTACAGGACAACGCTGATCGAGAGGAGGCCATAGTCGGGGGCAGTGGGAACGCGGGAATGCGGGCACATCTGCGGCGAATCGTCGCCCGGCATCGGCGAAGCAGGGAAGACTGGGGAGTGGCGCGACTCCCGGCCGGTCATCGATGAAGCCAAGTGCACTCCGGTCCGGAGGAACAAGCCTGCCTGCTTTCTGTGCTGGCTGTACTGCCCGGACGCGGTGGTCAGCAAGACCGTACCCGTCCGCATAGACATGGAATACTGCAAAGGCTGCGGGATATGCGCCGAGGTTTGCCCGGTTCATGCCATAGCCATGGTAGAGGAAGACAACTCCAGGTCGTGAAGAAGGACGATTCGCCGACATGAAGGCAAACAGCAAGAAACAAGATGCGTCCCAGATGCTGGACGGCAATCGTGCGGCAGCTCTGGGGGCGAAGCTGTGCCGTGTCCAGGTGGTGGCTGCCTACCCCATCACGCCCCAGACGCCAGTGACGGAGGCCCTGTCCGAGATCGTGGAGAGAGGTGAACTGCAGGCTCAATACGTCACGGTGGAGAGCGAGCACAGCGCCATGGCGGTCTGTAGCTCAGCCTCGCTGGTGGGAGCGCGGACATTCACCGCCACCAGCTCGCACGGGCTGGCCTACATGCATGAAATGCTGCACTGGGTGGCCGGGACGCGACTGCCGGTTGTCCTTGCCTGCGTCAACCGCGCCATAGGGGCACCGTGGAATGTGCTGAATGATCTGCAGGACTCCATGTCGCAGCGCGACACGGGCTGGATACAGATGTACGCCCGGAACAACCAGGAAATCCTGGACCAGATCATCCAGGCCTACCGGATCGCAGAGAAGGCGTACCTGCCGGTCATGGTCTGTTACGATGGCTACACACTTTCCCACACCGACATGCCGGTGGACGTCCCCTCGCAGGACGCTGTCGATGGCTTTCTGCCGCCGTACAAGGCGCACACAATTCTGGACCCCACCAATCCCAAGAACTACAACTTGGTCACCCTGGCCAACCCCAGACTGAATGCCGAAGGCGTGCTCTGCCATGGGTATATGGAGATCAGGTATCTCCTTCAGGAAGCCCTGGAGAAGTCGAAGGAGGCTATTGCCAGCGTTGGCCGGGAATTCGGGGACCTCTTCGGCCGCAGCTATGCCAGCCTGCTCTGGGAAGACATGATGGAGGGCGCTGAGATCGCCATTGTGGCCACAGGTGGACTGGCCATGGAAGCCATAGTTGCGGCAGAAATGCTGAGGAGGGATGGAATCAGAGCGGGCGTCATTGGCCTGAGGGTGTTCAGGCCGTTCCCCAGGGCGGATGTCCTCAGGGCGCTTCAGGGGTGCCGGTTGGCTGTGGTCTTCGATAGGAGCATCAGCTACGGCAATGAGGGGACCGCGTGCAGTGAGACAAAGGCCGCCCTGTACGGAACTGGCACAAACATGAGAGTGCACGGGTTCATAGTTGGTTTGGGTGGCCGGGATGTCAAGGCCCGGGAGTTGGCCGGTGCGGTCAAGAGGACTCTGTCTTTGACTGACAGGGGCGCCCTCAACAGCGAATCCCCCGAATGGGTTTGTGAGATCTGAGGAGCTGGTGGTGTCGCGGGTCAATGCGGTCAACCTCACAGACAAGGAGTACCTCCTGCCGGGCAACAGGCTCTGCCCCGGCTGCGCCGTGTCCCTGGCCTACCGTCACATCCTCAAAGCCTTGGAGGGGCAGGCCGTGGTTACCGTGCCGGCCAGCTGCCTCACTGTGCTGCACGGCATGTATCCCGTGACCTCCGTCACCGTTCCCTGCGTGAACACGCCTTTTGCCTCCACGGCGGCTTCCGCCGCCGGACTGTCGGCGGGGTTGAAGGCACTCGGGAGGACGGACCTAACGGTGGTGGCCATCGCCGGCGATGGCGGAACGCATGACATCGGCATCCAGGCGCTGAGCGGGGCCGCCGAGAGGCAGGACGACTTCGTCTACATCTGCTATGACAACGAAGGGTACATGAACACGGGCAACCAGCGCTCCGGGTCGTCCCCTCTTGGCACCATCTCCGGCACAACGCCCGTTCTGGGCAAGCAGCAGCACCAGAAGGATGTCGTGGCCATCATGGAGGCACACCGCCTCCCGTACGTAGCCACCGCCAGCGCCTCCTACCCCTTGGACCTCTATGACAAGGTGAGGAAGGCCAGGTCCATGAAGGGTCTGCGCTTCATTCATGTTTACACACCATGCCCGCCGGGATGGGGCTTTCCTTTCATGGATACCATCGGAATAGGCGAGATGGCCGTGCAGACCGGCTGGAATGTCCTCTATGAGGTCGAAGAGGGGGCCTTTCGGCTGAGCCCGGCCAGTCAGTCTGTGGCTGAGAAGGGCGGTCTCAGGCCGGTGAGGGAACTAGTGGCATTGCAGGGCAGGTTTGCCAACCTCACCGAGGACAAGATCCAGGCGCTACAGGACTGGGTCACCGGGCGCTGGCAGCGGTATTTGGCGCGGACAGGCTCGTAGGGATCCCGGGCGGACACCGGAAAGCCAGCGAAGGGAATCGAACCCCCGACCCGCGGTTTACGAAACCGCTGCTCTACCGCTGAGCTACGCTGGCTTGTCGGCAGACATTATACCAGCGCCGACTACCTGCGGCCAGCCGTGATGGTATAATTGGGCCCGTGTTGCCGGGAGCACTGAGGCCCGCACCGAATGGATTTGACATAAGGACATGGACAGCTTCGATCAGAAACGGAGTCCAAGGAGGCGCAATCGATGAAATACCAGACCATCAAGCTGGAGCAAGCCGATGGCGTGGCAATCATCACCCTGAATGCCCCTGAGAAGCTCAATTCGCTGAGCTGGAAGATGATGCGGGAGATCACCCGGGCATGCGATGAGACGGAGCGCGGCGGCAAGGCCAGAGTGGTGGTGATCACCGGAGCCGGGCGGGCATTCTGCGCCGGCGCTGATCTGGAGGATCTGCAGAAGACAGTCTCCCTGAAGGCGTCACAGCGCGAGCCCAACCTGAAGGCCTGGTTCAAGCTGGTCTGGAGGATCAAGAACGTGGGACTGCCCACCATTGCCGCAGTCCACGGAGCGGCCCTCGGGGGCGGGCTCGCCCTGGCCATTGCCTGCGACATCCGCATTGCCGCAGACGATGCCAAGGTGGGGTCGGTCTTCGTGCAGAGGGGGGCCAGCTCGGCGGACATGGGCATGAGCTGGATCCTGCCCCGGATCGTGGGGGCGGGATGGGCGGCCGAACTGATGTTCACCGGCGATATCATTGATGCTGCCAAGGCCGAGCGCATCGGCCTGTTCAACCGCATCGTCCCCCGTGAGCAGCTGATGCCGGCCACCATGGAGTTGGCGACCAAGCTGGCGGCCGGTCCACCGCTGGGCCTGAAGTTCACCAAGCGGGCATTGAATCGCTCGGTCTGGGAAGGATTGCAGAGCCAGCTGGAATACGAGTCGGCCACACAGACCCTGACCTTCTTCTCCGAGGATTTCCAGGAGGGGGTGAAATCCTTCTACGAGAAGAGGAAGCCGGTCTTCCGGGGACGCTAGCAGTGACGGAGCGGTCTGACTACAGCGGGGAATTCGATCAAGGCCTAGGCTTCCGCGACTTCTCCAAGGAGATCCTCATCAAGCTGCTGAGCGTGTATGCCAAGCTGTACCAGACTGTGGATGGCCTCTGGTACACAGCGGTGAAGGAGAGGTCTGGCAACGAGGAGGCGGTGGCCTGCGACTTCTGGGTGTGGCAGAAACAGACGCCCTACGAGATGGCCCGACTGTGCCGGGCGCTGAAGATCGAGCGGGACGGCGTGTCCGGCCTGATGAAGGCGCTGCAGTTCGGCCCGTGGTGCTTCACCCATAAGATGGGCTTCGAGCTCAGAGACAAGAACACCGCCACTCTCACCATCTCGTACTGTCCCACCCTGGAGGTGATCGAGAAGGAGGGCAACGGCAGGGAGGCGCGCATCTGCGGGCACGTGGACTTCGAGGCCAAGAAACGACTGGCCAGGTTCTTCCATCCGGAGATGACGGTCAGACCGCTGAAGCTGCCCCCGCGTCAGGACAAAGAGGGGCTCTGCTGCCAGTGGGAGTTCCAGGTTCCCGCCGCCGGATGATCCGCAGATAGCATACGGGGGCATGGCCGGTGCCATGCCCCCGCTCGGTGACTCGTTGTTGCCCTACGCTCCCAGGAAATCCTCGTCGTAGGCCATCGAAGTGGGCAGGGCTTTCAGGGTGTGACGGCCGCGCCCCTCTTCAGACTCCTCCATCAGCTCGATGTATTTGATCTGTTCGTAGGGCAGATACCGCACTGTTGTCTTGCCGTTCTGGCCGTAGGCCTCGACGATAACGTAGGTCTTGCGAGGGCGGAGGCGGGCCAGTTTGAAGGAGGTGCCGTCCACGCAGTGGACCTCCACCACCGGCGCAGGGATCTTGCGCATCTTGGCGAAATTGACCAGGCCGGCGCGCCAGGCGCGGGAGCCAAAGAAATCGTGACTAAACATCGGAGTCCTCCTTTGCCTTTCCTTCCCTGGTGACTCTCTCTACCTTGATCTTCTTCAGGGACTTGTCGGCAGCTTTGCGCACCCTGACATCCTTGTCCTTCATGGCCCGAATGAGCGTCCCTGCCGCATCGGGATCTCCGATATTGCCCAGGGCCACGGCGGCGCAATGCCTCACCGCGGCGCTCTGGTCCTTGGCCACGATCTGACAGAGCGGCTCCACCGCTCTGGTGTCCTCCAGCTGTCCGAGGGTCTTCACACCGATCTTGCGGACGGACTCGGCCTTGGTCCTCAGCGTGATGTGGATCAGCGGCTCCACCGCCGGCTCGCCCACGATCAAGAGCGCCTCTGCGGCCTCCTGTTTCACCCGGATGTCTCTGCGGTGCGCCAGCGCATGGATCAGCGGGGCCACCGCCGCCTGCCCCTTCCGGCGCAGGGATTCCACCGCTTCCTCGCGCACCGCCGGATTGGGGTCTTTCAGGGCGTCGAGTACGGCGTCCACCGCCGCCCCGGGGTCGCCGATCTTGCCGATGGCCGTGGCCACTTCTTCCTGAACCACCGGGTCGAAGTCCTCCAGCGCCTTGTACAGCGGCTTGATGGCCATGACATCCCCGATCACCCCCAGAACCCAGGCGGCCTGCTTTCTGACGTGCCAGTCCTCATCGCCCAGGGCCATGATCAGTGGCGGTATGGCCTTCTTGTTTCCCATTTTGGCCAGGGAAGTGGCGGCATTCTGGCGAACCTGCCAGTCATCGTCCCGGAGGCTGGCTAGCAGGGGGTCCAGGGCTCTCTCGTCGCCGATCTCCCCCAGCGCCCAACAGGCCTCGGCACGGACGTCAACGTCGGCGTCCTCCACGGAAAGCAGCAGCCCTCTCACGGCGGGTGTGCCTATCTTGGTCAGGGCCAGGGCGGCGTTGTACTTCACCAGCCCGTCCTGCCGGTGCCTCAGCGCCTGGATGAGCGGCCCCACCGCCGGGATGCCAATCTCGGCCAGGGCGTCGGTCACGTCCTCGCGTCCCAGGGAGGCCGTCAGTTGCTCTACAAGCTCCTCCGTGGTCGGTTCCCCACTTGCCTCTTGCAGGTTCTTCGGTTGCAGGTTGCCTGCTGCCATCGCGTCCCCCCTTTGTCGGCCGCCTGCATCAAGATGCTGCGGCTTCAGCCCGGCTGTCACCAGGCTCGCCCCCGCCCCTCTCGCTCCCGGAGGCGCACCTCGGGCACATTATAGCACAGCGTCCCAAACATGCACGCGCACCCCTGTGGCTTGCCCGCTGCTTGACAATCGTGCGGGGCACAGCCCCACAGATGCCAAGCAGGCGTGATGAAGCCGTCTGCGGGGTCACTGCGGAAGGGATTGGAGGGGTCCGGCAGCGCGGGACTACTGGCTCTGCGGCAGTCGTGTCCGCCGTGCCCGTCTTCTCAGGATCACCCCGAGGTAGGTCAACCCCACGGCTGCCAGGAGCACTCCAACCCCGATGCCCGCCCAGGCCCGGGCTGGTAATCCCTGGTCCTTTTTGAAGACGGCGCTCACGGACAGGCTCTGGGTGATGACGATTTCGTATGGATTGATGTCGCTTTCGTCGTTCCCTGCAAGGTCGCCTGCCCATTCCACGAAAACGTATCTCTTGTCCGGGATGGCGGTCAGCGTCACCACCGTCCCCGCCCGGTACCCGTCGCTGCATGGCTCAGCCGGATCGGCGGTGACTGAGCCACCAGTGGAGCTGACGACCGTCAGCTTGAGGTAGGTTCCCGGTCAGGCGGCGCGAGTGAGCTTCGGCGGCGGCAGCAGCGCCGCCGCCAGCGACATCAAGATAGCGGTCACCAACAGCGCTACTCTGACCTTCTGGTTCTTCATCCTCTTCCCTCACCTAATGTACCGCCGCCGATTTGACGCAGCGTTAGCCAGTGGCGGTTCAGCCCTTCCGCAGTTCGCCGCGGACGTACCAGATGGCCAGGACAGCCAGCAGCAGTCCAGCGATTCCCACCCCCACCCACCTCCAGGGGAACTCCCTCGGCTTGGCGAAATGGGCGGTTATGGTCACGAGGCCTTCAACCGTGATGGATTCCTGGGTCTCGCTGCCGGACAGGTCGCCGCTCCAGTGATCGAACTTGTAGCCATCTGCGGCCACTGCCGTCGCAGTCACGGCAGTCCCCGCCGCGTAGCCGTCGGCTGGCTGTTCCGGGGCTAGGCTCACTGTGCCGCCCCCCGATGGACTGCGGACTACCTCAACTTTGGGATTGAAGACGGCGACGATGGACTGATTCCCGCTGATGGCTATCAGTGCCGGGTTGACACTCCCCGCCAGCCCGCCCTCCCAGTGGCTGAACAGATAGCCCGGGGCGGCCGCTGGGGTCAGCGTGACGTTGTCTCCCACCGCATATCCGTCGGGAGGCTGGGGTGGTGACAAGGTCACTGTGCCGCTGCCTGGGGCAGCCACGTTCACTACGAGGCTGCAGCACGACCCCGATGGGACGAAGTAGGCTGTCAGCGTCTTGTCGGTGTCCATCACCACAAAGGCGATGTAGCCATCCGAGCTACTGAAATCGCCCACCCAACGGTCGAACTCAAACCCCGGTGAGGCCGTGGCCACGACTGTTACGAGCTTGCCCGGCTCGTACAGGTTCTCCGAGTTCGTGGGTGCCGGCTCAAAGATGAACGCCCCGGCACCTTCAGGCGAGCTGACGACCGTCAGCTTCTCTGTGCATCAAGCAGCCCGCGCCGGGCCTTCAGCCGGCCATGCCACCAGTGCCACTGAAACCACGAGTGCCAGGACAGACCACAGAACAGACCGGTTGAGCATCGCAGTACCGCGCTCCATCATGTGGCGCCACTCTATCATTCGTGGCCTCGTTGTCTCAACTCCGTGACGTCCCGCACTTGATGCGGGATCCAGACTCCAGGGGGTCCCCGAACCCTACCCAGGCAGAATCTCATCCGCGAGCAGTCGCCTTGACGCCTCCAGAACCTCCTCCATCGATCCCCTGCCCCGCCACATCGCCTCGGGAAGATTGAGCAGCAGCCATTTCCGGCGAATGCCCTTGGCAGCGACCATCACGAACTCCCCTGTCCTGTTGTCCTGGCATATCTCAATCATCCCCTTGTTCTTCAGCCCTGTTCGCCACAGCATAGCCCTGACCGTTGTCTCTTCCAGCTTCATTCTGCCCCCCCAAGTGTCGCGCTTCAAGTGTTCCATTATACGACTGCCGGGCAACCCAATGCGGTGGTCACCGCATGAACCGGATGGCGAAGTCGCGTTGGACTTGTTGCTGCAATCTTAGTAGCGTATATGTAGTACGGAAACCGGAGGGAATCCCACCATGCCACTGGCTGAGCGAGACTACATGAGGAAGGACCATCCACCGGCCTGCACCTGCGTGTCATGTGAGAGAAAACGTTCCTCGGGAATCAGCAGAAGACCGTTCTGGAAGCGGGTCCTGGGCTGGCTCACCCCACGTTGAGCGAAGGGCTAGAGCGATCTGGACGATCGCCCGCTGATCGATGCCGAGGGTGGGAGTCGAACCCACACGGACCGTTAGGTCCAACGGATTTTAAGTCCGTTGCGTCTGCCAGTTCCGCCACCTCGGCGCACAGCCCAGGATACTGCCGCCAAGACCGTCTCCCTGTGCCCCTGAGACGAGGACTGGAAAGCGCTGCGGCAGAGTGACATTATACAACGCTGTGCGCCGGAAGCGTAGATTCCTCACGGTTTCTCTAGGGTCGCCCCCCGACAAGAGGAAAATCGCTGCATTTCTCGCCCGTTATCGGGGTATTGCCATGCTTTCTCTAAAGTCTTACACTGGGCAGCGGCGCGGCAGGGCGAAGAGGAGCGCGCGAAGGCAATCGGGGAGGTGAGGCCCTATGCATTCTAGGTTTCTGGCCCCGCTCTTGATCATGGTGATCCTGGCGTCGGTGGCTGTCTGGGGATGCTCATCGATGGAGCGGACTGAGAAGTTCTACGAGACCTATCCCGCCGCGGCAGGGATCAGAGTAGATGTTGCCAATGCCAGTGGTGGCGATGTGGACATCACGGCATGGAGCATTGACTACGTTGAGGTCAGTGCCGTCAAGAAGACGATCTGGGGTGCCTCCGAGTTGGACAAGGTGGACATCCGGGTCAGCACCGAGAGCGATCACATCTTGATCGAGACTGTGCTTGCCGGAAAGAACGTCAGGGCTTCGGTGGACTACGAAATCAAGATGCCCAGCAATGCCGTCGCCGGCGCCATCGAGACCACCAATGGCAGGGTGGTCCTGCAGAGCGTCAGCGGCAATCCCGTGGTGACTTCGTCCAACGGCGACATAGCCGCCCGCGGCCTGGTAGGCCGGATCACGGCCACGACCAGCAACGGCCGGATTGAACTGGACACGGTGAGCGGCGGTGGCATGCTGACCACGACAAATGGCGCCATTGTGGTCAAGAAGTCGGGCGCCGCGATCACGGCTGTCACCACCAATGGCGGCATCAGGGTCGAAGACTCCAAGGGCGACGCGATGCTCAGCAGTTCCAACGGGGGGATAACGGTGAACAGGGTCGATGGCTACATCAGCGCCAGGACAAGCAACGGAGCCATAGAGATCACCGAGGTCGCCGGCATTGTGATCGCCGAGACCTCCAACAACAGCATCGAGGCGGAGGTGGCCGGCATCGGGCCGGGCGGGACGTCGCTGAAGACCGCCAACGGCTCTATCGAGGTCTCAGTCTCCCCGGCGCTGAATGCTGATGTTGAGATGAAGACGACTTCGGGGCAGATCTCCATCATCTCCGCTCCCTCGAGCCTGCAGATCGAGACTTTCACCCCTACCCACTTCCAGGGAGTGCTGGGATCGGGCGGCCCCGAGTTCTATGTTGAGGCCACCAACGGCAGCATTGACTTCTACAAGCTGGAGGCTGGTCCGCCAAGCGAATCCTGATTCCGGGCACGTCCTCCAAGGCAGATTGACATGTACTACTTTGCCTATGCCTCCAATCTCAGCCGCCAGCAGATGGCGGAGCGCTGCCCTGAGGCGAAGCCGCTGTTCATAGCCAGACTGCCCCACTACAAGCTGATCTTCTCTGGCTGGTCCAGGAAGTGGCGCGGCGGCACGGCCACCATCAGGGGCTCCAAGGGCGATGTGGTCATCGGTGCGCTCTACGACGTCTCCGAGCGTGGTCTGGGGCTCCTGGACAAGTATGAGGACTACCCGGCCGCCTGTGACCATCTGAAGGTGAAGGTGGTCACCGAAGACGGCGATTTCGTGGAGGCTGTGGCCTACATCAGGACCGACCAGGCCAAGGAGACCGAGCCCTCGCCGGAGTACCTGGCCGTGGTCAAGAAGGGCTACAACGACTGGGGCATATCCCGGGCGGGCAAGTTCACCAGGTCTTGATCACGGTGGGAGCATCATCGCCCGGAGAAACCTGCGATCTGCGGGTCGTGATCCGGCCTAGTGCGGGAGTCAGATCCCCGACCTGACCCGTGATGGGAGGATTGCGGTCGATGGATTTCTCTGGAGGCGGCGAGCGGATTCGAACCGCTGCATAAGGGTTTTGCAGACCCTCGCCTTAACCACTTGGCAACGCCGCCCCTGGTGCCGAGGGGGAGATTTGAACTCCCACGAGCTAAGCTCACCACCCCCTCAAGATGGCGTGTCTACCAGGTTCCACCACCTCGGCTCTCTCACTACGGCAGCAATACGTGTGGCAGAACTCGGAAGCCACAACGCGAACCTGTGGTTCGAATGGGACTGATACCCCCTTGTGACATCAGGTATGATACCGTGTCGCCGGGCATGACGTCAACCGTTTTCCGGCCATGGCTCGCCGTCAGGACGCCCCCGTTCGCGGGAGGCCTTGTGCTGCCCGGACTGGACCATACCGGAAAGGCCCGTCCCATCGGGACGGGCCTTTCTTCGTACTGAGGACCTATGACAACCATGGCTGCGGGCCAGCTATGGGAAGGGCCTTCTGAAGCGCTCCTTGAGATCGTTGAAGCTCTTGGGCACCGGCTTGTCGTCGGCGGCAGGAGCCACTGCCCCGTGCTCGACCCTGTCCGGAGTCTGTTCCGCGGACAGTGTTCTGACTTCAGCCTCGGGTCTGGCTGAGACCACCGGGGCCTCTGCCTTTCGCTCCGCCGGCGGTGCAGGCAACTCCGCCTTATGCTGTATCGGGGCTGCGGGCGATTCCGCTCTTCGCGCCACCGGGGAGACTGCCACCGGGTCAGGCTTCGGCTGATCTGTAGACGGCATTGCCGGCATGTCGACTCTCCGCTGCGGCGGCAAGGCCGGCGTGCTGTGGGCTGCCTTGGCGTGGGCGGCTGTGCTGAGCATCTCCTCCACCTTGGCCTCAACGAGGGTCAGCAGGGCCTGGATCTCCCTGTTCTCGTGCTCCAGGGTGCCTATCTTGGTATAGGCGGCATCCCTTTCTTCGTTGAGCGTTCTGAGGACGGTGGTTGCCTCTTCCATTCTCTGCAGCAGTTGTCTCTGTTGGACCACGGGTTGACCTCCTTTGCTGTCTTTGGGGATGTGCTGGGTGGCGTATCCGCCATCCCAAACGTCCTCCGACAACGGAGTCTAACCCCGAGACCTAACAACCGTGTCTCAGGACGGCCGCGCCTCTTCTCAGTTCCCGTTCACGGTCCGGAAGAGGCCTGGGCCAACTCCATGCCCGGGTTGGTCTCACCCGAGATCTCCGGCGCAACGGCCGGTACCGGATGCTGAGCCTGCGGAATCGGCTCAATCTCGGACTCGCCGATGTACAGTTCGGTGTGGGCGCAGAGGTAGGCCACCAACTTGTTGGCGGCCACCGGCAGGTACAGTCCCAGCGTCAGCACGGAGAGTACCGCCGTTCGGATGAACCAGGCCAGGATGTCACTGCTGCTTGCCGTGTAGATCACACCTACCCTTCTGTACCGTGCTGCCATCTCTCGCCTCCCCCTAGAACTTGCGCTTCGTGGCCGCTCTCAAGAAGAACACCGCCAGGGCAGTGACGGCGATTGCCCCGATGGCCCCGATCAGTGACAGGATCAGTACGGGCACCAGCAGCACGCTTCTCGATGCCGCTGTGTCAACGTCCGCTTTGACCCTGCCCAGTTCAGTCTCAATGGTGGCCGTGTCCCCCTCGATCTTGACCACCTTGCCGCTGATGGTTCCCAGTGAGGTCTCGATTGTGGCCGTGTCTCCCTCGATATTGGTCACCCTGGCGCCGATGCTGCCCAGGCTGGTCTGCACAGTGCCCAGGTCTGTGCTGACGGTGACAATATCGCCTTCAATGGAGGCGATGCTGCCGTTGATGGACTGCAGCCAGCTGTCCCACTCGGCCAGTGTGGTGCTGAGGCTGAATGAGCCCATTCCGGTCCCGCTGGTGACCGGAGGCAGCAGCGCGTCCACAACCAGGGTGTACGAGCCCGGACTTGTCCCCGCCGGGATGTCGTAGGGTATCCTGAACAGGCCGGTCTCGACGGCAACCGCCGCCCGGGTCAGGTCTGCCACCAGAGCGCCTCCCGGTCCATGCAGTCTGGCTGAGACAATGCTGGTGCTCACCCGCAGCCCCAGGCGGCTGGTGACCACGTAGAACTCCGCCTTCTCCCCCGGGAAATGCAGAGCGCCGACATCCACGTTGACATCCAGCGGCTCGATGGGCCCGGCGATGGCGTAGAGGCTCCAGTCCCAGGAGCCGACATAGACGGCGCCGTCGGCACCGATGGCCGGTGAAGATGGGGAGACCCATCCGCCGGTGGTGTAGCTCCACTTCGGCGTGCCGTCGGGATTGATGGCATAGATCTTGTTGTCTTCGGAGCCCACATAGATGGTGCCGTCGGCACCGATGGCCGGAGATGAATCGATGCTGCCGCCGGTGGCGAAGAACCACCGCGGTGTGCCGTCCCCTCGTATGGCATACACCCGGCTGTCGCCCGAGCCGACGTAGACTGTGCCGTCGGCACCGATGGCCGGCGAGGAGACAACGTCATCAAGGGTGGGGTGCGGCCATTTGAGTGAGCCGTCGGGCTTCAGGGCGTAGGGGCTGTTGTCGTTTGAGCCGAAGTAGATGGTGCCGTCGTCTCCCACCGCTGGTGAGGACCAAATGGCCCCGCCCGTCTGGTAGGCACTGTTCCACTTGAGAGAGCCGTCGCCCGGCTTGATGGCGTACAGCTTGCCGTTGTCGGAGCCGAAGTAGATGGTGCCATCCGGGCCAACCGCCGGAGACGTTCTCAAGGCCATGGGCGGGCCGCTGGCCTGGAACTTCCATTTGAAGGTCCCGTTGGGGTACAGCGCGTACAGATAGCTGTCCAGCGAGGTGAAGTAGACGGCGCCGTCCGGGCCGATGGCTGGCGAGGACTGAATACCACCGCCTGCGGCGTAGGTCCACCTGAGGGTCCCATCCGGCTTGATGGCGTAGAGTGTGCCGCCGCCGGAGCCGCACAGAATGGTTCCGTCGCCGGCGATCGCCGGGGGGGACTCCACAGGGCCACCGGTGAGATAGGACCACTTGAAGCTGCCGTCCGGGTCTATGGCGTACACCTTGCCGTCGGCGGAGCCGACGTACACGGTTCCGTCTGCTGCCACGGCCGGTGAGGAGGACACGTAGTTTCCGGTCTTGTAGCTCCACCGCAGCGAAGCGGTGGATGGGCCCGTGTACGGGCTGCGCCCGGTGTGCTGCGCGTCCCCCCGGAACAGCGGCCACGGAGCCGCGGGCGACTCAGCCTGGGCTGCTCCCGGGATGACTGTGGTAAAGAAAGCCAGGATGAGGATGACGCACAGGGCTGCCAGGGCCAGTCTCCTCATTCATCCCTCCTTGTGGTCATGTGCCGGCTTTCCAGGGCGCTCGTGACCGCAGCAGATGGCCGCTCTGGTCTGCCGCGCTGGCCATATGATATCCTGCCAGGCGGTCTGACACAAGAGGTCATCGCAACCGCCGCTCCTGTGGCTACCACCGCTCCGGCGCAGACCGCTACTCGCCAGGCTGCGATGGTCGCCGCAAACGGCAGGCAACTCACCTGATCGCCTGAGGCCGAGCCGAAGACCGGGACTCAACCCGGTCAGGGCATCTCGGTCAGTAGTCCCTGCCCCTCGCCAGGAACACCGACAGGGCAAACGCGATCACCCAGAAGCCGGCCCCGGCGATTATGCCGGTCTCCCAGGTGTAGCGGTCCCAGAGGAAACCCACCAGAACGGCCATAATGCCACACCCGAACAAGAGAGCCGTGAAGGCAGCCAGGAATCTAGTCATCGCCCATCCCTCCCCGTGATGTCGCTGCTATTGCTGGTCACGAAGGCCCGCCATGACAGGCTTGCGTCTTTGGGCGTCAGTATATTCGCCACCGACTGGCAGAGTCAATGGCCAGAGGACATCCCGGTGGGCGGCGACACCCCGATTCTTGATTCTGCCCTTGTTCTTGCATAGAATCCTTCAGGCGGAGTCCAGTCAACGAGGAGTCAGATGGTGTCCAGGAGAGTCATAGCTGTGCAGGTAGAGTCACCGCGGTGATGTGGGAGGGTCAAACGATGCAGCAGACTACTACAGACAAGGACCGGAAGAAGGCCGAGTTCTGCCTCAACAGGTGCCCCATGTGCACCAAGGCCAGGGAGAAACAGAAGGGGGTCAGGTTCTGGCTGGTGAAGAACATCGAGGATGGCCTCTGCCCGGCCTGCAAGGCCTACGCCAGGGTCTACGGCCGCAAGGCGCACGAGCCGGCGCCGACCGGTCCCCAGGGTGAGGCAGGAAACCGGTGAGGCTGTGCATGCCGGCTTCCCACGGGAACTGAGAACGCCGGCGGGCGCTCAGCATTCGCTGGGCACTGAGGGGGGGATTTGGCAGGGGTGGCAGGACTCGAACCCACGACCGGCGGTTTTGGAGACCGCTGCTCTACCAACTGAGCTACACCCCTGTACTGGCTGGTACCCCTGGTGCGACTCGAACGCACGACACGCGGTTTAGGAAACCGCTGCTCTGTCCTCTGAGCTACAGGGGCACATGGAGATAGGGGGATTCGAACCCCCGACCTCTGCGATGCGAACGCAGCGCTCTCCCTATTGAGCTATATCCCCCGGTTCACTCCAAACGAACAGGACGACCTGTTCACCGGCAAGACCGATTGTAAGCGCAGCACGCTTGCCGTGTCAAGGGAAACCGCCCTTTGCCATATGCTCCTTTCCGTGGTAGTATGCTGTCCAATGTTCCGGGGCTGTGGCCGCACGCTTCACTGAGGGGGACTATGAAGGGGACTGGCAAGTATCTGCGCCTGAACTGCATGGACCGGACGGTCCTGGCTTTCCACGAGATCAACGAGCCGTTTCTGATCCACGCCTTTCTGACCCTGGAGGGCGAGGTCGATCCGTCACGACTGAACCAGGCCATTCGTTCTGCCCAGATGGCCTACCCGGTGATGAGGACCATCCTTCACGGCAAGTACCTCTGCATCACCCGTGAGATCCAGGAGGAACTGGGCGACGGCGTTCTCACAGAGGTGGATGGTCGCGGTGGTCAGGAGTATGAGAAGGTGCTCTTTGAATGGGTGAACAAGCCCATGGACCTGAGAAAGCAACTCCCCCTCAGGGTTCTCCTGTACAGGAAGAGCGAGACTGACTCCATGCTGGTTTTCACTTTCCACCATTCCGCCGCCGATGGCCTCCGTGCCATGTTCTTCATCAGGAAGATCGTGGAGTACTACAACGATGGCGATATCAAGGATGTGCCGCCGCCGGAGGACATCCGCCTGAGCAGCAAGGGGGATGCCCTGTTCCAGTTTGCCCAGACCCACCGGGCCAGGGTGAAGAACTACTACTGGAAGATAGCGTATGACATCGCCTATCGCCTGGTACTGGCCGCCGTGCCCTGGCCGTCGCGGGTGTACTGCAAAGCGACTGGGCGCTCCAGAGACACCTTCTTCTGTAATGCCACCATAGGTCCCGAGGGGCTCGGCAGGCTTGAAGGCAAGGCGGCCTCAGCCGGAGTAGAGGTGAACGATATCCTCCTGGCTTCCTCCTACCGCATGGTGGACATCTGGAACCGGCTGCACGGCAAGAGCAGCAACAAGGTCCGGGTCATGGCCATCGTCAACGTCAGCCCCAAGGGCTTCCGTCAGGTGGTCTCCAACCAGATGTCCTGGATCTCGCCGACCACCTGGTTCAGGGACAGGGCCGATCAGGCCAGGCTGTTGAAGATGCTCAGGTCGCACACTCTGACCGCGGCCAAGAACAGGATCGCCTTCTCGCTGATCTACTTCTGGTACTACAACACCCTGCTGCCGCCAGTCATATACCGACAGATCTTCAGGCTGCTGGTATTGCTGCGGACCCACGTGGACTCCATCTTCCTGACCAACATCGGCATCGTCTGGCCCAAGGTGGGCTCTGATGAGCCGGCCATCACCCACATCGGCACGGCCCGGATCGTCAACATCACCGGCTCTCCGCCGGTGGTCACCCCGTGGAGGCTGGGTTTCGGGGTGAACACCTACAACAGGACGCTGAACATCTCCCTGACCTACCGGCCGGCGATGTTCTCCAGGGAAGAGGTGCAGCGGTTCCTGGACCTGTACGTCGAAGAGGTGATGAACTACCAGGTCGGCACCAGGGGCTCCTGAGGGCGACGGCCGGGGGTGTCCAGGGCGGCCGGAACCGCCGGGTCGCTGAAGGTCCACTCGACGTGGTTGTCATCCTTCACTACGGCAACGATATGGCCATCGAACCGCAACTGCTCGACGGTGCGCAGGTTGTCCTGGTAGAAGAGGAGGATTGCCGTCTCGTCGGGCACGGAAATCACCCGGCAAGACCTCATGCCCGCCAGGCCGGTTCCGGCGGCCTTAACCACTGCCTCCTTGGCCGTCCAGTAGCGGTATAGCGTGTCCCATGACCTGCCGCCGCCCAGATCCCATTCCTCCTCGCTGGCCACGTATCTAAAGATGGACTGCCTGCGGGGCCTGACCTCCTCGATGTCGATGCCGGCCGGACTGCTGCTGACCACCGCGGCCGCGTACTTCGGCTTGTGAGCGACAGACCAGTAGCAGCCCGCCGAAGGCAGGGGGACGTCATCCGCGTTCTTGGAGACACTCTGCAGTGCCACCCCGGCTCGGTCGGCGCTCTGTCTCAGGGCCTGCCTGGCGCAACCGCTGAGCAGGGCCACCTTCTCCCTGCCCTGTAGGGTCGGCAGTCCCTGGGTCACCGGCAAAACGACGGGGAAGAGGGTCACGCGCCTACTCCGGCCTCAGCGCCCTCTTGACGATGTCCTTGTCGAAGGCGTTGACTGACATGCCCGCGTCAATGACGATGCCCTGAGCGTTGATGCCGCTGGACCTCTCGCTGAGGAGGAAGGCGACCACGTTGGCCACTTCCTGGGTCTCCAGGGCCTTCTTCCGCAGCGTCAACCGCTCGGCGAAGAGGTAGTAGTCGATGTAGCCCGGTATGCCTGCCGAGGCGGAGGTCTTGAGGAGGCCCGGGTTGACCGAGTTGAACCGTACCTGTGAGAAGGTGCTGAAGGACTTGGCCAGGAAGCAGATGGCGGAGTCCAGTCCCGCCTTCACCGGGGCCATGAAGCCGTAGGTCTCGACCGCCATTCTGGTGGTCGAGATCGATACCGCCACCACGGAGGCCCTGTTGTCCAGCAGTCGCTTGAAGGCGTTGGCGATGCTGATCAATGAGTAGCAGGAGACGTCGGCCGACTGGAGGAAGTCCTTCTTCCTGGTTTCGTGGAAGGGCTTCATGCCGTTCTCGTAGTTGGCGAAGGCGATGGAGTGCACAATGCCATCGATGGTGGAGTGCTTCTTCGAGATCTCATCAGCCAGACTGGCTATCTCTTCTTCCCGTTCCACGTCGCAGGTGTAGATCTCTGCTCCGGGCAGGAGTCTGGAGACGCTCTCCTTTCGCTCCGGGGACCTCACGGAGTAGATCACCTCGGCCCCGGCCTGAGTGAGGACCTGGCCCACGAAGTAGGCCACGCTCTTCTTGTTGGCCACGCCGAAGACCAGGAAGGTCTTGTTCTCCAGTCCAAGGAAGTCCATACAGCGTCCTCCTATCCGCCGGCCATGGCCACGGCGAATTCCACGGTGGCGGCTGTCTTGCCGTCAACCGAGGCCTTGCCCTTGAGGAAACAGGCGTTGCCCAGTCTCTCGGTGATCTCCGCCTCGATCTCCATGGTGTCACCGGGCTTGACCATGTTCCTGAACTTGGCATTGCTGATTCGGGTCAGGACCGGGACTCCCCCTCCTCCGCCGGCCATTGCCCCGGCCAGGAGGACGGCTCCCGACTGAAAGATGGCCTCGCAGACGAGCACCCCGGGCATGATGGGGTTGCCCGGGTAGTGCCCCTTGAAGAAATCCTCATCCTCTCTGACCTTCCTGGTCGTTGTGATCTTGACTGGTGTCAGTTCCACGATGCTGTCGACGAACAGGAACGGTGGCCGGTGCGGTATGGCTCTGAGTACGTCTTCCATCCTACAGGCCTCCGCTGACCTCCAGCACTGTACCGTGGACGTATGATGCATCCTGGGAGGCCAGGAAGAGGACGCAGGAGGCCACCTCCTCGGCCTTGCCGAACCGCTTCATGGGTATCTGCGACAGGTAGGAGTCCCGCAGTTTCTCGGGTAGATCATTGATGAACTCGGTGCCGATGAAGCCCGGAGAGACGCAGTTCACGGTGATGCCTCTGGTGCCCACCTCTCTGGCCAGCGATCTCATCAGGCCCACCTGACCGGCCTTGGAGGCGGCGTAGTTCGACTGGCCCTCCCAGCCGAATCTGCCCATGGGCGAGGTGATGATCACAATCCGCCCGTAACGCTTGCGCATCAGGGACATCACGGCGAATTTGCACATGAAGAAGGTGCCGGTCAGGTTGACGTCCAGCACACTGCGCCAGTCCGCCTCCTTCATCATCCCCAGCACCGAGTCCTTCCTGATGCCGGCGTTGCTGACCAGGACCTCAAACCCGCCGTACTTGCCGTCGATGTACTTGTAGAACTTCTCCACCTCTTCATAGCTGGCCACGTCGAACTTCTGAACGTCGATCCGGTCAACCGCCTGACTGTGCTCCTCCCTGAAGCGCTCCGCCGTGGCGTCATCCGAGGTGTACGTGCAGATCACCCTGGCCCCTGAATCTAGGAAGGACTTGGCAATCGCCCTGCCGATGCCCCTCGTCCCGCCGGTGATGATGGCCGTCTGTCCTCCGAAATCAATCATCTCTTCCCTCCCCTGAGGGCACGGTCATGACCTCAGGTACTTGTCGGCGTTGTTGGCCACGATGACGCCGTAGTTGGCCGCCCCCAGCCACCCGGACATGATGATGCCCACCGAGCCGGTGTGGAAGAGCCCCCGGATCTGCTCCGGCAGCCCCATGCTGATCTTCAACCCTTCGAACTTCGTGCCGAATGACGTGCCGCCGGGATGCAGAGTATACCTGGCGAAGGTCTTCGGTGTGGCCGCCTCCAGATAGTCTATCTTCTCCCGGATGCCCGGGACGTAGCTGGCCAGGGCATCGACCGTGGACTCGACGAGGTCCTGCTTTGAGGCGCGGTAGTCCTCGGGAGAGAGGCCGGCCCAGTCGTCGTAGTTGGCGTTTGTTGAGGCCACGATGGAGTACATGTCCGAGCCCGGCCTGGTGGAGGGGTAGTAGAAGGAGTAGGTCCGGCTGGTGATGTTCCGGCTGCGCAGCTTCTCGGAGTCGAATCTGTCTGCCACGGAGGTGAAGTACAGGTCACCGACGAAGTCGATGGCCTCGCCCTTCCTGAGGCCGATATACACCTGGCAACTGCTGTTGTTGATGCGCACCTTGCGGACCTCTGCTGCGAAGCCGCTGTCGAAGTGCCGCTCGCCGACCAGGTCGCACACCGTTGACCGGACATTGGCATTGGAGATCACCGATCTGGATGCTATGGACTTCCCGTTGGCGACCACCCCGGCGACCTGTCCGCCGGCCACCTCGATCCTTTCCACCAGGGCGCGGGTGCGGATGTCGACGCCGTTCTTGACCAGCTCGGCCTGCATCATGGAGATGATCTTGTCCGTGCCGCCCTGGAAGGTGTACACGCCTTTGCTCATGAAGTTGGAGAAGACGATGCCGTAGCTTATGGCCGGGTCTTCCAGGGTGGAGCCGTTGGCATAGGTGATCGGCTCCATCAGCAGGCGGACTATATCATCGCGGCCGGGGAAGAACTTCTGGAAGAGTTCCCTGGTGGTCACCCGCTGGTCATCGTAGAAGTTCATTCCCCTGGCGGTGTCGAAGAAAGCTTCAATGGACTCCCTGGGCACCTTGAATCTGGTTTCCAGAATCCTGGTGAAGTCATCCCTGTCGAAGGTGGTGCTCAGCGAGAACTGGGGATTATCGAACCGGATCTCCTTGATCTGCACAATGGATTCGGCGATTTCCCGGTTCCAGTACTTGCGGCAGGTCTTGATCATGCCCACCGGGAAGCCGTGCAGCGAGACATCGAAGATGTGCCCGCCCTTCCGGTGGAACCACGTTGCCAAACCGCCCAGCTTGTGATGGTGCTCCAAGAGGAGGACTGAGTAGCCGTCCTTGGCCAGCATGTTGGCCGCGGTCATGCCGCCCAAGCCGCTGCCGACGACGATGACGTCGTACCGTGGTCTTGTCCCTTCCAGCGAGTTGCCGCTCATCTCTTCTATCCCTGACCTAGACCCGGAGCAAGTGTAGATTGGCCATGGAGATGCCGCTGAGCAGGGCACCGACGATGCCCAGGAAGCCCTGATCCGTGCCGCAGATGAACAGGTTCTCCAGGTGCGTCCGGCCATCCCGGATCTTCCGGGGTGAGCCATAGACTGCCCCGTTGAGATGCCCGGTGTACCTGTAGATGGTCCTGGGGGTGAACATGTCGGTTGACATAATGTTCCTCCTGAAATCGGGGACAACCTCCACCGCCGCCTCCAGGGCAGCCTTCATGCAGGCCTTCTTCTGCGCTCCGTATTCCTCCTGGCTGAGGCTGTTCCAGCGATCAAAGCTGGCCATGTTGGTGATCCTGATCATGCCCTCCGGCAAGGGGCTGTCATAGTGGAAGTTGTTCGGACAGCATATCACACCACTGGCGGTGTCTATCGGAGCGTTGGGCTTCCGATAGCTGAAGCGGTCGGAGTTGTTGAAGAAGACAATGGTTGTGTCCAAGCCCAGCTCCGATGGCTGCCTGTCCAGCACCATTATAGACTCCACAAAGGAAAGCTGCCCGGCCTCGAGTCCGGAGGCAGGGGCATCGCGCTGTGACAGGAGGTTCATGGTCTCCACGTAGCCGATGGAAGACAGCACGTTCCGGGCGGTCAGGACCTCGCCGTCTTCGAGGACGAGCGACTGTGCTCTGCTCCCCGAGACGCCGATGGTGCGCACGCCCGACCTCGTTCTCAGTTCACCACCGCACTCCCGGTACTTGCGGACCAGGAGGTCCAGTATGTGGCGGACGCCGTTCCTCGGCCTGGCGAACCCCTCGCAGAAGATGCTCTTGAACATGATGGCGAACTGGGCGAACTCCATGTCATGCTCCTGCGCGTTCCCGTAGTACATCAGGGGACAGAAGATCATGTCAGCCAGAATGGGGTCCGAGATGATGCCGTTCACCACCTGGCGCGCAGAAAGCGGTTTGGCCTGGAGCGACAGTTCGTCGTATTCGGATATGTGTTTGAGCAGCCTCTGGAGGTTGTCGGCCTGTTGGGGGAACTGCTGAGAGACCTCGCCCACGAAGAAGCCGAGGTCGTTGGTGAATCGCAGAGTCCTGCCAGGGAACCTCACCATGGACATGCGCTGCTGGCACAGGTCAAGGTCTTCGTATCTCAACCTGAGCTGTCGCAGCAGCTTGGGCAGCGGGGTTGACTTCGTCCCCTTGGGGACGTAGTTGGTCATGGCGTGGAGACCGACGTCGAACTGGCGGCCATCCTTGTTGTAGAAGGAGTTCAGCCCGCCTACGCGGTGGTGTCTCTCCAGGATGCAGACCTTCTTGTCGAAGTGGGCCAGCCTGATGCCGGCGGCCAGCCCGGACATCCCGGCGCCGATAATCGCCACGTCGTAGTTCATGGTCGGTTCCACAGAGTCTTCGGCGGCATTCCCAGAAGACCAGCGGCGGAGTGGGGGTTGTGGGGGGATGCTGAGGAGAAGCTGCGCTTCCTCGCTGGTCAGGCTACAGATGAGTCATGCGGGGCTCGAGGTAGGCTACCGCGCCATCGAGAGTGGCCAACTGGATGTAGTCATCTTCAGGGACTTCAATGCCGTAGCGTTTCCGCAACTCCATGATGATATCCAGGAAGTCCATGGAGTCCAGCTCTATCTGATCACGAATGCGGATATCGCCCCGCAGATTGCTCAGGTCTTCGTCCGGCAGTATCTGGGAAATCACTTCCACGATGATGGCTCTGATCTTCTCCCGGGTCATGCTGTGTCCCCCCTCTCGAGTATCTCCGCGTCAGCGCCCCTCGTACCGCCTGACGATGACGACCGAGTTTATGCCTAACATGCCGAAGGAATTATTCATGATATGGTCGATCCTGTCAACGTTGGCCGGATGGTTGATCACCAGATTGGGAACGGTGCACCGGGGGTCCAGGTTGTCGATGTTTATGGTCGGATGGACAGTGTGATCATTGAAGGAGGGCAGGTTCCCGGCCAGTTCCAGGGCCCCGGCGGCGCCCATGGTATGGCCGATGTAGCTTTTGGTGTTGTTGGTGTGGGTCTGCGGGGCGTCCTTGAAGACCTCCGCCAGCGCCAGGCACTCCTGGAGATCGCCTTGCTGGGTCCCCGTGGCGTGGCTGCTGATGATGTCGATGTCGGCGGGGGATAGCCCGGCCTTCTTCAGGGCCAGCCGCACGCACTCGGCCTGTCTCTGCGCATGTGGCAGGATGAAGTCAAAGGCGTCGGAGTTGATGGCATAGCCCACGATCTCGCCATAGATGGTGGCTGACCTCCGCAGGGCATCGGACAGCCGCTCCAGGGTGCAGACGCAGCCCCCCTCGGAGACGACGATGCCGTTGCGGTCCCGGTCGAAGGGACGGCAGGCCCTGTTGGGGTTGTCGTGGGAGGCCAGCGCCCCCTCGTTCTTGAAGCTGGCGAACACGCCGAAGGTGTGGATGCTCTCCGAAACACCCCCGCCAAGGGCCAGGTCTATCTCCCCCAGGAGGAGCATCTGCAAACCGTGAATGAGGCCGATGTTGCCGGCCGCGCAGGCGGCTCCCAGGGTGTAGTGCGGCCCGGTGATGCCCATGTTCATGGTCACTTCACCGGCGGGGTTGTTGGCTACCGTTCTGGGGTTGTGGTGATGCGACCAGTACTTGACGTCGTAGTTGTACTGCTTCAGGCCGAAGACCTCATTCTCGGTCTCCACGTTGCCGTGCTCCGTGATGCCCAGGTATACGCCAACGCGAGACTTGTCCAGTCCGGCAATATCCAGTCTGGAATCAGCCACCGCCTCGTTGGCGCAGTAGATGGCGATGGAGCCGGCGCGGGTGCCGCGGCGGAGCTCCTTCTTCTTCTGGTACTTCAGGGGGTCGAAATGGCAGACGCCAGCCAGGACCTCCCCCATGTAGTGTGTTTCGATCTTCTCGATACTGGCCTTTCCGGCGAGGAGATTGTGTCGGTACTCGGAGAGGTTGTTGCCGTTGGGGGCGCTCAGTCCAATACCAGTTATGACAACTCGACTGTCGTGGCTCTTCTCGATTGGTCCTGCCTCCTTCCGGGTGGAGCTAGGAATATCATGTCCACCGCGCATTGTCAAACGATGCCGGTCCCTTTGACAATACGCCACTCACGTCCCATAATCAGGCATCGATTCAAGGCGGGGAGAGAGATGGAAAACGGCTGGTGGCAGGATTTCGTCAAGACATTCGTCCCCCTGTTCATCGTCATTGATGCCTTCGGCAACCTGCCCTTCGTCATCTCACTGAGCCAGGACATGGTCAGGGGCGAGAGGCGCAAGATGATCAACATAGCCGTGGTGACGGCGGCGGCGGTGGGACTGGCCTTCCTCTTCCTGGGCAGATTCATTCTGGACGTGATGGGGATCTCCGTGGGGGCCTTCGCCATCGCCGGCGGCCTGATCCTGCTGGTGCTGTCCATCCGCTACATCCTGACCGGCCACATTGTGGAAGTGATCAAGGAAGAGATGGTGGCCGTGGTGCCCATCGGTACTCCTCTGACCGTGGGGCCGGCGACGATCGCCACGCTGCTGCTCCTGGCCACCCAGTTCCCGCTGTACATGGTGCTGATCTCCTTCGCCCTGAACATCGCCATAGCCTGGGTGGTGTTCATGATGAGCGGCTGGTTCGCCCGCTTCCTGGGTCAGGGTGGACTGAAGGCGGTGTCCAAGGTGTTCAGTTTGTTGCTGGCGGCCATCGCCGTGTCCATGATCATCGACGGGGTGGACCGACTGGGGATCATCGACATCGATCTCTAGCGGGCCCGTTCTGGCGGCCGAACTGAGATGGGACTCAACCAACTGAGCATCAGTAGCCGGCTGGAGGAGATCAGGCGGGAGTCCTCCCTGGACCTGCTCGGGGTGGCGGACGCGGGGCGGGCGGCGCAGGACTGCCTGGAACTGACCGGCCCCATCAGCGAGAGGTTCCCCAGGGCAATCGTGGTCGCGGTGCGGGTGTCGCCGGGCGTGCTCGGCACGCTGGTGGACGGTCCGAATCTGCTCTACCTTCACCACTACCGGCATCTCAACTTCCAACTGGATCGTGGAGCGCTGCGGATTGCACAGGAGATCGAGCGGATGGGCCATGCCGCCGTGCCCATAGCGGCTTCTCAGGTGGTGGACTGGACAGCCATGCGGGGCCACGTGTCTCACAAGGAGATGGCCGGCCTGGCCGGACTGGGCTGGCGCGGGAGGAACAACCTGCTGGTCACAGGCCAGTTTGGGGCCCAGGTGAGGCTGGCCTCCGTGCTGACCGATCTGCCCCTGGAGCCCGGAGCGCCACTTTCCGCTGGCTGCCAAGGGTGTCAGCGCTGTCTGGCAGCCTGTCCGGCAGGAGCCATCAGGGGCGAGCCGGAGGAATTCGACCACCAGTTATGCTACGGGCAGCTCAAGGAGTTCAGCAAGACGAGGCGCATCAGCCAGTACATCTGCGGGCTGTGCGTCAAAGCCTGCAGTGGCCCGCTTCAAGACGGGGCGGGTCCGATATCAGTCAGCTGAGGGACAGTCGATGGGCCAAGCCAGAGAGCCGCAGCCGGTGAAGGCCTTTGTTGGCGTGCTCACATCCCGCTTGTCACTCCTGCGCCGAGTGGACGAACTGCTGAGTGAGAGACTAGGACCGATCGACGTGGAAAGTGAGACGCTGGACTTCGACTACACCGGGTACTACGAGAAGGAGATGGGGCCGGGCCTGAAGAAGCGCTTCCTGGGGTTCGAGAGGCTGGTGCCCCCCGAAGCGCTGGTGGAGATGAAGCTCTTCACCAATGAGTTGGAACGGGCAGTGTCCGAGGAAGGCCGGCGTACGGTCAACCTGGACCCCGGCTACCTGACGGCGGCCAGAGTGGTGCTGGCCAGTACGAAGGACTATGCGCACCGAATCTACCTGGGCAAAGGGATCTACGGCGAGATCACCCTGCTCTACCGGGACAGGGGATTCCAGGAGTTGCCCTGGACGTATCCCGACTACCGCAGCCAGCCGTACCATGAGTACCTCACGCGGCTGCGGAGGACCTATCTGGCGCAGATAGCGTCAAAAGGCTCTTGACAGCCAGCGTTCGGCGTGCATATTATTCGCACAGCGTGGCTGCGAACGTGGTTGAGCGTGGACAGCGGCGCGAGAAGGAAAAAGGAGGGCGAGGCAAATGGCACAGGCGTACTGCGTGAAATGCCGCAAGAAGAGGGAGATCCAGAATCCCAAACAGGTCACTCTGAAGAACAAGCGGCCGGCGATCAGCGGCACCTGCCCAGTGTGCAAGACCAAGGTGTTCCGCATCGGCAAGTGATAGGAGCCGCCTGACGGTGGTTCGGACGATGGCCTGAGCAAGGCTGCAAAGAGAAGCTGAGAAGAGAGGTCATCCAGGGGAGGTGTTTGCCTGTTTCCCCGGGTGACCGATTCTTTTGTGCCGGTCAGCCGGGCTCAGTCTGGAGTGGTGGCTTCCTGGCAGGGTTCGCCGATGATGGGTTTGACCACAGGCTGAAATACGGCCTTGCCTTCGCCGGTGTACTGCAGCGAAGCCTCGGCATCGAAGTCCAGAGTCAGTGCTGTGGTGCAGTCGGCCTTGATCTCGAACTGGCCGACCACCTTGAGCTCACCGCTGGGCAACTTGATCTCGGCTTCAATCTCGTCATTGACGGTGACGTTGTCCACGATGAGCCGGACCTGGGTATAGTGGCCGGGGTCGAGCTCTTCCTCGCCCAGGAGTTCCTGGACGTCCCTGAGAGCTATGAGGTCGAAGGTCACGGGTTGTGAGATCACCGTTATCCAACCGTCGTCACTAGCGCTATCGTCACCGGCCCGGTGGACCTGAATCTCGGAGACGGTGACATCCAGCGTCTGAACCTCGCCCGGGGCGTCGGTGACCCAGACTGCCAGAGAGCCCGAGCGCACCGTGTGCGTGGATGTGAGGGAGGCGACAGCGAAGTAGGCGATCAGCCCCAGAGCCACGGCGGCGGCAACGGGGGCCCAGACCATGGGGCGGAACCAGAGGGGACGCGGCGCCGGCCGGCTGGCGGCTTCGACAAGCTGTCTGCGGAGTCTCTCCTTGAACTGAGGTGAGGCAGTCTCCGGTTTGTAGATATCCTTGAGCATCTTCTCCAAGTCGCTGTCGTTGTACTCTTCGGTCACATCGTCCCTCTATCCATCATAGTCGTTGGTGCCCCTCGATATCACTCACCCCACGCGGGCAGGTTCTCCTTCAGGGCCCTTCTGGCCCGGCTGAGCAATCCCTCGACGGACTTGGGGGAACGCCGCATAATCTTGCAGATCTCCAGAACGGGCAGTTCGTCCACATACTTCAGTATCAGCACCTGCCGGTAGTCCCAGGGCAGTCGGGCCAAGGCCTGCTGGACAACGGCGGCGGTGTCTATGGAATCCGTGGGATTGGTGTAGGGGACCCTCTCCGCCTGCTGTTCGCCGGACTCCAGAGCGTCGACATTGAAGGAGCGATCGATGTGCTTGGCCTCGCTGGCCTTTCGTCGGTAGAAATCAGCCACCTTGTGGTAGGCGATGCTGCACAGCCAGGTATAGGTGCTGCTCTGGCCGCGGAAGCGCTTGGAAGACCTGACGGCAGCCAGAAAGGTGTCCTGAACGATGTCCTCGGCGGTGCTCCGGTCTCTGTCCACCTGGTTGTAGACCAGCGAGTAGAGTCGGTCGAAATAGGTGGTGTACAATTCCTCGATGGCCGACGGGTCGTTGCGGTGCAGCCTTCGCACCAGATCGACCTCTTGTGGCCGGGTTCCCGTCTTGGTGCTGGTCATGTCAGGTTCTTCCCACGCCGGGTTTGTGGAATGTCGATGATACTTCAGGGCAAGTGTATCTCTTGGGAACACGGAGGGCAACCCCCTGGGGCCGCGAGGGTGGGCAGTGCATCGGAGGCCGCCGGGGAGATGTGGTGATCCAGCATGGCTTGTGATGCCATCATATCCGACTGGAATGGGACCATCGTGGGCTACCGGGACGAGAAGCCCATTCTGCAGAACATAGCCAGGGGAGTTTTCAAGTCATCCCTGCCGTTTCACCCCCTGAGAATGGTGAGCATCCTCAGGGCGCAGAGGGAACTGGAGACCCTGTACACAGAAGGGCGACGGAAGGGCGATTTCGACTACATCAGGGAGATGTTCAGGGTCTTCAACGGCAGGATTGTTGCCGGCGTGCCGGTGCCGCTGGTACTCGCCTTGGTGGACAGATACGCTGCGCAGCCGGGGACACAGAATGAACTCGACCTGAGGGTGCTCCGGCCGATCAGTGAGGCTCATCGCGAGGGGAAGGTGACCGGGGTCTACTCCGCCGGGTACAGGTACGGCATCGAGATGATCCTGACAGTGGCGGGTTTCCGCCAGGACTTCGACTTCTGTGAGGCCGACGACCTGAGGGAAGAGAAGGGCAGGGCGGTCGGATTCATGCTGAACATCTACAGAAACAAGCCCCGGTTGCTGGCTGAGCTGCTGAGCAGAAGGGGCCTGGATGCTCGCAGGGTGGCCTACCTTGGTGACAGCGAGGACGATGAAGGCTGCTTCGAGATGGTGCAGTATCCCGTGGTGCCCTTCCTGGCGCCGGAGGAGGCGAAGCAGCGCTATGCCCGGAAGTACCGGGCCTTCGTGCCGGAGAGCGAAAAGGAACTGAGCGATTTCCTCAGGAGGAGATAGCACGGAGCTGGGGGAGTCCCCAGCTCCGTGCATCGGTGCCCCTACCGCAGGCTCACCTCACCGATCTCATCGAGGGTGTCCAGATCGTTCATCTTCACCTTGACGTCCGAGATGGTGTAGAGCACGTCATCGATGAAGACGGATCTCTCCACGAAGCAGCCCGCGGAGTAGAAGTAGCCGTACTGGCTGAAGTCCGCGCCGGTGCAGTGAGTGATGCCGCCCCGGAACTCCAGTCCATCTTCAAGGGAGATTTTGAACACATAGGCACCCTGCCACACGGGCTCTCCGTAAGCGTGGGGAGGAACGCCGTAGGGATAATCCTTGGCATCGATCTGGGCCACCTGGACAGGGATGACCAGGAGGTTGCGCGACCTGTCGAACAGCAGGGCTTTGTGGTCCGTCAGGACGGGCGAGTCGGTCCCTCTGTCGCCGATCTCGTACTTTGCGATCTCCTTGGGAGCACTGACGTCGCTGACGTCGAAGAGCGATATCTTCACCCCCTGGTACCAGGCGAAGTCCTCGCTGGCCGCCACTGTCTCTTTGCCGATGCCGATGATGTGGTTCTCATCGTAGGGGTGGAGGTAGTCTGAATAGCCGGTGACCTTCAGCTCCCCCAGAACCTTGGGGTTGTAGGGGTCCTTCAGGTCGATGACGAACAGGGGATCGATGCTCCTGAAGGTGACCAGATAGCACCTGTTGCCCATGAACCTGGCCGAGTGAATCTGCTCCCCGGGGGCCAGATTCTCCAGTCGACCCGCGATGTTCAGATCTCCGTCCAGGATGTAGACCTGGTTGGTGAGGGTGACGCCGCCTTCCGGGCGGAAATCGTCGGTGGTGGTAGCCACTCTGAAGTACCCCTGATACTCATCCATGGAGAACTGGTTGAGCAGCCTGCCGGGGACCTCTCCGCTGCCGTTCAACTCAATCACGCCGTCGTCAATGTGAATCCTGTGAATGGCGGTCTTTGAGGTGTAGTAGACCCTCTCCGGCATGACCCCCGTCATGGCCGTGGCTTCCATGGCCTGTCCGGGGTAGGTGATGTAGATGTTGCTCGTCGAAACGTAGAGGCCGCTGGCAGCGCCCACCAGCAGTGTCTGGCGGGCCGGCTCCTGTGCGTCGTCCTCAAGATTGATGGCCATGATAGTGGTGTACATGTAGGAGTAGTCCGGGACATCGGAATGCCAGATGTCGGAGGCGGGTACGTCGGTGACACTGCCGTCCGAGTAGATACCCGGAGTGACCGGTTCATTGTCAATGCCGTACACCGATCCGTTGACGATGACGTAGACGAAGCCGCCGATCATCCTGGAGCCGATGTAGTAGCCGTCAACGGCCAGATCCCGTTTCAGGGCCGGCTTCTCCCTGTTGGAGATGTCGTAGACCTTGATGGTCACCCTCTGCTCTTGAGGGGCGATGGAGCGGAGCCCGGGCTCATATGGCTCGATGCCATATACCGGCGCGGTGTTCTCAAAGACGGCCAGCCGGTCTCCCTTGATGAAGATCCCGGCGATACTACCGCCCTCCACCTCTATCTCGGAGAGCACGACAGCTTCATCCGCGGGGTAGGCCCTGACGATGACAACCCTGTTGTCGATGACGATGTAGAGGTACTGCCCGTCCGTCTTGACGATGTCCGCCTCATCAACACCTTCAACCTGGATGTTGGTCGTTGAGTATTCCGGGGCCAGTGAGGCCCAGGCCTTGCCGTCCTCTGCTATCCCGAGCGTAGGACCGTTGCGCCAGTCATTGGTGTAGTAGTAGGGATACGGCGTCGCATTCTTGACGAAATCGGCCAGGTCCTCGTAGGACGCGAACCGCTGCAGGTCCGTGGTTGTGCTGCTTCCTTGTGGAGTCTGCGGCCTGGTCAGTCCGATGGCCAGGGCCACCACGAAAGCGATCAGCAATGCGAAATACGATAACTTCCTGACATACTCCCTCTTCATTGGTGTTCACCTCCGGCGAATGTGGCTATTTGCCCTTCTTGCCCATATAGACGAAACCGGGCCGGCAAAAGTTCAATCCGGGCGTTTGCCGAAGGCCAGCGGCTCAGCGAGGTGCCCAGGTGGCAGGCCTGGGCGGAGGGATGCGGGGGAAAGGCCTGGGGTTCGCCCCCCTGGCGCAACCAATGGTTGCCGGGGGGTCAGGACTTGAGGTCGCCTTTCACCCCGATGACGATCTCCTCCAGCGGAATCTCCCTACCGCTCAGGGCGATGGCCTGCTGAGCCATGCGGGTCAGTCCGAAGCAGCAGGGCACTTCCATGCGGAGGACGGTGAGGCTCCTGACGCGGGACTGGCGGAGGATCTCTGTCAGCTTCCTCTGGTGAGCCTGGTAGTCGTCCAGCTTGGGGCAGGCCACCAGCAGGGCCCGGTCGGCCAGGAAGCGCTGGTGGAATGCGGCATAGGCAAACGGGACGCAATCGGCCACCAGGAGCAGGTCGGCGTCCTTGAGGAACGGCGCTGTCGGTGGCACCAGGGTTAGCTGCACCGGCCAGTGGCCTAGCATTGATGGCTGGTCCGCAGTCTCTGTCGCGGACGGACGGGCGCACGCCCTTTCAAAGCGGGTGACGGTGGCCGATGGGCAGCCACAGGGGAGCTTGTCGCCTTCGTGGTCGTGTTCCGATTCGTCCAGATGGTGCTTCGTGGCCTCCTCATCGAACTCCTCCGCCTCCCTCTCCTCGATGGTTATGGCGTCCATGGGGCATTCACCGAGGCAGGCGCCAAGGCCATCGCAGTACGTCTCGCTGACCAGCTTGGCCTTGCCGTCGACTATCCGGAGGGCCCCCTCGACACAGGCTGGGACGCAGACCCCGCAGCCGTTGCACTTGTCCTCATCTATCTTGACGATCTTCCGCAATGCCTTGGTCTTCATGCTCGAACCTCCCGTCCACCGGCGGCACAATCAGGGCTCGCCTCTCTTTGTGATGATCCCATTGTAGTACGAGAGGAGTTGATTCACCATGATCTGGATCATGATAGTCCGCTGTCTCCCTCATCGCTGGTCATAGTGCGGACCTAGTGCCAGTCCGGTATCGCCCAACAACTCCCTGCAAGATTCGGCGAAGCTCAGCAGATTCCTTGCTGCTCGTTCACAGTTCTGCGTGACGCAGCCCACTTGGGCTAGTCTTGTCTCTTGCCAACATCCCGCCTCAGGACTACCATTCTCACTGGCTACGTGATTCATCGAGCGTACGGCGTACCGAATCCTGGAAAGGAGCCAAAAGGACGAAGTATGGGTGACAGTCATTCCGGCAACCAGCCGCTCAAAGGCATTCGGGCTCTGGAGTGGGGAGCGTTTCACGCCGGCCCGGGGACCCTTGCGATCCTAGGCGATCTGGGAGCCGAAGTCATCAAGATAGAGCTGCCCAAGACCGGCGACCCCATTCGCATGCTGCTACGTTTCGGCAACTTCCCCGTGGCCAAGGACGGTCACAGCACATTCTATGAGGGAGCCAACCGCCACAAGAAGAGCATTGCCCTGGATCTGAGCAAGGAGGAAGGCAAGCAGATCGTCTACCGCCTCGTTTCGAAGTGCGACATATTCTTGACCAACCTCCGCGCCAAAGCCGTGAATGACCAGCGCATGACCTACGCGCATCTGCGGGAGGTCAATCCCGGGCTGATATACGCTGCCGTCTCCGCCTTCGGATCAAGAGGCCCCGACAGGGAGGCCGGAGGTTTTGATTTCCTCGGTCAGGCCAGATCAGGACTTATGTGGGCCGTGGGCGAGCCCGATATGCCGCCCCTTATCGCCCAGTTTGGCTTGATCGACCAGATCACGGCCATCACTGCCAGCCACGCCATCATGACAGCCCTCTATGTCAGAGAGCGCACCGGGCTGGGGCAGGAACTGAAGGTGTCATTGCTGAGCTCCGCCATGTTCCTCCAGTATTTCAACGTCCTCACCGCCCTGATCATGGGTCAGGATGCGCCGCGCCACCAGAGGAAGTCCACCGATCCGCTGCGCAATTGCTACAGATGCCAGGATGGCAAGTGGCTCTGCATAACGCTGTCCCACCAGCCGACGGCATGGAGGGATTTCTGCCAGGCCATCGATCACGCGGAGTTGGAGCACGATCCCAGGTTCGGGAACAGGGACAAGATGTTCGAACATCGAGATGAGTTCATTGCGTTTCTGGACGAGGTCTTCATTGTCAGGCCCCGTGATCGATGGCTCCGGGCTTTCTCAGAACGCGACATCTTCTGTTCTCCAGTCAATACCACGCTCGAACTGGCCACAGACCCCCAGGTGACAGCCAACAGCTACATAGTCGACACGAGTCACCGTCTATTCGGCGACATCAAGGTGCCGGCGTATCCCGTTGAGTTCAGCGAAACGCCGGCCGCCATCGGATTCACCGCACCCCGGCTGGGCGAGCATACCGCGCAGATTCTGAGAGATATCGGCGGCTACAGCGAGACGGAGATCGCTAGGTTTCAGAATGACGGGGTGATCGACGGGGCCGGGTAGGCGTCACTCATGTCCGCCCCTTGTCCTGTCGAGACTTCGAACACACGGAGACCAGCGTGTCCTATTCCGCAAATCCCTTGGCACTGGGGACTGATTCCTCATTGCCCCCATCATTGACTCTCAGCACCACTCAAGACCGCTGAGCGCGGGAGTCGGTCTGTAGGCACATTCATCCCCCGCAGTGCTCCCGTGGTCACACTTGGCGCCACAAGCGACCTAGAGGTAGTCTCTCGTTCCACTGCCAGATAGAGAGCCGCATGCGCCATGTCACAGATCGAGTCACCAGCGAGTGGGTGCATGGCGTTTCGCGGGTCAGTCTGGCCTCAACGATCCGTCGAAAACTGGATATACCAATTGGTGTGAAATGGTGGTAGTCTGCTAATACCAGATTGGGCGGAGCAAGTCACTGACGGTGATGTTCACGAGGAAGGTGAGGCGATGGCTGTGACAATGAGACGGGACAGCGAGAAGCCAATGTATCTGCAGATAAAGGAGGCCCTGCAGTCCGGCATCGTCGGGGGTTCAATCCCTTCCGGGACTCGCCTGCCGTCATCCAGACGGCTGGCCAGAGACCTTGAAGTGAGCCGGATAACAGTGACGAATGCATTCGAGGAACTGCAGGCCGATGGCCTTGTCCAGGGCGATCCGAGGCGCGGGGTCTTCGTCCTGCCTCTGTGGGGAACCGGAATGCGGGCCGCCGAGGCAGCGGCGGGCTCGGAGCCCAAGTGGCAGGAACTGCTGGACAATGATCCTATCTTGGACGGAGAGGGCGGAAGATCAGATCCGCTGCTGCCTGCCCGGAATGGCGACTTGATACCGTTCAATGTGCTGCGACACGACCTCGATGCGATGCCAGTGAAGGAATTCGACAGTGCTTTGCGGGGAGTGCTACGTGAAGAAGGCGGCGCTGCGCTTGACTACGGAACTCCAGAGGGACATCTACCCCTGCGGCAGACACTGGCGCAGTACCTGCGCCGCCTGGGGATCAGGACAGAAGCAGAGGAGGTGATCATAGCCTCCGGCGCGCAGCAGGCCATCGACCTCCTGTGCCAGGCTCTGGTGCAACCCGGCGGCATAGTCATCGTTGAGGAGCCCACCTACTCAGGTGCGCTGCGCACCTTCAGGATACGGCGGGCCAGGATCATGGGAGTGCCCATGGATTCTGAGGGGATGCGGACCGACATCCTCGGGCAGATCTTGGAGAGGGAGTCCCCACAGCTGATATACACCATTCCCACCTTCCACAATCCGACGGGCGTGGTGATGAGCGCGGCAAGGCGCAAGGAGCTGGTGACGCTGGCGCATGAGCACGGAGTTCCCGTACTGGAGGATGACTACATGCGGGAGATCCGTTTTGGCAGCCCCATCCCACAGCCCCTTGCCGCCTTCGATCGACACGGAGATGTAATCCATGTAGGCACCTTCTCCAAGTCACTGATGCCCACACTGAGGCTGGGCTACTCAGTGGCGCGGGGGCAACTCAGAGAGCGCCTGATAGCACTGAAGCGAGGGGCGGATCTATGTTCGTCAAATCTCATGCAGATGGCGCTGTGCAGGTATCTGGCAAGTGGGGCAACGCAGAAGCATTGGAGGCGAGTGAGTCTCCTCTGCAGACGGCGTCAATCGGCCATGATAGCTGCGCTTCGCCGGCACTTCCCTGAAGAGGCCAGGTGGTCCGTCGTCGATGGAGGATTCGTGATGTGGGTCTCGCTTCCGCCGGGCACGTCCGTCAGCAGATTGCGGCGGGAGTCCCTGGAGGCGGGAGTGAACTTCGCTCCAGGGGAGATCTTCTTTGTTGAGCCTTCCGATCAGGGCTTCACAAGGCTGGGTTTCGCTGCGGTCAGCGAGGGACAGATTGAGCGCGGTGTGCGGGTGCTCGGACAGCTCATCCGGTCCCAGATGACTGGACCCACCGGCGTGAGCCCGTCCTCCGTATCCAAACGCAAGGGTGGCGTTCAGAGGCAGTCCATTGAACTGCGAGAGCAACAGGGAGGAAGGCCATGATGCACGATCGATTCTCTCTTTCGGTCTACGTTCAACACAAGGAAAGCATGTACCAGCATGAGGCTTCACAGAGAAGGCTCCTGCGGCATCTGAGGGAGCTTGAGGGTGCCGCAGGCCCGAAGCCGAGCCTGTGGGCCCGTCTTCGATACGTGGTCTCACGGTTGACAGAGTCCCGGGACACCAAGGGGCTGATGAACAGAGGGCTGATCCGGATCGCTGAAGACCGTGAGACAGGCTGTTTCGTGGTTGCTGCGGGCAGGGGGACAGAGAGACACTGGGGATTGCTCGACCTTCCTCAGGTACAGTGGAGTGTAGCCTGCAGAAAGGAAGAGGTCAGGGGAGCGGTGGACGAGCTGCTGGAGCAGAAGATACTGGCGGACTAGGCCGCGGCCCGGTGTCGGGTGCCGTAGGCCGGCGGGCTGCTTCCCGAGTGCGGCTGGTGTCGTTCAACCCCTGGCGCCTCTGCCTGCCTCAAGCATGGCCTTGAAGTTGCCGGGCTCAACATTGCAGGGCACACTGCAGCCACTGCCGAGGATGAAGCCGCCATCGTCGCCGACTAGCTCCACCAGCTTCCTGCAGTAGGCGTGGACATCCTCCGGCCTGGCTACGGAGAGGAGAGCCGCCGGGACATCGCCATGGAAGCAGGCGTGGCCTCTGAGGACTTCCTTGGCAGCGAAGATGTCCGTGTTCCCGTCCAGCTCCAGAATGAATGATCCCCTGGGCAACTGGCGGAAGTATGGGATGTTCTTGTCCCAGCGCTGATCGAGGTGGAATATGGTCACCAGCCCCTCCGACCAGAAGGCATCGACCACCTGTTTGGTGTAGGGCCACCAGAACCTCTCGAAAACGGCGGGTGGATAGAAGTAGCCCGAGGCACGCTCCTCGGTGAACAGCCAGGTCCCCAGGCCCGATTCCTTGGTCAGAGGTATCTGGTGGGCGATCAGATCCGCCGTCATCCGCCTGATGGCGCGCTCCACCGGCTCCGGGTGATAGTAGAGGTCCTTGGTGAAGCCCACCATGGAGCGCATCAGGGAAAGGGTGAAGAACGGGTGCATGCCGTTGCCCATGAAGAAGGGCTTGACCTTCCTCTTCTGGCACTCCGTGAGGAATCTCTGGAACGTGGTGAAGAGGGCGAGTATCTCCCGGTTGACGTCGTCCGTGGACAGACTGCTGATCCGTCCCAGGTAGTCCTGGTAGTAGAAGCCGTCGATGCCCATCTCGGATATCCTGTCGTAGTCCTGGGGTTGTAGGATCTCCTCCTCCACCAGTTGCCACATGTAGTCATCGGGCAGATCCCGGCCGGGTATCCGCACCTTCATCGGATTCACGTTGGAGGCCTGGAGCTGTTGAGGGGTGTACGATCCGGGATAGATCGAGTCCCAGCCGCCGTAATCGTCGAACACCTGGAGGATGGCATCCAGGGCCAGGGCGTTGTCCGCAGCCACCTTCGCCCGCGTTATCCCCGCCAGGTGGGCTGCCGGCTCCGCCAGCAGAGTGGGCACAATGGGTACCCGGTCTGTCTTCTCGAGCCTGATCGCCGCCCACAGGCGCTCGGTCCCACTCATCCCCTCTCCGGCCATCCTATTTGCCTCCCGTCGTCTTCAGACAGTAGGCCACGCCTTCCATAGCATCCGTCGTCTGGAAGTCCGCGCCCACGTAGTCCCGTACCTCCGGGGTGGTGACCCCGCCGCCGATCATCACCTTGACGCGGCCCCGCAAGCCTGCTTCCTGGAGAAGGGTCACCGCCTGTTTCATATTGGGGAACGCGGTGGTGATCAGGGCGGAGAATCCGACGAAATGCGCCTTGGACTCCTTGACCTTCTCGACAGCCACAGAGGGTGGGACATCGACGCCAAGATCCTTCACTTCAAAACCGTGAGCTCTGAGAAGGGTGATCAGGATGTTCTTGCCAAGATCGTGGATGTCCCCCATGAGCGTGCCGACCAGCACCCTGCCCCTACTATGGTCGGCCCTGGCCCGCGACAGACGCGGCTCGATGATGGCAGCCGCGTCTTTGAAGATTTCGGCCGACAGAATCAGCTCGGCCAGGAAGAAGTCGCCTCGCTGGAATCGTTCGCCCACCAGAGTCATGCCGCTCCGGCAGTCTTCCAGCACCCGGAGGGGATCCTCGTTGGTCCCAAGCCTGCCTTTGACAGTCTCCAGCACGGCATCCCTTTCCAGCGCCAACAAGAGATCGCTCAGCTTCTGTGACATCCGACTCCTCCCTTCTCCCCAGCCAGTTCAGGGTGAACCCAGGGCAGTGGGCCGCCTCGTTCATGGATTCCCCCTCTGCTGCGCCAGGACGTGACGGACGGATTCCTCGAACACGGCTTTGTACCGCCGGTATTCCTCCGAATGACTCAGGTTGATCTGGACCCACTCGCGCATCTTCGGCCTTCCCATTGGCTGGAACGGGACCGCGTTCCGATCTGCACGCAACAGATCCGCGGCCGACTGCTCGGGGAGTCTGACGGCAACGCCCTGCTCATACAGGCAGATGCAGAGCTTCCTCCCGGCGTAGTAGGCCGGGAAGCCGAACATCCTGCCGGAGCGTACAAGCGGGTGGCCCAGGAGCAGGTCATCAAGAACCGCCTTGTGTTGAGGGTTGTAGCCCGCCACTGCCGTACCTACCCCCATAGTTTTACCACTTCCCGGGTCGCCGCTGTTAGGCTGAAGGCGAGTTCAGAGGCTGGTGTTCCGTCTTCTGCCAAGTATGACCTGCTCGAACCGACTCGAGCCCCCGCTGACCGGGCGTTGGAAGGGAGGACTGAGAGTGGCATTTGCGACTACGGAAGTGGTACAACTACTGACGTGCTGGGAAAGGGGTGCCTCTGAAGCCCGAAGTGGACACCGAGCGGAAGATCTAGGATGTCAAGGGGCGGCTCGGAAGGAGGGAATATGAAGCTGAAGACACTGGTGGGAAGCGGAGAGAAGATCGGATTGCTCACATTGCCGTTCCTTGTTGTTGGCTTGGCACTGAATATCGTATTCCCTTCTGCGTTCAGCGTTGGCGGCCCGTCGACGGCCTTGAGGGTGGCCGCCGTTGTCATTCTGGTCCCGGGGGTGACCATCTGGATCTGGTCCGTGGTCCTGATCCTGACAAGAGTGCCCAGGAAGGAGTTGATAACGGACGGCCCCTACTCCTTGGTGAAGCACCCACTGTACACGGGTGTGGCGCTGCTGGTGCTTCCTTGGATCGGCTTCCTGTTCAACACGTGGCTGGGAGCCCTGATCGGCGCTGTCCTGTTCGTTGGATCCAGACTCTTCTCGCCTGAAGAAGAGGAGATGCTGGCGAAGACCTTTGGCACTGCTTGGACTGAGTACTGCCACAAGGTGAAGATCCCTTGGCTGTGAGCTAGCCCGGACGTATGCTGTCGTGCGAGCTGCCCCTGTGAGAGACGGTTGGCGGGCAACGAACGAGTGAAGATGTCATGAAGGAACGCCCGGAGAAGAGATTCCCCACTATCGGCTGCTGCGGTATTGACTGCGGGCTGTGTCCGAGGTACTACACGGCGGGCAGCTCGCGGTGTCCGGGATGCGCCGGCCCCGACTTCTTCGAGAAACACCCCTCCTGCGGATTCATCACCTGCTGCGTGAAACAGAGGAAGCTGGAAGTCTGTGCCGAGTGTGATGAATTCCCCTGCTCCAGATTCGACTCCTGGGTTGGAGGGGATTCCTTCGTGACTCACCGGATGGCCCTAGTCAACCTCAGCTCCATGAGGGAGACGGGGCTGGAGCGATTCAGGGAGCAGCAGGAGAAGCGAATGGCCCTGCTTCAGACCATGCTTGAGAAGTTCGACGACGGCAGATCGAAGAGCTTCTACTGCACGGCTGCAGCGCTGCTTCCGGTGGCGGCCCTGGAGGAATCACTGCGGCAAGTGCAGGGGCAAATCGGCCAGGCCAAGGTCAGGACGATGGATGCCAAGACACGGGCAGGGATCCTCAGGGGTCTTCTGAATGGCTGCGCGGCCAGTGCGAGAGTCGAGCTCAAACTGCGGCACAAGTAGTGTAGCCGTGACTGGCGACCGGGGACGGGGCGTCCGCCGGTTGAAGATCTCCTACTACGCCGCCCGGCGGCCGGGTCACGGCCAGCAGTTGCCCGATGGTCCCCTCGGCTTTCCCCGGGGGAAGCCCCGGATTCGCCTAGCCGAGATGGGTGCCCAGGAAGTATGGCCAGACCACTATGCCCAGGATGATCTTCCACCAGGCTAGGTGGGCGAAGCCGATGCTGAACAACCAGCCGGCAAACCAGAGAGTGCCTCCGATAGACGCTTCTTTCATCATACCCTCCTTGGCAGAACCTGCGCTGCCGCGACGACTATAGGGCCTGATCCCTCAGGGTGAACGGCGGGTATTTGTCCGTGGTCAGGAGAGCGGCGTAGGCAAAGACCCTCAGCGACCACCGCATCACGCCGACCACGAAGTCGAACAGCCCCTTGGGATAGCGGCCGGTGAACAGGATGGCGAACCAGGTGAGTATCACCACGAAGATTGCAGCGATGCCCAGGAAGAAGAGGACGATGTAGTGGGGAATGGCCAGCAACCACTTGACCAGCGGCAGCCACTGATTGAGGTCCTTCTGGGCATCGGGATAGGGTATCTCGATGTGGACTGCCTGCTCTTCGTCGGTTGATGGATACTCATCCCTGAGCAGGGCCAGGTAGGCTCCCACCCTGGCGCTGAACCTGGTCAGGGCGACGTTCCAGTCAAACCACCAGCGGGGGTACTTCCGTTTGAAGACCAGCATGAGCACGGTGGCCAGGAACAGCACTCCGCCGGCGGAAAAGCTCCAGACCCATCCGGGATCCTGTCCCCACCTGAAGTCAGCCCCAGTGACCAGACACAGCAGGATGACTATGGGGATGATGACGATGAGACGGAAGAACGAGGTCACGCGGTTCAGTTCGCGGTCGGGATAGTCAACCAACAGGCTCGCCGGATACTGGTTGTTTCCTTCTGCCATCAGAACACCTCCTCGCTACGGCCACCATTGCGGCGGCCTGCATTCGCTCTCCAAAGCCCTCTTCACTCAACGAAGACCTTGACGCTCTCTCCGTTCTTGCTGACGACATCCACTTCAAGGTCGCTCAGAGCCCCGATCAGCTCCTCGATGTCCTCAGGCTTCATGTTACGCGCATCGAAGTCGATGCCCTTCTCGTGCAGGGCCAGGTTCACCTTGTCCCGGGCCTCAGATGGTATCAGAGAGGTCAGTTTGATGCCAGCGCGGATCAGTGACATGGGCACCCGGATGTTCACCCGGTCATAGCTGCCGGACCTCTCGCTCTCCGGGTTGGGCAGCACGGTGACACGCAGGTACTTGGCCCTGCTATTCACAGCGGTCTCTGCCCTGCCAGCGCCCTCGCGTCTGCCCTCCCCGCCATCGATGGCACTGAGCAGGCGATAGGCGTCGTCGGCGCTGATCTTGTTCTTGGCCAGCATCTCCAGGATCTTCTTCTTGTTGTCTGACATGGCTTGGTCCTCCTTCACTCGGCTAGACGACGGATACGGACATGCTTTGACGGCCGCTGTGGACATCGATGCTGAGGCCGCGCATGGCGCAGAACATATCTACCGAGGCCCTCAGCGTGAGCCACGCCCTCCTCCCCCAGCCGCTGGGCCACAGGATGGCCGTGGTCACCAGGATCAGCGGGCACAGCAGGATGAGGGCCACCAGCGCCAGTGGCAGCATCAGGAAGAGCGGTAGCCACAGGCCGAATGCCCGTCCATGGCCTTCGACTCTCATGTGCATCAGCATGGGCGGTCGCTTCATCCTGACAACCTCCTCAGGGCCTCCTCGACAGAGATCTCCCCGCGCTCGAGGCCACTGAGCGCCTCTTCATCCGGTGAGACCTCCACGGTCTCCACAAACTCAAGCCGCCGGGCGATGCGGTTGAGCCGGTTCTTCACCGTGGGGTAGCTTATGCCGAACATCTCTTCCATGGCCTTGATCGAGCCGTGACAGCGGACGAAGGCGGCGACGAAGACCTGGTCCTCGGCGGACAGACTGGCCAGCCGGGGAAGCGCGAAACTGCCCTCAATGGCAATTTCCTCGTCGACCACGCGTACGCGTTCCACGGTCACCGGCTTGCCCTGGGTCATTCTGGTTAGCTCCTGCCAATCCCTTGCCATCTAGATAGCCTCTTAGAATAATTGATATCCTGATTGATTTTCTTCAGTTATCGTAACACTGTCCATTGATTTTGTCAATACCCTTCCGTCATGGTTGATGGGTGTGGGGTTCCGTCGTGACCGGCGATTTCTGGCGCGGCCCGGCACCAGAGCGGTGTGGGAGTGGAACAGGCTTGGGCGGTGGCTATGCGGGACGTGTGGCCATCGAGCACGGTCGACCACAGCGGAAACGGGCCGGACCCAAGGCCGGTCCAGAAGTTGTGGCACGGGGACTGCACCGGCTACGGCTGTGTCTTGAACTCCTTGCCGTCTTTCTGACAGATGCGCCGGATGATCGTCTTTCCCGAGGCGGCATTATGGGCCAGAGAACCCATGGCGGTGGCCCATATGCCAACGAAGTAGAAGCTGGACAGCCCCGGCAGCGTGGTCTTGAACTTCTTGTCCGAGAGATCTTCTCTCATGCTGAAATCGAGCTTCCGATTGGGCAGATTGAACCATCCCTGAGTGCCGCCCATGTAGCGCTCCCAGGTGAGCAGGGTGTAGACGTCGACGACCTCCACCTGGCCCTTCAGGCCGCTGAAGCGACTCTCCAGAAGGGCGACCACTTGGTCAGCCACCTTCTGTTTCTCCTGCTTGTACTTCTCTCTGTCGGAATCGTAGAGCTTCTTCCAGTAGGCATAGCTGGCCGTGAGCTCAACCTTGATGGTGCCCTTGCCGGCTGGGGCCATGGTCCTGTCGAAGCCGTAGAGCTGTGCCTCGATGCTGTCATACGTGTGATCGGCTATGGTCACCGGCTGGTCAAGCAGCAATACCAGCGACGAGGGCTCGCTG
>VGOM01000014.1 GCA_016875915.1 Chloroflexota bacterium
CCGCATAGAGACCGGCACAGTGACACTGAAGAAGGAGGAGGTCCAGCTGCCGGATATCGCCTCCAAGGTAGTGCGCCGGCTCAAGGCCACCTCCGGCAAGCACGCCTTCGAGGTGAAGTTCGATGCCGACTTCCCAGTGGTCCGCGCCGATCCAGAGCGGGTGGAGGAGGTGATCACCAATCTGGTCGACAACGCCATCAAATACTCACCGCAGGGCGGCAGAGTGGTCATCAGCGGGTGGGCGGAGGGAGATCAGGTAGCTGTAGCCGTGGAAGATGAGGGCCCGGGCATCCCACAGAGGGATCTGGAACGCATCTTCGAGCGGTTCCGCAGGGGAGACGCCAGCCAGGTGCAGAATGTCCGGGGCGTGGGACTGGGACTGTACATCTGCCGGTCGATTGTGGAGGCTCACGGCGGCCGGATCACCGCCGCCAGCGAGCCGGGCAAGGGTTCGCGCTTCACCTTCACGCTGCCTCTGACGGACAAGAGCTGACATGGCCAGAAAGACAGTGCGAGACATGACCGTCCCGGGCAAGACCATTCTTGTCGTTGATGACGAGCCACGCATGGTGGAGTTCATCACCATGAACCTGGATCTGGAGGGCTTCCGGGTGGTGGGAGCATCAGACGGCTATGAGGCTCTGGAGAGGGCAGCCAAGGAGATGCCCGATCTGGTGGTCCTGGACATCATGATGCCGCACATGGACGGATTCGAGACCCTGGAGAGACTACGGGAGACTTCACAGGTGCCGGTCATCTTCCTCAGCGCCAAGAGCGATGAAGCCGACCGCATCAGAGGGCTGGACCTGGGGGCGGACGACTACATCACCAAGCCCTTCAGCACCAGGGAACTAATCTCCCGAATAAGAGCAGTGCTACGCAGAACGGAACCGGCGCCGCCGGCGAGCGGATCGGACATCGTCGTTGACTCAGAGCTGAAGATAAACTTCGACCAACGGAAGGTGATCGCCCGCGGCCAGGAGATCCGCCTGAGGCCCACAGAGTACCGTCTGCTGTATCAACTGGTCACCAACGCCGGGAAGCTGCTGACCCACGAAACCCTGCTCTCCAGGGTCTGGGGCACGGAATACCGCGACGAGGATCAGTACGTGCGCCTGTACATCACCTATCTCAGGCAGAAGATCGAGAAGGACCCCAAGAACCCGAAGTACATCCTCAGCGAGCGCGGGCTGGGCTACCGCTTCAGGGAGTTGCCGCCACAGGGACAGCAAGCACGTGGTTGACATGGCCGCCGTGACACACATACAACGCCTGCTCACAGCGGGATGTGACCCGCTGCAGGTCTGAGCGACCAACAGTCAGAGACTGCGGCCTGGAAGCCGGAAGGAGGCAGTAGCATGGGAGAGATAGGCTGGAGCTTGAGCGACCCGATGGTTGAGAGGGTGTCGTTTTCCAGAGACGCCGCCAACTTCTGGAACGTCTCCGTCACGCTGCAGGAGGCAAGCCCCGGCAGCCTGAAGGAGAAGGTGGTCAGAGTCAAGCTGATGGACCAGACCCGAACGCATGGCACCAAGGAGGCCGGACAGATCCTCTGGCCAGCAGCCGGGTCCCGCTCCCCAGGACAGGCGGCCAGGACCACACTGACATTCAATACAGCCTCGGCATCGCGTCCGGACCACATGAAGGTGGAGATCGACCTGGCCTAGCGCAGCGCAACCGCGCCCACCGCGGACCTATGCTATCCCCTCAGGACATGGCGCTTCCAGCCACAGCCAGGCAGAGTCGCCGGAGCGAGAATGGCAAGTTCGGGATACAGGGGAGGATGCAGGACGGCTCCGCCTACAGCACGCGGATGAGCCAGATCAGGCCACCGAGGAGCATGGCAAAGAGGAGCAGTCCAACGTAGAAGAAGGCCGGCGGGAAGCCCAGGTCGCGGGCCTCTATGCCCAGCGGTACCAGGAGGAAGCCGGGAACGGCCAAGCCGAGCCCTCCGAAAAGGGCGCCGATACCGCCCCCGAAACCCAGGGCGGCACTCCATATCGCCCCGGCACAGCTGCCGAGCACTCCCAGCAGGGCAGCTCCACAACCGGCCCGCTCCAGGAAATGCCGGCAGCCCGCCCGGCGCTTGTCTGCATTGCGCCTTCTGCTCAAGTCCTACCGCCTTGCTTCAGACCGGACCTCTGTACCTCTGCCGACGAAGCACCGTGCATGCACGGCAGGCCAGACTCCCTTCGGTTCGCCGGCGCAGGTCCTCCGCCCATTCTATCACCGGGGAGAGTCAGACAGGCTCCGCCGGTCTGACTGATTCTCGGTGAGCAGTCCGCCGAAGCCGCTGGCTCAACCGCCTCCACGGAACGAAGCTGTCTGAGCGACCTTCGCCGGCCCCGCTACTCCTCCCTCAGCCAGAGGAACGCCTGATTGCCGGTGACACAGAGGGCGGTGACGATCACTCCCGCGATGAACACCCCCAGCGCGATATAGAGGAAGGCCCTCTTGCGCTCCATCCCTCTGAGGAAAGCGATCAGTGCGCCGGTCCAGCCCCCGGTGACGGGCAGCGGCACCCCAACGAAGAGGGCCAAGCCTATTCCTTCCACCTTGCTGATTCTCTCGCCCCGCCGCCTGGTGCGCTCGAAGACCCACTTGATGATTCCGTCCAGGAACCCTATTCTGCCCAGGACGGCAATCACACGGTCAAGGAAGAGCAGGATGAAGGGGATGGGCAGGAGATTGCCCAGCACGGAGAAGAGGAAGGCATAGTACCAGGGGAAGTCATAACCGAAATAGGCTGTGGGGATGCCCGCTCGCAGTTCACCAATGGGCGTGGCTGAGATCAGCACCACCCACAGGATCTCTCTCAGTTCCATAGTGTCCGTCTGCCGCTTGACAAACGTGGCAAGTCTAGGACTTCGCCAGTTCTCTGTCAACTTCTCAACGCGGTGGAATGAACACGGCCCCTGACACGGGTCTAGCGGAAGGACAGACTGCCGACGAGACAGCGCATGACTGCAGAGGGGAGGGCTGGCAGAACCTGAAGCAGCCCAGGCCTCTACGGAACCGTGGCCACGAAGCGCTTGCCATCCCGCTTGCACATCATCTGGATGGCGTACCGCCCGGTCATGGCACCGCTGGGCAGCCCACCACCAGGCTGGACCCACTGTCCCGCCATGTAGAAGCTATCAAGGCCAGGCAAGGTCCTCTTCATATTGAGGGTCACTATCCGCGGCGTCATCAGCCAGCCTTCGTAGGTGCCCTGCCAGTTGCCAGTGTAGCGATGGAAGGTGATCGGTGTGGCCACATCCCGCATTTCCACCTGAGAAGCCAAGCCAGGGAAACGCCCGTCCAGCAGATCGACCACCGTATCGGCAATCTGGTCTTTCTCCGCCCGGTAGCGGGCCATATCCCGGCGAAGCGTCTCCCAATAGGGGAAGTTGGATTCCATCATCACGGTGAGCAGCGTCTTCCCTGCCGGGGCCAAGGTGGGGTCGAAGTTGTGGACGCGAACGCTGAGCCATTTCCTTTCGTCACCAGCTATGGTCACCGGCTTCTCCAAGGGGAAGGCCAACCCGGAGATAATCTGCGGCAAGTCCTCAAAGGAACGATTGACTCCCAGACCGACGTAGATCAGCGGGGCGAAGATGGGGAAGTCCCGGTAGTAGCCACGAATCCTGTCATCGACGTACTTCCCGTCAAGCATGTCGAAGATAGTAGCATGGCCATCGGCAGCCGAAATCACATAGTCAGCGCGGAACTCGCTGCCGTCGCCCAGCCGGACGCCCACAGCGCGGTCGTTCTCCACCAGAATCTTGGCCACCCGGGATTTGTACTTGATCTGACCACCCAGATCGAGGTAGCGTTTCTCGATGGCCCGGGAGAGCTTCATGGAACCGCCGACGATGTAGCCGGACGTCTTCAGATGCATCGTGGCCAGTGTCATCAGGATGAAGACGGAAGAGAACTCCGGGATCCATACCTGCTGCCAGGCTTCCCGGAGCAGGGGGTTCTTGAAGTGCAGGGCGAGATCCTTCATGGTCATGCCGCCCCACTTCCTCATGTCACCGAGATAGGGCAGCATCTTGAAGAGCAGCTTCAACCCATCGATGGGACCGTACATCTCAGGCGGCTTGTCCACAGGAAGGGAAAGGCGAGTGAGGCGCCGGACGGCCCGGGTGCACTGTCTGATGAACCGGCTGTCCTCCGGCGCCAGTTCCATCATGTGCTGTTCCAGGCGGTCGATATCGGTATACATGGTGAAGGCCTTTCCGCTGGCATCTTCGATCTGATAGAAGCGGTCCATATCCACGACCTGCTGCCCCTGCAGGGCCCCCAGTTCCATCCAGAGGGGATGCAACCCAGACATTCCCCCTCCGGGCGACGAGCCCATCAGCCAGTGCAGGCAGCTATCGACGGTATAGCCCTTGCGCTGCCAGGCGGTGCACAATCCGCCAGGCTTGTCATGCATCTCAAAGATGGTGGTGAGATAGCCGTTCATCTGCCCATAGCAGCCCGCAGCCAGTCCACCGAAACCGGCACCGATGATGATCACCGACTTCTCCATGGCCCCTCCCTTCTCCCGTAGGAGTCTCCGGCAGTTCCACAAACGAGCGCCGTGAAGACACAGGGATTCTACCACGGCGGTCGAGGCTACCACCATCCCGACTTGACAAAGCCAATAATTCAGAATATGCTGATATATCAGTGAGTCCTTGATGCAGTCTCCACGAAGCTGGGGCACAGGAGGTGAAGACATCCGATGAAGGGGGCAAGAGAAGCGGCCTGCACACCACTGGGGGACGGCACGATGAGTTGCTGCAGCGTTGAGGCGGTGGTCAACATCGACGAGAGAGGGCAGATGGTCCTGCCGAAGGAGATCCGGGACAAGGCTGGCATCAAGGCCGGCGACAAACTGGCTGTTGTGGCCATGCAGCAGCAGGGGCAGGTGTGCTGCATCTCTCTGATACGGGTGGAGGCGCTCACGGGCATGGTGAAGAGCGTGCTGGGACCGGTGATGAAGGAGATCTTCTAGAACGAAGGAGGTTTGTTGAAATGAAGGAAGAAGAGATCAAGAAGGCGGTGAGGGAGGGGTATGCCAGGACGGTCAAGACGGGCAACTCCTGTTGTGGAGCGGTGACTTCCTGCTGCGGCCAGGTCAGCATGGCGGAGAGCATCAGCCGGAGCATCGGCTATGCCGATGAAGACCTGGCGTCGGTCCCGGAGGGAGCCAACCTGGGGCTTGGCTGCGGCAATCCCATCGCCCTGGCTTCGCTGAAGGAGGGCGAGGTGGTCCTGGACCTGGGGTCGGGGGCGGGATTCGACTGCTTCCTGGCCGCCAACAGGGTGGGCAAGACGGGCAGGGTCATCGGAGTAGACATGACGCCGGAGATGCTCGATGCAGCCAGAAGGAACGCCCGGCAGGGAGGCCAGGCCAACGTGGAGTTCCGGCTGGGGGAGCTGGAGAACCTGCCGGCGGCCGACAATTCCGTGGATGTGGTCATATCCAACTGCGTGATCAACCTGGTGCTCGACAAGAGCCGAGCCTTCGGAGAAGCCTACCGCGTGCTGAAACCAGGGGGCAGGCTAATGATCTCCGACCTGGTCCTGCTGAAGGAGCTGCCGGAGGGCATCAAGAACTCCATTGCGGCATATGTGGGCTGTCTCTCCGGGGCCAGCCTGCGGGACGAGTATCTCGCCCTGATCAGGGCGGCGGGGTTTGAGGACGTGGGCATCGTCGATGAAGCGTCGTTCCCCGTGGACCTGATGGCCAACGATCCCAGCGCCGCGGCTGTCCTGGGCGATCAGCAGACGACCGCGGAGTCGCTGGCGGACATAGCCGGCTCGGTGGTCAGCGTGAAGGTCCAGGGACGAAAGCCCAAGAAGCCGGGCACAAAGGGCGGCCAGAGCAGCCGCCGCTAGCCTCGCAGGCGTATCCTCGATCCGAGAATGAAGGCCAGGCCGGCCAGTGCCGCCACGCTGAAGATCGAGGCATAGAAGCCATCGGTGACGTCGATCAGGAAGCCGAACAGCACCGGCATGACCAGGGGGCCGACGTTGCCCAGCGCTGAGGTCAGGCCGACGACGCTGCCCGCAGCGGGCGAAAGCCGCTCATGCCTCGCAGGCATGGTCAGGCTGATTGTCAGCACTCCGATGGTGGCGAACCCAGCCAGGAAGATACAGACAAGAAGCAGAGGGAAGGGGGCGTAGCTGATACCCACAATCGATGCCGCGGCCAGGACTCCGCAAACAGCGACGATGGTGCTGTTGTTGCCGGCCCTGTCGGAGAGGGTTCCCACCACCGGGCCGGCGATGAAGAAGCCCAAGGGCAGCAGCGAGGCCAACGCCTTGTCGAGATCTTTCATCTCCAGCACCCTGGGCAGCCAGGTGGCCAGGGTGTCGTAGCTGCCCATGGCAGCCATCATGAACAGGAGCAGGACCCAGACGTACTTGTCCCGGAGCAGCCGGCCAAGGCCCAGCAGCGGCACGCCGGAGTCACCGCTGCCACGGCTCCTGGCCAGGGGGAACCACAGCAGGCAGACCAGTGCGGCCAGGCCGCTGTAGGCCAGCAGCACCTCCCTCCACTCCATGACCTTCAACAGCTGCGGCGTCAGCGCCAGGGCCGTGGCGTTGCCGGCGGCGAAGCCGGAGACGTAGATGCCGGTGGACAGCCCGGGCCGGCCGGTGGCCCACTCCTTCACGATGAGGGGCAGACAGGGGAGAACCATGGCCAGACTCACCCCGAGAAGGAACTGGCTCACCAGCAGAACAGCATACCCGGGCGAGAAGGCCCTGAGCACAGCGAAGCCCACCGCCAGGGGCAGGGCGATACGGAAGGAGTTGAGATAGCCTATTCTGTCACCCACCAGACCCCAGGGTATGCGGAAGATAACCAGGCTGATCATGGCTGCCGCGAAGATGAAGCCGAAGTCGGCGTGCGACAGCTCCATCTCATCCATGATGACGGTGACCATGGGAGCGGTGCAGAAGAGCAACAGGTGAAGCATGAAGGCGATGGCGAAGGAGAACGAGACCATCACCACCGCGTGGCTTCTCTTGTGGTCACTCAAAGCGTCTGCTCTTCTCTAGCGGGGCGGGCAATTCCGGCAGCCAGTGAGACCATAGGTTAGCAGGTAGGCGAGGCGGAGGCCAGCCGAGCGTCCTCCTACAGGGCAGGAAACCACCGGGACAGGGCCTGCCATGAGGCGCGCGCAGCGAAGGCTGCAGCAGCGACGCTATCCCGCAGTGACTTCATCCCGACCAGACCGGAAGCCGGAGCCACCGGCGGGGGCGGCCGGCCGCGCGGGGCAGGAACAGCAGATGGTTCGAGCGGACCCGGCTACTCCTGCTCGAAGACCCCCTTCCAGACAAGGGCGGCCACGATGGCGCCGACCAGGGGGGCGACGATGAACAGCCACAGCTCGCTGAGGGCGTCACCACCGACGAAGACCGCGGGTCCCAGACTCCTGGCGGGATTGACCGAGGTCCCGGTTATGGGAATGCCCACCAGGTGGATCAGGGTCAGCGCCAGCCCGATGGATATGCCAGCGAATCCGGCGGGGGCGGACTTGTGGGTCGAGCCGAATATGACGAAGAGGAATATGGCGGTGAACACCGCCTCAAAGAGGAAACAGGCTCCCAGGGTGTACCCAGGCGAGCCATCACCATAGCCGTTCTGGCCCAGGCCAACTTCGTCCAGGGAATAGCCGTCCAGACCAGAAGCGATGGCCCACAGCACCGCCGCAGCGATGATGGCGCCGATGCACTGGGCAACGATGTAGAATACGGCGTCTTTGGATTTGACCTTGCCGGCGACCAGCATGGCCACGGTAATGGCGGGGTTGATGTGGCAACCCGACACCCTGCCTATGGCATAGACCATGATCAGCACCGTCAATCCGAAGGCAACGGCGACGCCCGCAGTGCCGATGTACTCCCCGGCGATCACGGCGCTCCCGCAGCCCCCGATGACCAGGACGAAGGTCCCGATCAGCTCAGCCAAGTACTTCTTCACGACCTCTTTCCCTCCTTTCGCGCTTCATCTGCCGCAGCGGGCGAGCCGCGGGACGGCGCCATTCCGTACCCCCGCTCGCGCCTGCTCGCGCTGGCCAGATTATACCAGATGAAATCAAGAGGCAGCCTACGGTCAAGAAGAAGGTGCCTCCAGGCACGACGGGGTGTGCTATAATGCAGCCAGTCCCGGCACAGACCACTATCGAGGCCGGGAATCTCAGCATCCAGGGCCCAACGCCCTCGCGGCGTGACATGGGGCAGAGAGACAACCATGGCAGGCCGATACCCGGCCGCCATCTATGTTCCAAGGCTGATGCCGGTCGCACCCGGCGGGGACCACCCGGCCGTTCACCGCCATCAAGCGAACGACAAGGAGGGACAGGCCAATGGCTCTCATGAGTGGGGCAGAAGCTCTGGTGCATTGCCTTCTGGAGGAGGGCGTCCGCTACGTCTTCGGCATTCCCGGAGACCAGTGCAATCCCATAACCGACGCCGTCTACCGGTTGGGGGGAGACAGGCTGAGGTTCATCACCACCCGTCATGAACAGGCGGCGGCTCACATGGCCGACGCCTGGGCACGGGTCACCGGCCAGCCCGGCGTCTGTCTTGGCACAGTGGGGCCGGGCGTGGCGGATCTGGTCCCGGGGGTCTACCCGGCCTGGGCCGACTCCATCCCCGTGATCATCCTCGGGGCGCAGAATCAGACATGGCGCTGCTATCCCGACACCGGCTCATCGCAGGGCCTGGATCAAGTCACTCTGATGGCAGCCGTGACCAAGTGGCAAGCCCTAGTGAACGATGCCAGGAGAATGCCGCGTCTGGTGCAGAGCGCCTTCCGGACGGCCATGTCCGGCCGTCCAGCGCCGGTCTATCTCGACCTGCCCGCCAACGTGCTGTGCGACAAGGTGGACACCGCGGAGCATCCCATACTGCCCCCGGGGCGCTACCGGGCCACCACGCCTCCTGCGGCCAACGCCGCCCTGATCGAGCAGGCGGCTGACATGCTGGTGGCGGCGGCCTGGCCTCTGATCCACACGGGGGGAGGCGTGCTGCGATCCGGCGCGTGGGCGGAAGTGCTGGAACTGGCGGAGTACCTGTCGGCACCGGTGACCACCAGCCTGGGCGGGCGTGGGGCCATTCCGGAGGACCATCCCCTGTGCCTCATTCAGGCCGCCCCGGGCGCCTACAAGGTCCAGGCAGAGGCAGATGCCGTCCTGCTGGTCGGAGGCCGCCTGGGAGACCTGGACTACTGGGGCAGGGCACCGCTGTGGGGCAGTCCGGGCACACAGCGGCTGATCCAGGTGGACATCGAACCCCTCAACATAGGCTTGAACCGGCAGGTGGATCTGGCCCTGCCGGGTGATGCCCGGAGCACACTGCGGGCACTCCTGCAGGCCGTGAAGGGGCGGACCAAGCCCCGTCCGGAGAACCCCGGCCTGAAGTCCGCCCGCGAGGGACAGCGCAACTGGCTTGATGGCTGGTCAGAGGGGGCGCGCTCCGATGGGGTGCCCATCCATCCCCTGCGGCTCATGCGCGAAGTGCGGCAGTTCTTCCCCAGGAACGCCATCAGCGTCGTGGACGGCGGCAATGCCGCAGTGTGGGCCTACTACCAGAACCGCATCTACGAACCCCGGTCATTCCTCTGGGCGGCCGATTCCGGACACCTGGGGACAGGGGTGCCGTACGCCGTCGCGGCCAAGCTGGCCCGTCCGGACCTGCCGGTGTACTGCATCAGCGGAGACGGCTCCTTCGGCTTCAACGCCATGGAGATGGAGACCGCCGCGCGGGAGAAGGCTCCGGTTGTGGTCGTCATTGCCAATGACCGCCGCTGGGGCATGATCAGGTGCGTTCAGAAGCTGGGCTACAACGAACGCCACTGCGGCGTGGATTTCAGCGATGCCCGCTACGACAGACTGGCCCAGGCCCTGGGCTGCCACGGCGAGCGAGTGACCGAGCCGGCCCAGATAGGGCCGGCCCTGCGCCGGGCGGCCGACTCCGGCCTGCCGGCAGTGGTGGATGTCATCGTGGACCAGGAGGTCCACCTCCTGCCCCCCGACGGCGTGCTGCTGGACAGCATCTGGATGGAGGGCTGCGACGTGGCCGGCGCGACCTGCGAGATGCCCGAGTGATCGGTGCGATGCTGGTGCAAGACTTCCCCCGCCAGATCCGGGTGCCGCTTCAACAGATGGCTTGAGGAGAAGACCGGAATATGCAGGCTCTGCGTTTCTCAGTGTCCGTGCCCCAGTATGCCCTGCTGAAAGCGCTGGCCCGGCTTTCCCTCCGGCCCTGCTATGAGGGACCCCTGGCCACCATCCGTCTGGCTGGCGTGCCCGAGCCGTCGCTGCCATCCCCCGAATGGGTGAAGATCAGGACAGCCTTCTGCGGATTCTGCGGCAGCGACCTGAACCTCATCCTGCTCAGGGAGTCACCGACGGCCACGCCCTTCACGTCGTTTCCGTGCACCATGGGCCACGAGGTGAGCGGGGAGATCACCGAGGTCGGCTCCGAGGTGAGCGACATCAGCGTGGGGGACAGGGTGACGGTGGCCCCGTACCTGAACTGCCCCACCAGGGGCATCGCTCCCCCGTGCGGACCCTGCAGCACAGGCCGTCCGGGCAACTGCCAGAACTTCGCCGAAGGCAGCCTGTCCCCGGGGCTGCTGCTGGGACTGTGCTCCGACGTCGGGGGTGGGTTCGCGCCCCATTTCGCAGCCCACCGCAGCCAAGTCTTCAGGCTGCCGCAGGGCCTGTCCCTCAAGGAGGGAGCCCTGATCGAGCCGCTGGCGGCAGCCCTACAGGCAGTGCTGGACAACAGGCCTGACGGGGACGACCGCGTGCTGGTCATCGGCGCCGGCGTGCTGGGCAGCCTCATCATCCAGTCCATCCGCGCCCTCGGCATCGGCTGCCTCATCGCCGTGGCGGAGCCATCGCCGTTCCACAGCGAGCTGGCGGTCCAGGCAGGGGCAAACCACCTGATCACGGACGGGGACATCCTCGGGGGCACGGCAGGGATCACCGGGGCACTGGCCTACAAGCCCACGCTGGGTGAGGACATCCTGATGGGAGGCTTCTCCAGGATCTTCGACACCGTGGCCAGCAGTGCCACGCTCAACTCGGGGATGAGGGCCCTGGCCACGGGGGGATCGCTGAGCGTGGTGGGCATCGGCTCGAAGGCCAGGCTCGACCTGACCCCGCTGTGGCTGAAGCTCCAGACGCTGAGAGGGGCCTATGTCTACGGCTACAACACCCTGAACGGCACCACGAAGCACGCCTTCGAAACGGCCATGGACATGACCATCCAGAAGAAGGTCCGCCTGGAGCCGATGGTGACCCATGTCTTCCCCATCGGCGAGTACCGCAGAATGATCGCAGTCAACCTGAGCAAGGGGAGACACCGGGCGGTGAAGACAGTGGTCTCCTTCGCCCAGCCGGCAGGGTAGCCCGGTCTGAGCCTGCGCCGCAGCGGCGGGAACAGCCAGCGACACGCGTCCCCGCATTGACATTCCGGCCCATTCCGTGGTACAAATAGTCTGGGATTGGTACTTTCAGGACTCTATCCTGAAAGTGCTTGGTGGGAGAAACGCACCGTCGCGGGCGGAATGCCGGTAGCCTGCCAGCGCACCGGGAGTGCCAACCGGGCAGTCTGCACGGCGGGAGTCCTGCTGACCGGGGCGGAGAGGGGGTTGTCGTGGGGACCACGAACGTGATCGAGGAGAAGTACTACCAGAGCCTGTACGAAGTCGCCAGCGCCGTGAACTCAGCACGAGATCCGAACGACGTGCTTCGAGCAATGGTGGAGATGGTGGCCCGGGCCATGGAGGCCAAGGCCTGCTCGCTGATGCTCCTGGCCCCGGACAAGAAGACGCTGGTGCACCGGACGGCCTTCGGGCTGAGTGATCGGTACATGCGGAAGGGCCCGGTATCCGCCGACAGGAGCATGGCCGAAGCCCTGCAGGGCCGGCCAGTGGCCATCCTCAAGGCAGCGGACGACGAGCGGATCCAATACCGGAAGCAGGCCAGGGAGGAGGGGATCGCCTCCATTCTGAGCGTGCCCGTGACCCTCAGGGACGAGGTAGTGGGGGTAATCCGTGTCTACACCGCGGAAACGCGTCACTTCAGCGCCGCGGACACGTTCTTCGTGGGGGCAGTGGCCAATCTGGGGGCGATCGCCCTGGAGAACGCCACCCTGCGCGAAGCCCGGGAGAAGGAGTACCGGTCATTGCAGCAGGACCTGGCGGAGTGGACCGCCGCGCTGGGCTGGGAATGGATGGATCAGGGCACAGTGGTCCCCGCCCGGGAGCAGGATTGACCGGCGTGGAGGACATGGGGGCATTGAGCCAGGGCTTGCGGCGCGAGGACCGAAGGGAGGAGAGATGGTACGGGTGATCATCAGGAGACATTGCCGGCCGGGCAGGGAGGCCGATCTGGAGAAGGCCCTGCTGGGGCTGAGAGCCAATGCCATGAGGCAGAAGGGCTACATCTCCGGGGAGACGCTCAGATCAGCCGACGATCCAGCGGTGTGGCTGGTGGTCAGCACCTGGACCAGTGCCGAACAATGGAAGTCATGGGAGGGGAGTTCGGAGCGCCAGAAGATGGAAGCCAAGATAGCCGGCCTGCTGTCCGAGCCGCAGCAGGTCTCCATCTTCAGCTTCGTGCGGCGGGGGGCTTCGGAGTCGGCCCACACTGTGGATATGGAGTCGTTGAGGCTGACCAGGTGAAAGGAGGCGCGCAGATGGTGAGGGTTATCATCGAGAGGCACTGCCGTCCGGGGAAGGAAGCGGAGCTGGAAAATCTGCTGGTGGAACTGAGAGGCAAGGCCATAGCACAGCGGGGCTACGTTTCCGGCGAGACCCTGCGGTCGGTGGACGACCCGTCTCTGTGGCTGGTCCTCAGCACCTGGCTGGACGTCGATCTGTGGCGGATGTGGGAGAGCAGCCGGCAGAGAGAGGATATAGACCGGAAGATGCAGCCCCTGCTCACCGGGACACCCAGGACATCGGTCTACACCTTCGTCTGGAACGCCTGCTGGTATGATGACGAAGGCCGGCGGTGGGACACCACTCCGGCCACAGCGGGTCAGCGGGCCCGGGAATCACAGAGCTAGACCGCCGGCAGCGGGGTTGCCGGTCCACACAGGCCCAGGAGGCAGGCACTGTTCATATCGGCCTGGCCCGGGCGCAGAGATCGTCAACCTCGATCTCGTTGTAGTAGGTGCCGATGTCCGCCAGCGAATGAGCGTCGCTGTTGGTGAGCAGGATGAGGTCGTGCCTGCGGGCCAGGGCCCGGATCATGCCCCGGTCCATCTCATGATCGTGCTGGGGATTCCTGAGCTCCAGCCCGTGGATGTCACCGTCGATGCGCGAGCCGAGATCGCCGATGTGCGGATGCCCGGGATGGGCCACGAACCTGAAGGTGACATCACCGGGCAGATACAGCTCCACCAGGTGAAACAGGCCCTTCTCAACCCCGATGAAGACCTTGTCCACCTCCTTGCCAGGGATGACCAGGATGGCGTCATGGAAATGGCGGTGGACGATCTCCTTCACTTCGTAGGCGTAGGCATCCGTGTAGTGCTCGGTGATGGCGATGCCGTCCAAGCCGCGGCTCTTGACGGCAGAGACGATGCGTCCGACGATGTCCGGGGTGGGCCTGGGACAGCCTGTCGCCTCGCGGCAGTGAGTGTGCAGGTCCAGCTTCAAACTGTCATACCCTAATGCCTGGCCGGCGAAGGCGCGCCATCTGGGGAGCCGTGTCCAAGAGGTGGGCTACCAGATCTCCACCCGGGCCCCCGGGTAGAGCTTCAGCAGGGACTCGGTGACGGCGTTCCTCGTTTCCTTGCTCTCGATGGTCTCCACTTCGGACACGGCGGGCACAGCCCCGCCGCCCTGCACCCGTCTCCCCATGAAGAAGCCGGGCACCTGGACGTAGCTCCAACTGGCCATGCCACAGCAGGACGCCTCGATGCAGGCATCGCCCACGATGTAGAGAACCTCACGGCCGTCAAGCGGCAGCAGGTGCTCCTCCCGCGGCACGTAGTATCCCGCCAGCGTGCGCACTTCCTCGCCCAGTTGGGGGTGGGTAAACTCCGTTGTCATCCCGACGCCTCCGCCATGCCGACTGCTGGCCTAATTATAGCACGTGGCCGCCTCAGGACTGACCGGGAAGGGCCGGGTGGAAGGCACAATCGGCGAAATGCTAGAATATCCTGGCTGCGGCGCAAGCCGCAGGTCCGTGCCTCACCCAGCAATTCTAGAGAAGGAGGTCTTGTCGTGGCAGAGCAACAGGAAGGGACACTCAGTGGCTACCGTGTCCTTGATCTAGTTGACAAGAAGGGTGCCTACTGCACCAAGATGCTGGCCGACCTCGGTGCCGACGTGATCAAGGTTGAGGGTCCCGAAGGCGACCCCACCCGCAGCGTGCCGCCGTTCGCGGGCGATGTGCCCCATCAAGAGCGCAGTCTCTACTTCCTCTACCGGCACGCCAACAAGCGGGGGGTGACGCTGAACCTGGAGGTCCCCGACGGGAAGTCCATCTTCAAGAAGTTGGTGGCGTCGGCAGACGTGCTGGTGGAGACCTACCCGCCGGGCTACCTGGCCAGCCTGGGGCTGGGCTACGAAGAGCTGAAGAAGATCAACCCCGCCCTGATCATGGCCAGCATCACCGAGTTCGGCCAGGGCGGTCCATACAGGGACTGGAAGGGCTCTGAGATCGTCAGCTACGCCCTGAGCAATACCATGATCACCAGCGGTTTCGCGGACGGCGCGCCGATCAACCTCCCGGGAACGCCATCCTACGACGCCGCCTCGCTGATCGCCGCCATCTCCATCGTCACCGCCCTGTACATGAGGGGAAGCAGCGGCAAGGGCCAGTACATCGACACCTCGGTCCACGAAACCTCCCGCCTGGGGCTCTACCCCTGGATGGTGACCATGTACTCCTACAACATCAACCCCGGCAGTCCGCCCCCAGGGCCGGAGGGGCGTCTGGGCGCCGCCATCTACCCGGTGTACCCCTGCAAGGACGGCATGATCCGGGTGGTGGCCCTGACCCCCAGGCAATGGGACGCCCTGGTGAAGGTGCTCGGCGAACCCGAGGTGCTGCGCCTGCCGGAATGGCGGGAGTTCTTCTACCGCATCGCCAACGCCAATGATCTCTACGCCCTGATGCTGGAGTTCACCACCAAGTACACCATGCTGGAACTGGCCGAGAGAGGGCGCCAGGAAGGGGTGCCCATCGCACCGATATACGATGTCTCCGGCTTCGTGAGCAATCCCCACACCAAGGCCAGGGGCTTCTTCGTCGATGTAGAACACCCCGCGGTGGGCAAGTACAAGGCACCCGGACCGCCGTACAAATGGAAGGGGACCTACTGCGGCATCAAACGTCCTGCTCCGTGCCTCGGACAGCACAATGAGGAGATCTACTGCGAGGAACTGGGGTTGTCCAGGGACGATCTGGCCATCCTCAGAAACACCGGGGCGATATAGGAAGGAGGTCAAGAGATGCCCAGTACGCCACTGCAGGGAATCCGCGTCATCAGCTTCGGCACTGGCGCCGTCATACCCGATTTCGGCAAGATCATGGGGGAACTGGGGGCCGACGTCATCAAGATGGAGTCCAGGGAGAACATGGACTTCATGCGGACCATCGGCGCCGATCCGGACAATATCGGCGGCTTCAATGAGTCCAACCGCAGCAAGAGGAGCTTCGGCGTCAACCTGAGGAAGGACAAGGGCAGGGAGCTGGTCAGGAGACTGATCAAGATGACCGACATCATCGGCGAGAACTTCCGGGGCGGGGTGATGAAGAGCCACGGACTGGACTACGAGAATGTGCGCCAGGTCAAGCCGGACATCATCTACGTCAGCAGCCAGGGCTTCGGCAGCGGCGGACCGTTCGCCGACTACCAGGCCTACGGTCCCATGCTGTCCGCAGCATCAGGCCTGCTGTCCCTCTGGGCACACCCCACCGACCCCTACCCCGTGGGGGCCAACGTGCCCCTGCCCGACCACATGGCCAGCAAGCAGGCGGTGTTCGCGGCCATCGCCGCACTGGACTACCGGCGGCGGACAGGAAAGGGCCAGTTCATTGACATGTCGCAGGTCGAGGTGGCGGCGGGGCTGATCGGAGAGGCCTGCCTGGACTACACCATAAACAAGCGGGTTCAGAAGCCGGCCGGCAACAGGAGTCCCTACTCCGCGCCAAACAGCTGCTACCGCTGCAAGGGCAACGACCAGTGGTGCGCCATAAGCGTGTCCACGGATGCCGAGTGGCAGGCATTCTGCAGGGCGATCGGCAATCCGCCCTGGACCAAAGAGGCGAAGTTCGGCGATGTCCTGGGCCGGGTGAGGAACGTGGAGGAACTGGACAAGCTGGTGGAGGAGTGGACCCTTCAGCATGAACCCGGCGACGTGATGAACACCCTGCAGAAGGCCGGCGTGGCCGCCGGGGTCTGCCTCCGTCCCGCAGAAACCCTGACCGACCCCCAGCTCCAGTGGCTCAATGCCTTCGTCGAGGTTGACCATCCCGTGGCCGGGAAGAGGATCTACCCCAACGTGCCCTTCAAGATGTCCGAGGCCAAGCTGCCCCCGAGCCGGCCAGCACCCATCCTGGGACAGCACACCGTGGAGATCTGCCGGGAACTGCTCAAGATGTCCGACAGTGAGATCAACCGGCTGAAGGACGAGGGGGTTCTGGAGGTCTCCAAGCGCTAGTGTAGTGCTTCGCAGATATCGTTATGTGTGATCGTGTCCCACGCCACCCCAGCGCTGGATCCCGCATCAAGTGCGGGATGACATTGGCGTCGGGTCCGTCTGCCTCAGGCAGACGACACAGACCGAACACACGACAGTCAGGCTAGGGGAGTGTTGGAGACACTACGCTAGAGCGGCAAGCTTCCGAAGCGCAGAGCGGTGTCAGCCACCCGGGGGCGGCACCGCTCTCTTCTTGTCCGTGATCAGTCGGGCTCCCTGTCGTCTTCAATCTCGTCCAGCGCCTCGTCGTCCAGACCGAAGTGGTGGGCGATCTCGTGGCGGACGACCCTCTGGATCTCAGCCACAGTGTCCCTCTCCGACCGGCAGGCAGCTTCGATGGGCCGCTGGAAGATGGTGATCCGGTCGGGGAGAACCATGTTGTAGCCCCGGGTGCGCTCGGTATGAGGAATCCCCTCGTAGAGTCCCAGCAGGGTCGCACCGCTGTCAGCTCTGGCCAACTGCGCCGCAGTAGGGGCATCCTCCACCACGATGTCGACGTTCTCCAGGCTGTCCAGGAACTCCTGGGGCAGGCTCTCCACCGCCTCAGCCACCAGGACTTCGAATCTGGCTCTGTTCATCTCGGGCCGCCTCAGTCTGAGCAAGCGCTGATCCCGGCCAGGATTATAGCACGGCCCCCTGCGGCGAGGCGGCCTCACGGGTGTTCTCGCATGAAGGCAACGGTGCTAGAATCTAGTCGTGTCCAGGCTGTACAAGACTCAGGGGGTGATCCTCAGTCACTCCTACGTGGGGGAAGCGGACGCGCTGCTGTCCATCTACACGCCCTTCCTGGGCAAGCTGAGGGCCGTCGCCCGGGGCGTGAAGCGGTCGAAGAGCCGCATGGCCGGCCACCTGGAGCCCCTGACCCACTGTTCGCTGATGTTGGCCAGAGGGCGCAACCTGGACATCATATCGGGCTGTGACACCATAGAGGCCTTCGCCCCTCTGAAGGCCAGCCTGTGGCTGACGTCGTGCGGGCTCTACGCCGCCGAGCTGACCGACAGGATGGGCGTGGAGGGCACGGAGAACCGGAGGCTGTTCCAGCTTCTCCTAGGCACCCTGCAGTCGCTCTCCAGCGGGGTCGAGCCCAGCACGGTCCTGCGCTATTTCGAGTTCCGGTCGATGGCCTGCTCCGGGTACCTGCCCGAGATCTGGCGGTGCGTCGCCTGCGGCCATTCACTGGAGATGGCCGCCCACTCGTTCAGCCCTACGGCAGGCGGACTGCTCTGTCCCCAGTGCCGCCCAGCGAACGGCTCGGCCCGGACGGTCTCGGTGAGGGCCATCAAGGTGCTCAGGTTCTTCTCCCGGCAGGGGCTGGCGGCGGTGGCAAGGCTGCGGCTGAAACCGGAGGTGCTGAGGGAGATCGAGGGATTGATGCAGCTTTATGTCACCTACGTCCTCGACCAGGAGGTCAACTCGGCCCGGTGGCTGAGGGCGCTGCAGGCCGGCGGAGAGGACAGGACTGAGCAGCACGTATGAAGTAGGAAGTCCTGGCGGGCGGGGAGGATAGGACGGAGCTACGCCGCGGGGGGCGGCGGGGTGGAATCAGCGGCGCAGTGCCGCGCCGAGCTGATCCGAGAGCCGGGTGAGGATGGCCTTCTCCACGGATTCCAGTTCCTCCTCGGTCAGGGTGTGATCCGGCGACTGGTAGGCGATCCTGAAGGCCAGGGACTTCTTGCCCGGCGGCACCTGTTCCCCCATGTAGAGATCGAACAGGGCCACCCGGGTCACCAGGGGGAAGCCGCGGATGATCTCCATCACGCTGGCGGCCGGCACCCTGAGGTCGACCAGGAGGGCAATGTCCCTGACGGAGCGGGGGAAGCGGGAGATGGGCTGGAATCTGCCCTTGGCACCGGCGCAGTCCAGCAACTTCTCGACCTCCAGCTCGAAGATGGCCACCGGCTGAGGCAGGAGGTCGAACTTCTCGGCCAGGCCGGGATGGACCTCCCCGACAACGCCCACGGCGGTCTGTCCAGCCATGATCCGGGCGGCCCGGCCCGGGCAGAGTCCCTCCTGATTCAACGGTTCGAAGACGGGCTCCAGGCCCAGTCGGCTGAGCAGGGACTCGACCACTCCCTTGGCATCGTAGAAATCGAGCAGTCCCCTGTCTCCCAGCCATGACTGGGCTACCCGGGGGCCGCTGAGTATGCCGGCTAGGATCTCCGGCTCGCGGGGCAGGTCACCGCCTCTGGCCAGGAAGACCCGGCCGATCTCGAAGAAGCGGATGCCGTCATCCTCGTATTTCTGATTGGCGGCCAGCACCCCCAGCAGTCCGGGACGGAGGCTGCTCCGCAGGTACTCCTGCTCGGAGCTCAGGGGGTTGGCCAGGCGCACGGCGCTCTCCAGGGGAACGGTGGGGTCCAGCCGGTCACGGCTGTTCATGGAGTAGTTGATGGCCTCCTGGAACCCGCAGCCGGCCATGAGGTCCCGCAGTTCCTCCCTGAAGGTCAGTCCCCGGTCGATCTGCTGCCGGGGCAGTTGGCTGCCCAGCATGGTGCTGGGGATGTGGTCATAGCCGACTATCCGCGCCAGCTCCTCCACCAGGTCGGCGGTCCGGCTGACATCCACCCGCCAGTAGGGAACGACCACCAGCAGCTCCCCGGGGGACTTCCCCTGGCGGCAGCCGAATCCCAGACAGCGGAGCACCTCCTCAGTCACAGAACGGTCCAGGTCGGTGCCCAGCAGGCGCCTGACCCAGGAGGTGTGGAAGACTATGGTCTCGGCCTCCCTCCTCCCCGGATAGACATCGACAATGCCCCTGGCGGCCTTCCCGCCGGCCAGCTTCAGGATCAGCTCGGTGGCCCGCTTCAGCGCGGGAACGGTCAGTTCCGGACTGATCCCCCTCTCGAAGCGGATGGAGGCCTCACTGCGCAGCTTGAGGTTTGACGACGTCCGCCGGATGCTCACCGGGTTGAAGTTGGCCGCTTCCAGCAGAACCGACGTGGTTATGTCAATCACCTCGCTGTCCGCACCGCCCATGACCCCGGCGATGGCCACGGGTATCTTGGAGTCGGCGATGGCCAGCATCTCCGGGCTGAGGGCGCGGTCCACTCCATCAAGGCTGGTGATCTTCTCCCCCTTCGATGCGCGGCGGACGATGATCTTGCCCCCGCCGATCTGGCGGAAATCGAAGGCATGGAGCGGCTGTCCGTACTCCAGCATGACGTAGTTAGTGACATCGACGATGTTGTTGATGGGCCGCATGCCGCAGGCGGCCAGCCGGCGCTGCAGCCACGCTGGTGACGGGCCGACCTTCACCCCCTCGATGAGGCTGGCACAGTAGCGGCGGCAGAGGTCGGGGTCGGCGATCTCCACGGAGACCTGCCCCTCTATGGCCGGACCCTCTTCAGGGTAGGAGACCTCGGGGACCTTCATCTCCTGCCGCTGGTGGGCAGCGACCTCCCGGGCAATGCCCATCACGCAGAGGCAGTCGGGCCGGTTCGGGGTGACCTCCAGATCGAGAACGGCATCCCCCAGGTGGTCACTCAAGGGGACCCCCAGGGGGGAATCGGCGGCCAGCCGCATCACCCGCTCGTGCCTGTCCGACAGTCCCAGCTCCTTCTCGGAGCAGGCCATGCCCTCGGAGACCACGCCCCTGATCTTGGCCGCCTTCAGGGGGGCAGGCTTGCCGGTGTGGCCGTCAAAGAGCTGGGCCCCCAGCCGGGCGAAGGGCACCTTGTCGCCCACCTCGACGCTGAGGTCGCCACAGACCACTGTGGACCGCACTGCGCCGCAGTCAACGGTGACCAGCTTCAGCCGGTCGGCGTTGGGGTGGGGCTCGACGGCCACGATCTGGCCGACGCTGATCCTGTCCCAGCTCATGCCGGTGACCTCGATGCCCGACACCTCGGTCCCGGACATGGTCAGCCTGGCGGCCAGCTCCTTCAGGGGCAGGGTGATGCCGACGTACTCCCTAAGCCAGCTGAGGGGTACCTTCATCTCGATCCGTCCATCAACACCACGGCGATCATGCCGTCCTAGAACTGCTTCAGGAAGCGCAGGTCATTGCCGTAGAACAGCCGGATGTCGTCGATGCCATACCTCAGCATCGGTATCCGCTCCACCCCCATGCCGAAGGCGAAGCCGGTATAGACCTCCGGATCGTAGTTCACCCGGCGGAGCACCTCGGGGTGGACCATGCCCGCCCCCAGGATCTCGATCCAGCCGGTGTTGCCGCAGAGGCGGCAGCCGGCGCCCTGGCAGATGAAGCAGTCGATGGCCATCTCCACCCCCGGCTCCACGAAGGGGAAGTAGTCACACCGGAAGCGCGCCTTCCGGCCTTCCCCGAAGAGTCGCCGGGCGAACTCGAAGAGCGTCCCCTTGAGATCGCTCATGGTGATGCCCTGGTCCACGGCCAGGCCTTCAACCTGATAGAACATGGATTCATGAGTGGCGTCCGTCGCCTCGTAGCGGAAGACCCGGCCCGGCATGATGGCCCTGATCGGGGGCCGCACGGTCTCCATCAGCCTGATCTGCATCGGCGAGGTGTGGGTGCGCAGCAGGCGGGACCTGTCGCCGCTGGGGGAATCCAGCCAGAAGGTGGCCCACATGTCACGGGCGGGGTGGTCCTCAGGGATGTTCAGGGCTTCGAAGTTATAGTAGTCCCACTCCACCTCCGGCCCCTCCACGATCTGGAATCCCATGGAGACGAAGACGGCGCAGATCTCCCGCAGTGTCTGCGTCGTGGGGTGAAGGCGGCCCAGGGGGAGGGGGTAGCCGGGGAGGGTGACGTCAAGCCTGCTCCGCTCCAGAACGGCGGCCAGGTCCTGTTCCTTGAGGAGCTGTTCCCGCTGCTGCAGGTCGGCTTCCAGCAGGGCCTTGATGTCGTTGGCTGCGGCCCCCGCCGCCCGCCTGTCTTCAAGGGGCAGCGAGCCCAGTCCCCGGAGGACGGAGGTCAGGGCCCCTTTTCGGCCCAGGTAGCGGACCCGCCACTTCTCAAGATCGGAGAGGTTGGTGATGAGGGCGAGCTCAGCGACGGCTTTGGTCTTGAGCTCCTCAAGCTCTCTGAGCATCGGCTACTTGCCTGTGCTCTCTCCCTTGGCCACGGTCACCAGTTGAGAGAAGGCATGGGGGTCCTTCACAGCCATGTCGGCCAGCATCTTGCGGTTGACTTCCACGTTGGCCCTCTTCAGGCCGTTCATGAACTGTGAATACGAAAGGCCATCGGCCCTGGCAGCGGCATTGATGCGGCAGATCCAGAGGCGGCGCATGTCTCCCTTGCGTTCCCTTCTGTGACGGTAGGCATAGCTCAATGCCTTGAGCATTGACTCATGGGCCCGCCGGTAGAGGGTGTGCTTGCTGGCCCGGTGACCCTTGGTGAGCTCCAGTACCTTCTTGTGACGACGCCGTGTTACGACTCCGCTCTTGACTCGTGGCAATGGTCCTCCTTTATGCGTAGGGCAGGAGCCGGCTCACCCGTCTTCTGTTCGTGGCGTGGACCACAACGTCGGTGGAGTACTGGCGCTTCACGCGGGGCGGTTTGCGCCTTCGAAAATGGCTCTTGCCTATCTTGGAATGCATTAACTTGCCGCCACCGGTGACCCGGAATCGCCGCTGGGTGGCCTTGTGTGTCTTAAGCTTGGGCACTGGTTACCTCCGCCGGTGTCTTCTTGATGACTTTGGGTGGTGAGAATATCAGACTCAGGCTCCGCTCCTCCACCAGAAGGGGCTGATCAACCACAGCCTTATCCTTGAGGTTGGTCAGCAGGTACTGGAGGACCTTCTTGCCCAACTCAGGGTGGGTCACCTCCCTGCCCCTGAAGATCACGGCCACCTTGACCTTGTCTCCTTCGGCGAGGAGGCGCTCAATCAAGCTCACCTTTGAGTCCAGATCGTGCTCATCAATCCTGGGCCTGAGCCGAAGCTCCCTGACAACAACGTTCCTGCGGCTCTTCCTGGCCTCCCGCTCCTTCTTGGTCTGCTCATACTTGTACTTGCCATAGTCCATTATGCGGCATACCGGCGGGACGGCACTGGCCGCGACCTCGACTAGATCCAGATTCCTCTCCCTGGCCATCTGCAGGGCCTGGTAGACAGGCATGACATTGAGCCTCTCCCCGCTTTCGCCGACCAGCAGGATTTCGCTGGCTCGAATCCTCTCATTGATGCGCAGTTCTTTGATTATGTGCTATCTACCTCCTACAGCACCTTCGGAAATCTGGACTCTATCTATAACATATCCCACCCCCGGAAGTCAAACATGGCCCATGCGAACATCCGTGCGGCTGCGGAGAGCGGCTGGAATCATGTATTGTGGCCACTGTTCGCACAGGCTATAATGGCCGCATGAGGGGACTGTACAGGAGGTACGACCATGGCCAGCGTCTACCGGTTCGTTGACGATTGCGAAGACAAGAGCCTGCTGGGCAACAAGGGGGCCAACCTGGTGATCATGACCAAGCTGGGCCTGCCCGTGCCCCCGGGCTTCGTGGTCTCCATCGAGGCCTACGTGGCCTACAAGGGCAGCCGCCATCTGCCTACGCATGACATCGACAGTGCCCTGGAGTGGCTGGAGAAGGAGACCGGCGGGAAGCTGGGCGACGGCCTGCTGGTGTCCGTCCGCTCCTCGGCCGCCGTGTCCATGCCCGGGATGATGGACACCGTGCTCAACATCAAGGACAAGGCCAGCATGATGTCGGCCATCAAGAAGGTGCTGGATTCCTGGGACAACCTCCGGGCGGTGGAGTACCGCCGGCTGAACCGTATTCCCTCGGACATGGGCACCGCGGCCATAGTCCAGGCCATGGTCATGGGCAACAAGGACAAACGGTCGGGGACCGGGGTGATCTTCACAAGGAATCCCAGCACGGGTGAACCGGGCATCTTCGGCGAGTATATGAACCAGGCGCAGGGCGAAGACCTGGTCTCCGGGACCAAGACGCCCGGCCCGGTGTCGGACCTGCGCTCAGCCATGCCCAAGGTCTATGCCAAGCTGGAGGAGGCAGCCCAGAAGCTGGAGACTCATTTCCAGGACATGCAGGATGTGGAGTTCACCGTGGAATCGGGCAAGCTGTACGTCCTGCAGACGAGGTCGGGCAAGCGCAGCGGGCAGGCCGCGGTGAGGATAGCGGTGGACATGGTCAATCAGGGACTGATCACCCGCGAGGAAGCAGTGATGCGGGTGAAGGCGGAGGAACTGAAGGCCCTGCTGCACAAGCGGATCAAGTCCCCGGAGGAGCACGCGCCGCTGGCCCACGGCCTGAACGCGGCACCGGGGGCGGCCTGCGGCAAGGTGTCGTTCAAGATCGGGGAAGTTGTCCGCATGGCCGAGAAGAGTGAAAGGGTCATCCTGGTCCGGCCGGACACCAGTCCGGACGACATCCAGGGCATTGCGGCCGCAGACGGTGTGCTGACGTCACGGGGCGGGCTGACCTCCCACGCGGCCATAGTGACCAGGGCCATGGGCAAGCCCTGCATCTGCGGCGCCGAAGAGATCAAGATAGACCTGGACGCCGAGCAGTTCGAGGTCGCCGGTCACGTCGTGAAGAAGGGCATGGAGATCACCATCGACGGCACCACGGGCAACGTCTATCTGGGCAGCCTGCCCCTGGAGGAAGCGGACGTGACCGCGGAGGTGGCCGAACTCCTCTCCTGGGCGGACGGCTTCCGCCGCCTCGGGGTGAGGGCCAATGCGGACACTGCGGAGATGATAAGGCTGGCCAAGACCTTCGGCTGCGAGGGTGTGGGCCTGTGCCGCACGGAGCGCCAGTTCAATGCTCCGGAGAGGCTCTCGGCCATCAGGGCCTTCATCATGGCCAGCACGGCGGCGGAGAGGATGGAGGCGCTGGAGAGGCTGCGGCAACTCCAGAAAGAGGACTTCGTGGCCATCTTCAGGGAGCTTCAGGGGATGCCCATCATCATCAGGCTCCTGGACCTGCCCCTGCACGAGTTCCTGCCCTCGGAGGCGGACACCCCCGATCCCAGGGTGAAGGAGAGGGTGAGGGAACTGCGGGAGATCAACCCCATGATCGGACACCGGGGGGTGCGGCTGGGGGTGACCAATCCGGAGATCTACCAGATGCAGGTGGAGGCCATCGGCGAAGCCAAGGCCGAGGTGGAACAGGAGATGCCGGTGAACGTCTCGGTGATGGTGCCCCAGGTGATCACGGTGCAGGAGCTCCTCTGGGTGAAGAAGCACGTCAAGGGCTCGGGGCTGAGGTTCGGGGTGATGATGGAGACGGTCCGGGCCTGCATGCGGGCGGGCAAGCTGATCCACGTGGCCGACTTCTTCTCCTTCGGCACCAATGACCTGACCCAGGCCGTCTACTCCTTCAGCAGGGAGGACGCCGAGAAGAAGTTCCTGGGTACCTACCTGCGGCTGGGCATCCTGCAGGACAACCCCTTCGAGGTCATCGACGTCAAAGGGGTGGGCCGGCTGATGGAGACCGCCGTATTCTGGGCCAGAAGGAACCGGAGGGACCTGGAGATAGGGGTCTGCGGGGAGCACGGCGGTGAGGCCCGCTCGGTGGCGTACTTCCACACCATCGGGGTGAACTACGTGAGCTGCAGCGCGTTCAGGATCCCGGTGGCCAGGCTGGTGGCGGCCCAAGCGGCCATCGAGGAGAAGATGGAGAAGACGCCGGCGGCGATCTCCTCGCCATAGATTCTCCCCGAAGCGCCCGGTCTGACCTGGTAGGTGTAGGGTAGCCCCCTGCCTTCATATCCTATCAGATTCCTTCTTCAAGGTCATTCTACCCGCCCCCCGAGGCAATCGTCCAGTCCCCGGCGGATTCCTGTTTCCGGAAGAACGACATGGCGGCGCATCGCAGATGTCACGCGGCGGGCCGGGACAACGTGGAGCGCAGCTCACGATCCGCTGTCTTTGACCCTCCTCTGACCCCGTGCTAACATATCGAACAGACTGCGCTGGAGGAGGGCGGTTGTTCAACCTGTTCAAGAAGAAGACCGAAGAGGCGGTGAAGCGGACCAGAGAGACCTGGTTCGGCAAGATCACCCGCCTCTTCGAGCGGTCGTCCATAGAGAAGGAGACCTGGGAGGAACTGGAGGAACTGCTCATCGCCGCCGACACCGGTGTGGATACCGCCACCACGCTGACCCAGCGGGTGAAGGAGAGGGTGTCCAGGGAGAAGATCAGCGACGCGCAGCAGGCGCGCACCGCCCTGATGCAGGAGATGGCCCTGATCCTGAAGGTCAACGGCAACGCGCCGGCAGTGACAGCCTCTCCCCGGGTGGTCCTGGTGGTGGGCGTCAACGGCTCGGGCAAGACCACCAGCATCGCCAAGCTGGGCTACAGCTTCAAGAGGGATGGGAACAAGGTGATGCTGGCGGCGGCCGACACCTTCAGGGCGGCGGCCATCGACCAACTGAAGTGGTGGGGGGAGCGGATTGAAGCGGAGGTCATCGCCCACCAGCAGGGCGCCGACCCGGGGGCAGTGGTCTTCGACGCCCTTCAGGCAGCGAAGAACCGGGGGGTCCAGGTGGTCATCGTGGACACGGCCGGGCGGCTGCACACCAAGTTCAATCTGATGGAAGAGCTGAAGAAGATACGGCGGGTGATCCAGAGGATCGATCCCTCGGGCCCCCACGAGACGCTGCTGGTGCTCGACGCCACCACCGGGCAGAACGGACTGAACCAGGCGAAGCACTTCACCGAGGCTGTGGGGGTGAGCGGCATCATCCTGACCAAGCTGGACAGCACCGCGAAGGGGGGCATCGTCCTGGCCATCTGCGACCAACTGAAGATCCCGGTGCGCTTCATCGGCACGGGTGAGAAGCTGGATGACCTGGCCCCGTTCGACCCGCAGACCTTCGTAGAAGCGATCATGTCCTAGAGTAAGAAGAGCAAAGAGGAGTGACCGGATGCACATAGGCATCGACCCGACAATAGCAGAGCTCGGCTCTTTGGCCATCGGCTGGCATGGAGTCTTGATGTTCGTGGGCATTGTGGTCGGCGTGGTGCTCACCCTGCGCCTGGCCAAGAAGGCCGACATCGCCGAGGACACCATCATCACCGGCGCCATCTGCGCGGTTGTCATGGGACTGATCGGGGCCCGCGTGGTCCACGTCATCGACAGCTGGAGCACCTACAGCAACGATCCGGTGAAGATACTGGCCTTCCACGAGGGAGGGCTGGCCTGGTATGGAGGGCTGATCGGCGGCATACTGGGGGTGGTCATCTATGCCCGGATCAAGAAGTTCTCGCTGGGCCGGTTCGCGGACGCCGCCGCTCCGGGCGTCATCCTGGGGCTGTCCATCGGCCGGGTCGGCTGCACTCTGAACGGGGACGCGGCCGGAACTGAGACGTCGCTGCCCTGGGGACTGACCTACACCCACCCCGATTCCTTCGCTCCTCTCTGGGTGTCCACGCACCCGGCGCCGGTGTACGAGATTCTCTGGATCCTAGCGGTGGTCGCAGGCCTCCTCTGGCTGAGGGGCAAGATCAGGCCCGATGGAAGCATCTTCCTGGTGATGCTGGCCGCCTATTCCTTCGGAAGGTTCATCATCAGTTGGGCCAGGGATGAATCGGCGGTGCTCGGGCCGCTGCATCAGTCGCACATCATATCGCTGGTGCTGTTTGTGGCGGCGGCGGGCCTGCTCCTCTACCTCAAGGCGGGCCGGGTGAAACCGGAAGTGCAGGCTCGACCATATGTTGCAGCCACGCCGGAAGGGAGAATGGTATTCTGCCCGAAGTGTGGCTTGGCAAATCCCGATGTGAGGAACCTCTGTGGGAATTGTGGTAGTGCTCTTCCGGCCTCCGGCATGCCAAATACGTCTGGCATGGGAAAACGCGCACAAACACCGGCTGAGATTACTGGCTGGAACTGGGGGGCCTTCTTCTTGGGATGGATTTGGGGCATTGGCAACAGGGTATGGATTGCACTTCTCGGATTGGTGCCCTTCGTCGGCCTAGTCATGATGTTAGTGCTTGGAGCGAAAGGAAGCGAGTGGGCATGGGCCGCCAAGAAGTGGGACAGTGTTGAGCAGTTCAAGAGAACCCAGCGATACTGGGCGTTGGCAGGGCTAGTATACTTCATCTTTGCGATCGTGTTCTGGTCGGGGTATCTTGCGGCCACGATCTGAACCGGGCCAGATGTCGAGACAGGTCCGTGGGTCTGAGTACGACCTCCGTATACCCATTCCACCACGACAGCCAGGTCACGATGAGTGGGCAGGGAGGGGTGACACTGGGCCATCCGTCGTTCCCCGAGTGTGTGACAGCGCATCGTGGTCTGTTGCCTTGACACCTTCTGAGATGACGGCATAGCATTCGGGCAAGCGTTGCCGCACGGCAATGGCGCCTGAGGCCACAAACCAGAAGAGGACGGAGAATTCCATATGTCAGGCCAAACAAGGACGGGGTTCGCCCCGGTCAACGGAATCCGAATGTACTTTGAAACGAGGGGGCGTGGTGAGGCTCTGCTGTTGCTTCATGCAGGCGTGGCCGACTCCCGTATGTGGGATAGCCAGGTTGAGGAGTTCTCCACTACGCACTCAGTGATCACCTGCGATTTGAGGGGGTTTGGCCAATCCCAGATGTCATCCGGGCAGTTTGCCCATCACGAAGATGTGGCCGCCTTGCTGGAGTACCTGGCCGTTGAGAAGGCCGGTGTCACCGGAGCCTCCTTTGGAGGCCGGGTCGCCCTTGACCTCGCGCTGACTTGTCCTGAAGTGGTCTCTGCGCTGGTCCTGGCGGCTCCCGCGCTGGGCGGGTACAAGTTCGAGTCGGCGGAGATGGTGGAGTTCTTCGCGGCTGAAGAAGAAGCGCTGGCACGAGGGGACTTGGTCGCGGCCACGGAATTGAACCTCAGAATGTGGGTGGATGGCTTCCGGCGCAATCCAGGCGATGTCAGTGGTGTGATCCGGGAGCGAGTCAGAGAGATGCAACTGAACATCTTCTCCCAGCCGCAGCCTGCGGATGCCACTGAGAAGGAACTGGACCCGCCAGCCATTGCCCGGTTGAGCAGCATTGTGATTCCCACCCTGGTTCTCGTCGGGGACAAAGACGTTGCCGAATTCCAGGCCATCTCCAAGCTGATCGCCCGGAGTGTTCGGCATGGCAGGCTGGTGCTGATGCCCGGGGCGGCCCATCTGACGAGTATGGAGAGCCCAGCGGAGTTCAACCGGTTGGTTCGGGCCTTCCTGCATGCCGCCGAGCTGCCCCAGAACCCTCGTGGCGACTGAGCCGACGTGGGGATGATCCTTCCCTGACGAGAAGGGCTCCTCGCAATGACAGGCGGGCAGAGAGACGGGAATCTGCACCCCCTCCCACCTGGATGCCGGACCAAGTCCGGCATGACATTGGGAAGAGGGGGGATCCCGCATCAGGTGCGGGCTGACATCAGCAAATCGCCCTTGTTGCACCTGCGAACACCCGTCCGCCAAACCGACGCCAGCCACAGTACCTGCACCTGTGTGTCAGGCTCGGGACCGACTGCTCAAGAAGGGAAGCCTGGAGGGATTCTAGGAAATGGCACCCAACTGCTGCATCATGCCCAGCATATCGTTGACAACCCACATGTCAACAAGCCTTGCGTCACGTATCTTGAAGATGCAGATGCCCTCTACCTTCACTTTGCTGCCGGTAGGTGGGATACCCAGGAACTCACCTTTGTGAGTACCGGTGAAGTGGTATCGCCCGACGACCTTGTCTCCCTCAGCTACGATATCGTCGCACTCGTACCTAGCATCAGGGAAGGCAGAGACTACGGACCCCATGAGCTGGTTATACTCCTCCAGGCTGCTATCACCCGTTGGAGTGTGAACCATGAACTCCGGAGAGTAGTACTCTTCTTTGCCGGCTGCCAGAGACCTGCGCACTTCGTCGGCATCGGCGGATAGGTAGCGGCGCACCAGCTCTTTGTTCTCCAGAATAGACAATGGCTTGCCCTCCTTTCCGGGTCGTGCTCGGACACCGGACTTCTGACAGCGAAGCCTAGCTGACATTGTTCGGCACTGTCAACTTGGTCGACAGCTAGACAGGGGAGAGGCCAGGGAGATCCTGACCTAGCCTTGCGCAGAACCCGGCGAGAGCGCCGGTCCACCCCCCGCGCCTCTCGGGACAGGGTGCGGGCGCGGGTGTCTCCCTATGTCGGCCGGACGCTCTTGACGCTTGGAGGCTACCATTGGACAAACATCGGGAAGAGAGTGTGCTGGTACAGGAGAGAAGACCGCCGGGGATGCCCCTTCGTGGAAGGACCCACCGGCACCCCCCGCCTGGATGCCGGATCAAGTCCGGCATGACATTGGGAAGAGGGAGATTCCGCATCAAGTGCCGCAAGGTCCTTCCCCTCAGGGAAGGACTTCTCGCAATGATGGCAGGGGGGCGGGTCAGGAGGCGGGGGCGAAGTCGAGGATGTTGAGGGCCAGGGTCTCCTCGCCGTTCCACTGGTCAACCGCCAGGCTATAGACCACATCGATCTCGGAGGTGACCTCGCCGGCCAGATGCCCGAGGTCGAAGCCGATGGCCTTCCAGGCCGCCTCTCCGTCTGTGAGCTTCAGCCTCAGGTGGCGGGCGCCGGCGCCGATCTTGCGGCAGTCCACCACCCTGGCGTTCCGGGAGAGGAAGACCGGCACGGGATTGCCCCGGCCGAAGGGGGCCAGCTTCAACACCAGGGGATAGGTGCTGCCCTGCATAGAGCGCAGGGGTATGTCGGCCTCAATGGCCAGAGAGGGCCGCAGGTCCACGGATGCCAGCTCGCGGGTGGCGATGCCGAGCAGGCTCTCGCGGAGACGGGCCAGGTTGCCGCTGGACAGGGCAAACCCCGCCGCCGAGGGGTGCCCGCCGAAGCGGAGGAGGAGGTCCTGGCACTCCAGCAGGGCCTGAACCACGTCGAACTCGGGTATGCTCCGGGCGCTGCCACGGATGACCTCATCGTCCATCTCGAAGATAAAGACCGGCCGATAGAACTCGTCGGCCAGCTTGCCGGCGATGATGCCCACTATCCCCGGCGGGTAGTCGTCTCCGCCGACCATGAGAACAGGCGTCTCCGCGCCGGCCGGAATCTGGGTCTTGGTCCGGGCGAGGAACTCGCTGGTAAGCCTCTGCCTCTGGGTGTTCTTCTTCTCCACCTCATCGGCCAGGCGGCGGGCTTCATCAGGGGAGCCGGTGACCAGCAACCGGTAGCTGCTGAAGGCGTGATCCAGCCTGCCAGGGGCATTGAGGCGCGGGGCCAGCGACCAGGTGATGTCCCCGGCCTCGAGCCTGCTCAACTGCAGCCCGGCGGCGCGGGCCATCTCCAGCAGGCCCAGCCGGCTGGTCCGGCCCAAGGCGGGCAGCCCTTTCTTGACCAGATAGCGGTTCTCGCCCAGCAGGGGGACCATGTCGGCCACCGTACCCACGGTGACCAGATCCAGCATCCCGGCCAGCTGCTCCGTTCTGCCCATCCTCTGGAGCAGGGCCTCGAGCAGCTTGAAGGCCACGCCGGTGCCGGCCAGGTGGTAGGCCGGGGAGGGGGCATCGCGCTTGGGATTGACCACTGCCAGCGCCTCGGGGATGCCCTGGGTGATGGTGTGGTGGTCGGTGACGATAACGTCCAGCCCTCTGCCGCGGGCGTAGTCAATCTCAGCGGCGTTGCTGATCCCGCAGTCGACGGTGATCACCAGTGAAGCCCCCTGTTCCCTGAGGGCCTCCAGCGAGGCCGCGTTCATTCCGTAGCCCTCGTTGAAGCGGTGAGGGAAGTAGGGTATGACCCGGCCGCCCAGGGCGGACAGTCCCTGGTCCAGGATGGCGGTGCCGCAGACGCCATCGGCATCGAAATCGCCGTAGAGGGCGATGGTCTCACCGCCGCGCAGGGCCTGAAGGACCCTGCTGACCGCCGCCTCCATGCCGGTGAGCCGGAAGGGGTCGGACTGCAGGCCTTCCGAGATATCCAGGAAGGCCCCTGCCTCGACGGGGTCGGTGATGCCGCGGTTGTGCAGGAGCTGGGCCACCAGGGACGGCAGTCCCATCCCTGCCAGGAACCCCGGGGGCGATGGGGGAAGGATCTTCCAGCGGCGGTGGTTCAACTAGCCGCCTTCATGGTATTCCTTCAGAGCCAGCACGGAGTTGTGCCCTCCGAAGCCAAAGGAGTTGGACAGGGCTACCCTGACCTTGCCCGGGCGGGCCACGTTGGGGACGTAGTCAAGGTCGCACTCCGGATCGGGATGGTCCAGGTTGATGGTGGGCGGTATGATGCCATGCTGGATGGTCAGGACGCAGATGATGGCCTCGATGGCACCAGCGGCGGCAATGAGATGGCCGGTCATGGACTTGGTGGAACTGACCGGCACGCGGTAGGCGTGCTGGCTCAGGGCGGCCTTGATGGCCACCGTCTCGCACTTGTCATTGAGCTGGGTTGAGGTGCCGTGGGCATTGATGTAGTCCACCTCTTCGGGACGCACCCCGGCCTTGTTCAGGGCGACCTGGATGGCCTTGGCTGCGCCCTCGCCCCCGGCATCGGGCTGGGTGATATGGTGGGCGTCGGAGGTGGCTCCGTAGCCGCCAACCTCGGCCAGGATACGGGCGCCGCGTCTCAGGGCGTGAGACAGGCTCTCCAGGACCATCACCGCCGATCCCTCCCCCATGACGAAGCCGTCCCGCCCGGCATCGAAAGGACGGGAGGCCCTGGGGGGTTCGTCATTGCGCTTGGAGAGCGCGCCCACGGCATTGAATCCGGCGATGCTTATCGGGGTGATGGCCGCTTCCGCGCCGCCAGCCAGCATCACCTGGGCGTCGCCGCGTTTGATGATCTCGCAGGCTTCGCCGACGGCGTCGGCCCCGCTGGAGCAAGCCGAGGTGGCACAGAAGTTCACCCCCTTGGCCCCCAGCATGATGGAGACATGCCCGGAGGCAGCATCGGAGATCATCATGGGAACCAGGAAGGGGCTGATCCGGCCCGGGCCCTTCTCGGCCAGCACGGCCATCTGAGCGGACAGCGTGGTTATCCCGCCGATGCCGCTGCCGATGAGGACGCCGACGTTGCAGGCTTCCTCGGGGTGGTTGTCCAGATCGAGCCTGGCCTGGGCCGCCGCCTGAAGGGCGGCGATGACCGCGAACTGGGTGTAGCGGTCCATGCGCCGGGCTTCGCGGTGCTCGATATGGTCGGCGGCGTTGAAGCCCTTGACCTCGGCGGCGATCCGGGTCTCGTGGCCTTCTGGGTCGAAGAGGGTGATCCGGTCAACGCCGGAGCGGCCAGCCTTGAGGGCTTCCCAGAGAGACGGCACATCGAGGCCCAGGGGGCTGACCGCCCCGAGGCCGGTGACAACGACGCGGTGGTCCTGCCCTACGGCCAATACAGCCTCTCTGCTTCTTTCTTCAATTCCGCCCGGAAGCTGGGATGGGCAATGGCGACCAACTCCAGGGCGCGTTCCCTCTGGGTCTTCCCTTTGAGACGGGCAATGCCGTACTCGGTGACGACGATGTCCGCCAGGGTGCGGGGGGTGCTGACCACCGTGCCGGGTTCGAGGATGGGCACGATGCGGGACAGGGCGCCATCCCTGGCCGTGGAAGGTATGGCCACAATGCTCCGCCCGCCTCTGGAGAGGTAGGCCCCGATGGCGAAGGAGAGTTGCCCCCCCGAGCCACTGGTCATGACGGTGCCAATGGATTCGGCGGCGATCTGGCCGGTGAGGTCCAGAGCGATGGCGCTGTTGATGGCCACCATGTTGTCGTGGGAGGCGATGACCCGGGGATCGAGGATGTAGTTCGAGGAATAGACCTCGAAGAGGGGATTGTCGTTGATGAAATCCATCTCCTCCTTGGTGCCCCCACCCACCGCCGTGGCCACCGCCCTTCCGGGATGGGTGTTCTTATGCTTGCCGGTGATGACGCCGTTCATCACCAGTGTGGCAATGCCTCTGACAGTGTTCTCCGAGTGCCAGCCGAGGTCGTGCTTGCTCTCCAGCACGCCGAGCTGGGCCACCCACTCGGCGGTGCCGCCCACGCCGATCTCCAGGCAGTCGCCGTCCTTGATGAGGGTGCCGATGTAGCCGGCGACGCTCTTCTCCAGCTCACCCGGCCCGGTGGTCCGCCGGCCCAGTATGTCGGTGCCGCCGGGGACCTTGCCGGAGGGGGTGTGCTCCACGAAGTAGTCGATCTCCGACACGTGGACGAAGTTGTCGCCGTAGGTGCGGATGATCCTCTCGTTGGCCTCGGCGATGACCACGCGGGCCGTCCTGACCCATTCCTTCTTCATCCACAGCGAGGCCCCGAAGCTGCAGAAGCCGTGCTCATCCGGAGGCGAGACCTGGACCATGAAGACGTCCAGGGGCTTGGCCGTGGTCATGTCCGGCACCCCGTACAGGCCGCTGACGGTGAAGTCCGACTTCCGTTCGGCGACCAGCGCCCTGACCAGGGGCAGGACGTAGGAGGTCTCCAACTGGAAGGTGTCGGGGTACACGTCGTACCAGGAGGTATCGTACATGGGCAGGTCGCTGCCGCCACCGCCCATGATCCTCACGCCCGTCAGCTCGTCGGCCCGGCTGACCAGCGCCAGTCCCAGCGCAGGGGCTTCCGGCTGGGCGAAGACCACGTAGTCACCCGACTTGACCGCCTTCACGGCATCTTCAGCCAAGACCAGTTTCCGTTGATACTCGTCTTTCCAGTTCACGCTGCGTGTGTTCCTCCTTCCGAACAGACCAAGTGTGATGTTAGCACCCGACGTTTCGCAGCGTCAAGGTATTTGACGCTCAGGTGAGACGCCTATTCCCCCGCCGGGCAAACAGGGACAGACGCAGGCAGATGAGGCAATGCGATCAATCCCGGGCAACGGCGCGGAGCGGCAGGAGCCTACAGAGGCCCGAAGACGACCAGGAGGATGACCACCAGAGCCAGGGCAGTCCCCAGCACCCCGCAGCCCAGGTTGAGGCATGATCTGGATACTGAGTCGCTCTCCCCCCTGGGCAGGTGACTCAGGGAGACCGATGACCCTCTCCTTGCCCTGGGCTTCTTGACCACCAGCGGCAGGGCCACCTGGCCGGTGCCCTTGCACCTGGAGCAGTCCTCTTCGCCGATCTTGCCCTTGCCGCGGCAGGCGCCGCAGGTTGCGTACTCAAGTCCCTCTACGTCGGCCATCGCACCCCCCGAGCCGTCCGGTTGCCCGCTATTATACCACCAGCCGAACCATTGTCATCCGCTGCGCCGGCAGTGCCCATGTTCCCCCCTGCCTAGACCAGCCCGGCCTTCTTTCGCTCCCGGTATTTCCGCACTGCGCCCACGGTAGGGACCAGGAAGAGCAGCATCAGCAGGAACTGAAACAGGGCAACAGTCAGCCATCGCGCGGTCCCCAAATCCCCCCTGACCAGCGGGATGACGAACCCGGCCAGGATGGTCAGGAACCAGTAGAGCGCCGGGTGAAGGACCACATCGATGGGGAACTCCCTGTGCTTGGGCAGTCCGAGACCTGCATAGACCCGGGTCTCCAATTCATAGATGCTTGCTGACCTGTTGGCCTCCGACGGCCGCGTCCTGTCCACACCACGGACAGCTCCCAAGGGCCAGCCGGCGAAGAAGGCCCTCTTCCAGCGGAAGCCGAACCTGATCACGACGGCATAGACCAGCATGATGAGGAAGGGGAAGGAGTAGAGGACCAGGTAGAGCGCGGCCGTCTGGAGCTGCCGGAAGCCAGGATTGAGGGCAATCAGAATCCACGAAAGGGCGAAGACCACCGGCGGCACGTAGCGAACCGGGCCCAGGGAACGGCTGCCGCCGGCGACCATGCCTTCGGCATAGGCCAGAGACCTCAGGCATTCGTCCAGCCGCTGTCGGTCGTCGGCGGATTCCTGGCCCATCATCAGACGCTTCGGCCTGAGGAACCGGGCCATCTCGGAGGCCCGGGCGCTGACGTGGGTCTCCACGAAGAGCCTGACAACGGGTCTGATGGAGAATCCCCACCACCAGTCCCGCAGCCACCCCAGGGGAGCGAGCCCGAAGTCACCGAAGCGATCGAGCAGGCCCGGTTTCGGCGAGCCGGGAGCGGCGGAAGGCCGGCGGTGAAGTCGGGTGACCGGGCCGGAGCTGACCTGCTCGATGACGGCAGCATAGGCATTGAGCAGAGCGGGCAGGCTCCGGCTCAGTCCCTCGGTGTCGATGCTCCTCCCGGCCGGGGAGTCAGAGGGTTTGAATGACATCGCTGACCGACGGCTTGACCACGCGCAACGAGCCCAGGACCTTCAAGGCAGATTCGTGGTCCTCCGGCGACGGCGAGGCGCAGCAGTCGGCCGGGACGACCACCTCATAACCCAGCTCAACAGCATCGAAGGCGGTCTTGAGGACGCAGGCCCAGGTGGCCACTCCGGTGACGATGACCTGCCTGACGCCCTTCTGGCGGAGGGTGAAATCGAGGTCGGTGGCGAAGAAGGCGCTGAGCATCCTCTTTTCGACTATGAGGTCGGCAGGCCCGGCTTCCAGCTCGGGTATGACCTGAACGCCCTCGGTGCCGCGGATGGTGCGCACCGGATGGCCGGTCCTGGTGAAGATGAAGTCGTCCGGGTAGCGGCTGTCGCAGGCGAAGACGACCAGGATGCCCCTGGCCCTGGCCTCCTTGAGGAGAAGCTGGAGGCTGGGGATGATGCTGCGGCAGAAGCGGCCGACGTTGTCCCTCTGGACATCCACGACGATGACCGCCTTCTGCCGGGGAGTCAGTTCCAGGGCATCACTCTCCATATGAACGACTGTGCGACTCTATCCGCACTTGGTGTAGCCGCAACTGCGGCAGAGGAAGCAGCCTTCCTGATAGACCAGCAGATTGCCGCAGTCGGGACACTGTCCGGCCACGTTCTTGACCGCAGTGGTCTCGCCGGCCGGCCTCTCCAGAGGCTCTTCGACCTCCTTCTCCAGGACGCTGGCGATGGCGTCGGGACAGGACAGGACAGCATGGCCCTCTTCCCAGGCGATGGAGGGGCAGCGGATGCCCCGGAGGTGTTTGACCACGGCGTCCACGCCCACACCGGACCGCAGTGACAGCGAGATGAGGCGGCAGATGGCTTCGAGCTGTGCCGAGGCGCAGCCGCCGGCCTTGCCCAGGGTGGAGAAGACCTCGCAGATGCCCTTCTCGTCCCTGTTGACGGTGACGTAGATGTGCCCACACCCGGTGGACACCCTCTCGGTGCGGCCGCTGGTGACCCGGGGCCGCTTGCGCGGGGTGCGGACGACCGGTTCGGGCTCCTTCACCTCGGTGACGGCGGCCTCCTCCCGCTTGACGCTGAGCACCTGGCTTTCCTTGCTGCCATCACGGTAGATGGTGATCCCTTTGCAGCCCAGCTCATAGGCCAGACGGAAGACCCGGGCCACATCCTCCCGGGTGGCATCGTGGGGGAAGTTGACCGTCTTGGACACGGCGTTGTCGGTGTGCTTCTGGAAGGCCGTCTGGGTCCTGACATGGCACTCCGGGGTGATGTCGTGGGCAGAGGCGAAGATCTGCTGCACCCACTCCGGCACCTTGTCCATGCCCCGGGCGCTGCCCCGCTTGGCCAGCTCCTTCATCAGGTCCTCATCGTAGAAGCCTTCCTTGCGGGCCACCTGCTCGAAGTAGGGGTTGACCTCCAGCATGCTCTCCCCTTCCAGGATGGTCCTGACATACGACAGGGCGAAGAGGGGTTCGATGCCGCTGGAGCAGCCGGCGATGATGCTCAGGGTGCCCGTGGGGGCGATGGTGGTCCGGGCGGCGTTTCTGAGCTTGGTCCCTCCGGGCACGTCATAGATGCTGCCCTCGAAGGCGGGGAAGGGGCCCCGCTCCCTGGCAAGGTCCGCCGAGGCGGCCGTGGCCTCGCGGGTGATGAAGCTCATCACGCCCTCGGCGACCTCCAGCGCTTCTTCGGAGTCGTAGGGTATGCCCAGGCAGACCAGGGCATCGGCGAAGCCCATGACGCCCAGTCCCACCTTCCTGGTGCTCCGGGTCATCTTCTCTATCTGCACGGTGGGGAACTTGTTCACTTCGATGGTGTTGTCCAGGAACCTCACCGCAGTGCGGATGGTCTTCCCCAGCTTGTCATAGTCGATCTCCGTCCTGCCGTTCCGGTCGCGGAGCATCCGGGCGAGGTTGATGGAGCCCAGGTTGCACGACTCGTAGGGGAGCAGGGGCTGCTCGCCGCAGGGGTTGGTGCTCTCGATCATGCCCAGCCTGGGGGTGGGGTTGTCCCGGTTGATGCGGTCGATGAAGACGATGCCGGGGTCGCCCGTGCGCCAGGCCATGTCCACGATCAGGTCGAAGACCTGCCGGGCGTTGAGCTGCCCTTCCGACTCCCTGGTATGGGGATTGACCAGGTCGTAGTCGCGCTCCTCGCCGACCGCCTTCATGAAGTCCTCGGTGATGGCCACGGAGAGGTTGAAGTTGCTGAAGGTCTTGCCCTTCTCCTTGGCGGAGATGAAGCGGAGGATGTCGGGGTGATCGACGTTGAGGATGGCCATGTTGGCCCCGCGGCGCATGCCTCCCTGCTTGATGACATCGGTGGCGATGTCGAAGACCCGGAGGAAGGAGACGGGGCCGCTGGCGATGCCGCCGGTGGAGCCGACCCGGGCGCTCTCCGGTCTGAGCCTGGAGAAGGAGAAGCCCGTGCCGCCGCCGCTCTTGTGGATCAGGGCCGTCTGCTTCACCGCCTCGAAGATGGACTCCATGGAGTCGTCCACGGGCAGCACGAAGCAGGCGGAGAGCTGGCCCAACTCCCTGCCGGCGTTCATCAGGGTGGGCGAGTTGGGCAGGAACTCCAGGCTGGTCATCATGTCCAGGAACTGCTGCTCCAGGGTGCGCACGTCCGCCTGGGGATCGAAGGCGATCTCCGCGGAGGCGATGAAGCGGGCCACCCGGCGGAACATCTCCTCGGGTGTCTCGATGACCTGCCCGCCGGCGTCCTTCCTGAGGTACCTCTTCTCCAGCACCCGCAGTGCGTTGGGGCTCAGTCCCAGACCGTTTCCCTTGGGGGTTGCCGCCTGAGCCGGCTTGGCGCAGGCGTCTCTTACCTTTGAATATGCTTCAGCAATCTCAGGATGTCCCATCTCCTTGAGGGCCTCCTTCACCATGCTCTTGATCTCGGTTGAATGCAGGCCGCGCTTCCCCTTGTGCTTGCCCTTGGCCACCAGCTCCTCCATGCCCGGGAGGGGGAGCCTGGTACCCACTTTCCCCCGCTCCAGCCGCTGGATCACCTGGCCGGTGAGCTGCTCCACCTGATTGCGGTCGGAGATGCCCACCGATTCAGCAGCGGCGAAGATGGCCCGGGCCACCTGGTCGCGGGCGAGCTGTTCCGATTCCTTCTTCCTGGCACCGCCGTCGGCCAACAGTGCTATCTCCTTGCACCCAGCTTGCGTCTTCTTGGCCTGCGGGCCGGACGGGCCGACGCGCTGAACCCCTCCTGAGGAATGAGGGGCAACTGGGCGGAGACGGCCTTCTCCGGGGCCTTGGCCAGGGCATCGATCTCCTGACGAAAGGCATCCACGTCGGTGAACTCCCGATAGACGCTGGCGAACCGCATGTAGGCGATGCGGTCCAGCTCCTTGAGGCGCTTCATGACCAGCTCGCCGATGGTGGAGCTGGGCACCTCGATCTTGCCCAGATGGTGGAGAGCGGCCTCGACTCCGTCGACCAGTCGCTCGATGTCGTCGTTGGATACGGGCAGCTTGGTGCAGGCCTTGCGGATGCCCGTGCCCAGCTTGTCCCGGCTGTACTCCTCCCGCCGTCCGTCCTTCTTGATCACCTGGAAGGTGCTGGACTGAACCCGCTCGTAGGTGGTGAACCGCGAATGGCAGTGGAGGCACTGGCGGCGGCGGCGCACCCCCTCGCTCATTCCGCGGGAATCGACAACCTTGGAATCCTGAAAACCACAATAGGGACACTTCATAAGGTGGACCTACCCTATGGATTGAGGCAGGGCCAGATTATGGCACAACATATAGTGGCTGTCAATAGGGTTTTGAACCTGGTTCCCTTCGGGATCGCTGAGGGCAATTCCGCTTGTGGCCGTGCGCGGGACGGGCTTGTGATAACATAGAACTGATGGCCGGCGGGGGTCATCGTCATCCATCGACGCTAAAGGAGAACCCGATGAAGCCAAGAGAGATACGGCCCGGCGTTTCGTGGGTGGGTGCGGTGGACTGGGACAGGCGGCTCTTCGACGCGCTGATACCGCTGCCCGACGGCACCAGCTACAACTCGTATCTGGTCAAGGGCAGCGAGAAGACGGCCCTCATTGACGCCGTGGACCCCTCCATGCGCCACGTGCTGCTGGACAATCTGGCCCACCTGGGCTGCCAGTGCATCGACTACGTCATCGCCAACCACGGGGAGCAGGACCATTCGGGGTCCATCCCCGACGTGCTGGCCAGATTCCCCAATGCCGAGGTCCTGGCCTCGCCCAGGTGCAAGGCCATGCTGGTGGACCTGCTGATGATCCCCGAGGCCAAGATCAGGGCTGTCAGCGACGGGGAGACGCTGGCGCTGGGCGACCGGACCCTGCAGTTCGTCCACGCTCCATGGGTGCACTGGCCCGATACCATGCTGACCTACCTCAGAGAGGAGCGGATACTCTTCCCCTGCGACCTCTTCGGTTCACACCTGGCCACCACGGACCTGTATGTCACCGACGAAGGGCAGGTCCACGAGGCGGCCAAGCGGTACTACGCCGAGATCATGATGCCCTTCCGGAACCACATCGAGAGGCACCTGGCCAGGTTGAAGGAATACCCCATGGACGTCATCGCCCCCAGCCATGGTCCGCTGTACGACCGGCCGGCGTTCATTGTGGAGAAGTACCGAGGCTGGGTCTTCGACAAGCCCGGCAACAAGGTGGTCCTGCCCTACATCTCCATGCACGGCAGCACGCAGCGGATGGTGGAGCACTTCGTCGACGCCCTGGCCCACCGCGGGGTGACGGTGCAGCAGTTCAATCTGACGGTGACCGACATCGGCAAGCTGGCCATGGCGCTGGTGGACGCCGCGACCCTGGTCATCGGCACGCCCACGGTGATCGTCGGCCCGCACCCCAACGTGGCCTACGCCGCGCTGCTGGCCAACGCCCTGAGGCCCAAGCTGCAGTTCGTGTCCATCATCGGCTCCTACGGCTGGGGCAGCAAGGCCGTGGAGCAGCTGAGCGGCATGATCCCCAATCTGAAGGTGGAGGTGCTCGGTCCGGTCATCGCCCGGGGCTTCCCCAGAGAGGTCGACCTCCAGGCCGTGGAGGCCCTGGCCGAGACCATCGCCCAGAAGCACCGGGAGAGGGGCTTCGTCTAGCCTGTCCCCGGCAGTGAGGTGACAGAGATGTATAGGGCGGTAATAGTCTACGACTCCCGCAAGGGCCATACGGAGTCCGTGGCCCGGGGCATCGAACAGGGACTGCGGGACGGTGGAGTGGAGGTCACCCTGAAGAAGGCCACCGGCGCCACACTCAACGACCTCAAGGATGCCGACGCCGTGGTGCTCGGTTCCCCGACCTACCACGGAGAGATGATGGCCTCACTGAGAACGCTGCTCTTCGAAATGGAGAAGGCCGACCTGAGGGGCAGGGTGGGCGCGGCCTTCGGGTCCTACGGATGGAGCGGCGAAGCCGTGCCCCGGATGAGCGAGACCATGAAGCACGTGTTCGGGATGAACGTGGTGGAGCCGGGATTGAACGTCCTGGAGAGGCAGGGCGACCCGAACAGCGCCAGGGAGTTCGGCAGGAAGATTGCCCAGAGCGCGCAGGAGCGCCGGAGGTAGGCGCCGGCGGCCGGGTGAAGGCGACCCTGAGATCAGAGGAGGTGCAACCAATGAAGCACGAAGCGAGTGATGCCGGCGGGCAGGGACTGCTGGCCCGGGCGGTGAAGATGGCCGGGCTGGCGGAGTACCAGGACGGCTCGGTGGTCAGCCGGGAGGTCATCAAGAAGAGCACGGGGACGGTGACCATCTTCGCCTTCGACAAGGGCCAGGGCCTGAGCGAGCACACCGCGCCATTCGATGCTCTGGTCTACATCCTCGACGGCGAGGCGGAGATCACCATCTCGGGCAAGGCCCACCGGGTGAGCAACGGCGAGATGATCATCATGCCGGCCAATCAGCCCCACGCGCTGAAGGCGTTGAACCGGTTCAAGATGGCCCTGGTGATGATCCGGTCGTGATTCCGGCCGGGGGACGGGGGCGGGGCTAGGATGCTGAATGAGAACCTGATCGCAGCCATCAGGGAGAGCGGCATCGCCCAGGGTCAGGGCGAGGTCGAGGGCCGGGCAGCGCTGCTCCGGCAGCTGGGCTTGCGCACGATGGAACGGGCGGAGTACGCCCTGATCGCCAGCTGCTTCCTGCCCTCCATGGTGCCCGAGGCCTTGAGGGCCTTGGCCAGCCTGCTGCGGCACTACGGCATCGACTGCACCCTGCTGCCCAAGGAGTACTGCTGCGGGCATCTCCTCTACAGGCAGGCCTTGAAGAGCAAGAGCGACGAGGAGATGAAGCAGGCCGATGTCCTGGCGGGGGAGTTCCTGGAGGCCAACCTGAGCCAGGCCCGGCGGGCGGGCGCGGGCAAGGTGATCGCCTTCTGCGCCGGTTGCGACATGGCCTATCAACGCTTCCGGGATGAGGTGCCTGAGGAGATCCTGTGGTATCCCACCCTGCTGGAGCGTCTCTTTCGTGGCGGCAGGCTGGAGCTGAAGGCCGACTACTATGCCGGATGCCACTACTTCTACCGCAAGCTCAATCAGACGGGGCCCGACCTGGAGGCGGTGTCACGGGTCCTGGGCCGCATCGAGGGTCTGGAGCTGAACGAGCTGGACCACCAGCTCTGCTGCATGCGGCCGGGGGAGATGGAGAAGCTGGCCACCGCCATCAGGAACAGGGCGGTCATCACCCCCTGCGGAGGTTGTGCCGATCAGCTGCAGCGGACCCTGAAGGCGAAGGAGGATTGCCGCGTGGTCATGCTGCCCCAGGTGGTCTGGGCGGCGGTGAGCGGTCAACCTCTGTAGTTCACAGCTCCGTGATGCCGCCGGCGCTGATCAGGCGCAGTCCCCTGACCGCCACGATGTTCCTGCCCGAGGCGTCCTTCTCCAGCATGCTGGCGGGCAGCATGGCGATGATCTGCTGGACCATGGAGTAGCTCTGCTGGTACTCCGTGCTGGCGGTGAGGAAGTCCCAGCTCAGCCTCAGTGGCACGGCCACGACCCTGACGGAATTGCCCTGGATGTACTTGTGCTCGTCCAGCGGCGGGGAGAAGCACTCACCGGCGATGATGAAGATGGCGTTGGCATCCCCCACACCATCGCTCAGCTTGAAGCCTCCCAGGCCCTCGGGGATGCCCAGGGTGGTCGACGGGCCAATGGCCGCGAAGGGCACGCTGCCCTCCAGGGTCACGTAGTACCCCTGGTGGGCGTCGAAGTGGGCATAGAGGTCAGCTATGGGCACCCTGGCATCGGCACCGACCCTGACCTCGATGTCATGGCTGAAGGTGCCGGCGGCGTCGGTGGCCGCAATGGTGATCGTGTGGTAGCCCGGGCCTGCCGTGGCAGTGTCCCAGCCTGCGGTGGCCAGGCTCCACGGCGCCCCATCCTCGACCTCCATGGCAACCGGTGTGCCCCCATCGATCTGGTAGCTGGCCGCCGAAATGGACCCGTGGGCACTGTATGCCTGGGCAGCGAGCTGCAGCTGTCCGTCGACCACCGGCCAGTGCTGATAGGCTGCATCGCGCCGGTCCAGGTCGATGACCCGGGCTTCCGCTGTCCCCTTGTAGAGACTGGCGACATCACTGCCGTTGACGGCGACCAGGCGATAGCCGCCGGGGTTGCCGCAGGGGTTGGGACCGTACCACCACTCCCCACAGACCGCACCGGTGATCTGCTCCGTGGGCCCCGCCACGGTACGCAGCACACTCTCAGCCACCAGCGTGTCCTGATGGAGATGACCACAGAACATGCTCGTCTCGTATTCTTCCAGTACGCTCAGCACGGCGTCGCGGTTGCGCCAGGTCGGCGTCGGCTCGTGGTAGAAGACCAGGAGGGGACTGCCCTTCCGCAGCTTCAGATCCTCTTCAAGCCACTGCAGTTGCACTGGCGATATCTGGTAGACCTGCTCACCATCGGCCATGTCGTTGGGATCGAGAACGACGCAGTGGTACTCCCCCCAATCGAAGGAGTAGTAGGTGGGACCGAACAGGCCAGCGAATATGGCCTTGCCGAAGCCAGGGTCCGTCTCAGCGACATCGTCCCGGTTGATACCGACCACGTCGTGATTGCCCACGGCATTGAACAGCGGGACATCAAGCTGGGCAACGGCATCGCGGTACATGTTGAACCATTCTTCGGCCTGGGCCACGGCGGCCTTGTCGCCGCGGGCCACCAGATCGCCGGTGGCCACCACGAAGTCCGGAGCAAGCTGGTTCAACTCGGCGATGAGCTCACTGAAGTCCGAGATGTGGTCGGCATCCAGATGGATGTCAGTGATCTGGGCGAAGGCGAACTCGGAGCCTTCCTTCTCCGGCGCCGGCTTGAGGCCGAAGTCGAACTCGCCGCCGGACATGCGCCGATACCATGATGCGGTGGGGGCGTAGTCGCCGGGGGTGGTGATGAACACGAACTCGCCCTCTTCAGGCAGACCGTACTTCCCGTCCTTGCCGCTGAGGCGAGCAGAAGCGCCGTTGGAGACGATGACACCGGGGATGCCCCGCTCTCCATCATCCCTGCTGCCATTGGCGTTGGAGTCTTCGAAGACCACGCCGGTGATCCCTTCAGTGGGCTCGGATTCGGAGGCACAGTCGGCCAGAAGCGGCACTATCATGGCCATGGAAAGCAGAATGGCGATGAGGCTCCTTGAGATCATTTGGCTGCCTCCTCTCTGTCGAAGGTTTGCCCCGGGTGCTGCGCTGTCCGGATGCCACCGGGCCGTTGGCGCGTCCCGGATGAATGCCCGCGGCATCCGGTCATGACGACTGGATGGTGACCCGGGTGAGGACCACGTCTTCCAGGGGCCTGTCCTTGTCGCCCGTGGGCACCGCAGCGATGGCCCGGACCACTTCCATGCCCTTGATGACCCGTCCGAAGACGGCGTACCTGCCGTCCAGCCCCTCCTGCGGGCCGTCACAGATGTAGAACTGTGACGAAGCGCTATTGCGCTCAGGGCCCCTGGCCATGCCCACTGCCCCATCGATGTGTGTGATGGCCTCGGCCACCTCAAGAACGATGGTCTCCCCTGACCCACCCGTCCCCGTCCCGGTGGGATCGCCTGTCTGAATGACAAAGTCGTTGATCACTCTGTGGAAGATCAGCCCATTGTAGAATCCGCTCTGAGCCAGCTTGATGAAGTTGGCGGTGGTGATCGGCGCCCCTATCTCGTAGAGCCTGATGGTGATGGTGCCCATGCTGGTCTCCAGCACAGCGGTGCGACTGGTGGAACTGCCACAAGCCATAGTCATCATCAAGGCCAGGGTCAGGATGCCCGTCAGGACGAGAAGGAAGCGTCTCCTCATGGCCGACAGGTGCTCATCATATGCCTGCCCGTGGCGGCAGTCAAGCTCCGCCGTCACACCTTCAGCGGAGCATGGTCTGGCCGCCGTCGACCATCAGGGTCTGGCCGGTGATGTAGTCGGACTCCGGGCTGGCCAGGAAGACCACCGCGGCACCGATGTCCCTCTCGCAGTCGCCGAGGCGGCGCAGCGGGGTCATGGCGGCGATGAGGTCCAGCATCCCGGGATTGGCCTGGCCCCACTCCACCATGTGGGGCGAGTCGGCCAGAGGGCAGATGGCGTTGACGTTGATCCGGTACTGTCCCCATTCATGGCAGGCCACCCGGGTGAGGGCCCGGATGCCCTCCTTGGCCGCGGCGTAGGCCGTCCAGCCGGTGTGGCCGTCCAGTCCCGCCGCCGAGCCGAAGTTGATGATCTTGCCGCCGTGCTCCTTCATGCAGGGGAAGCACTCCTGCATGAAGTAGAAGGTGCCCATCAGTCCCGAGCCCAGGGCCAGGGCCATGTCTTCGTCGGTGGTGTCCTGGAAGAGGACGTCGTTGCGCATGGCCTGGGCGGCGTTGACCAGGATGTGCACCGTGCCGAAGGCCTTCACCGCCGCGGCCACCGCGGCCTTCACCTGGTCCCGCCGGCTGACGTCGCAGGGCGCGGCCAGCCCCCTGCCGCCAAGCTCCCTGACCTCGCCTACCGTGCGAAGGCAGTTCTCCTCCCTGAGGTCAACGGCGGCGATGGCCGCCCCTGCCCTGGCCAGTGCCAGAGCCGCTCCCCGGCCGATCCCCTGACCGGCGCCGGTGACGATGGCTGCACGCTGATCCAGTCTGCCCATGAAACCCCCTTCTCAAGATGGCCCTGAGCCACCGGTCCCGCCATCCCGGCGGCTGACTCATTCTAGCCCGTCAGCACAGTCGCCGCCAGCGCAACTGCGGGGGACTGCGGGCGGCATCTGCCTGCGTGATGCCGGCGAACGCGGGCCTCACCGCGCATGGCCTTTGACAAGTGGCAATACTTGGGATTATAAGGGTAGGAGGGATTCTCACCCGACACCGGGGCGAATGGGGAGGGGGCAGATGGCAGAGACGGCAGAGGACCTCAGACAACGGATCACAGAGTTCATGGACAACTGCCCCGTGTGCGTGGTGGCCACAGCCAGCGCCGATGGCGAGCCGAGCGCCGCCACCGTGTACCACAAGAGATCGGGGCTGGACCTCTACTTCAACGCAGCCAAGGACAGCCGCAAGGTGCGCAACATCCTGGCCAATCCCCGGGTGGCCATCGTGATGCAGGAGGACGCGCCAGTGCCCCGGTCGGACCTGGAGATCAAGGGCATACAGGCCGTGGGTGCAGCCCGGGTAGTTGGTGACGCCGAAACGGCAGAGGTCCCAAAGTCAGTGCTCACCAGGCACAACACCTTCAACCGCTGGAAGCCGGGCGGCGCGGTGATGGTCAAGGTGACCCTCTCCGAGGTGTACCTCATCGACTACTCCAAGGGCCTGCGTCACAGGGAACTGCTCAGGGCATAGCCGGAGTGACGGATTGAGCGGAGAGAGCCTGGATCTGCTGGCCTACTGCGGACTCCACTGCGGCGACTGCCCCATGTACGGGGGCGAGGTGGCCGATCTGGCCCGGGACCTGCGGAAGAAGCTCCGACAAACCAGGTTCGACCGGCTGGCGAAGGGCCTTTCCGGAGTCTTCAAAGACCTCCAGGACTACGACCAGTGCTACCGGGCGCTGGGCGCCATGGTCAGAATGCGCTGTCGCAGGGCATGCCGTGCCGGCGGCGGGCCGCCCGCCTGCAAGATGAGAAACTGCTGCCAGAAGAAGGGCATCCAGGGCTGCTGGGAGTGCGACGAGTTCGAGTCATGCCTAAACCTGGAGGTCCTCCGTCCCGTCCACGGTGAGGCTCACCTGAAGAACCTGAGGAGCATCAGGAAGCGGGGCGTGCCGGCATTCGTGGCCGGACCCAGGGACTGGTAGCCGCATCCGTCTGCGGTTGGCCGGACCTCCACCAGGGACAATGAGCATGAAGAGGATCATCCTGGCATCGGAGTCACCGCGCAGGAAGGAGCTGCTGGAGCAGATCGGGCTGCAGTTCGAGGTGGAGCCCAGCCGCTACAGGGAACGCAGCGGTCCGGCAGCCGAGCCACATGAGCTGGCCAGGGCACTGTCGCAGGAGAAGGCCGGGGCGGTGGCCGCCAGGCACCACGACGCCATCGTCATTGCCGCAGATACCTTCATTGTCTTTCAGGGCCGGATACTGGGCAAACCGCACACCGAAGCCGAAGCCAGACGGATGCTCTACGCCTTGAGCGGCGCAGGACACACGGTGGTCACCGCCTTCACCATCATGGATGCCGAGACCGGGAAGACCGTCACCAGGTCGGTGGGGACGAAGGTCCAGGTGAAGAAGCTGACCGACGCCGAGATCGACTGCTATGTCAGGTCGGGGGAGCCGCTGGGCAAGGCCGGCGGCTACGCCATCCAGGGCTTGGGGGCGGTCATGGTGGAGCGGATCGAGGGGGACTACTTCAATGTGGTCGGCCTGCCCCTGAACGCCGTGGCCCAGGCACTGCGGGAGTTCGGCATCCGGGTGCTTCCGGGGCCTTAGACCTGCGGGGCCCGGCGCAGGCCGTCCGGCAGGCGTGCTCTCCGGCGACGTACCCGGTGGAGAAGGCCGCCTGCAGGTTGTAGCCGCCGCTGCCGCCATCCACGTCGATGACCTCGCCGCAGAAGAACAGTCCCTTCACCAGACGCGAGGCCATGGTCTGCGGATCGATCTCATCCAGGGCCACCCCTCCGGCGGTGACCATGGCAGAAGCCATGGGCAGCGGCCCCTGGATGTTGAACCTGAGCGACTTCAGCAGGCGGAGCAGCCCCTCCCTCTCCCCGGCGGTGACCCGGGCTCCCAGCCTGTCGGCGGGCATCCCCGCCATCCTGATGAAGTGTTCCACGGTCTTGTGCGGCAGCAGGCCGTCCAGGAGGTGACGGACGCCCCGCCCACCGTGGCGATGGAACTCATCCTGCAGGCGCTGGCGGAGTTGCCCCTCATCTACATCGGGGAAGAGGTCGATGGACACGCTGACCGGACCCTGCTCCAGGGCCTCCACGATGGCCAGGCTCATGAGCAGGACGATGGGGCCGCTGATGCCGAAATGGGTCAGGACCATGTCACCGGTGCGGCTCTCGATGACGCCGTGGCGCGGCTGGCGCTCCCCTATGCCGCGTCCATAGTCCCGGGAGACCGTCAGCAGGGGGTCGACCTCCGCCGCAGGGCAGCGGTGGGCGGTGAGCCGGACGTGGCGGAGGCTGACGCCCTGCAGGCTTCTGGCCAGGGCCGCTTCGCGCACTATGAGGGGAACCAGGGCGGGACGCAACGCGGCTATACTGTGGCCCAGGGCCGCGGCCAGCTCATAGCCATCGCCGGTGGACCCCGTCTCGGGGTAGCTGGCACCCCCGGCGGCCAGGACCACGGCGGCCGCCCGGTGCTCCCCGGCATCGGTGACCACCGCGGCGATCCGCTTCCTTGTGGCCCGTATGGCCGTCACCCTGGCCCGGGGGATGACCCGGACGCCTCGCTCCGCTGCGAAGCGCTCCAGGGCCCGGACCACGTCGTCGGCGCGATTGGAGGAAGGGAAGACCCGGCCGTCCGGCTTGGTCTCAGTCTCCACTCCATGACACGACAGGAGCGAGAGCAGGTCGTCGCGGAAGAACTGCCGGAAGGCCCCGTAGAGGAACCGCCCGTTCGGCCCGTACATGGGCACGAAGTCCTCCAGGTCACCGGCGTTGGTCAGGTTGCAGCCGCTGCCACCGCTGAGGCGGAGCTTGTTGCCGGGACGCTCCGTCTTCTCAAGGAGCAGTACCCGGCAGCCCAGCTCGGCGGCTCTACCGGCCGCCAGGAGGCCGCTGGCCCCGGCCCCGACGACGACGATCTGCTTCCCGGTGCGGTCCTGGTCCACGGGTGTCAGTCCATCTCTGAGACGCCGGTTGAGTCGTGAAGGCTGGGCGCGGGGTGGGGATAGGGCTGGGACGGCGGGCCGAAGGACGTCACTCCTCCTCGAAATCCTGGTCAACCTCCTCGAGGCTGTCCAGGATCTCCCTGGCCCGCTGGGCCTCGGAGGCCAGCACGTGGATCTGGCACTCCGTATTGCCCGGGAAGACATACATGGCAGCGGCCAGGTCGCTCCGCTTGATCAGAGAGCGGATGCCCTCCTCTTCCAGAATGGCCTTCCACAGCGAGGCCAGCACCTCGTCCGGGGCGGTGGCGACGTGCTCCAGCGGTTCGCGGCTCCTGTTCAGTCCGGCTGCGGCATCGGCCGGCGGACCGGAGGCGAGGTGAGCGCCGCATTGGGGGCAGACATCCGCCGGGTCGTCAGACGGGTGGCCGCAGTGGGGGCAACTGGTCATGACATCACAGACGGCGGATTCCGGGCTCCCCGCTGACCGCGGCCGGGGACTAGCGGCGGACCTTCTCCGGATTGGCCCGGACCTGCCTCTCAACCGGCTTCAAGTCGCAGAAGTAGAAACGGTTGTCCCGCAGGACGACCTCGCCCTTCTCGCACCGTATCTTCCGCCGGAAGATCGGGCCGTCGTAGACAAACGAATGGAACTCACCGTTCTCACCAGAGGGATCGACGGAAGCGGGCAGATCGGCCAGGAACTGCCGGTCGAAGACCCTGCCGGCGAATGACCTGTCGAGGGCGTTGGAGTCAACGCACGTGATCACCGCCTTGAAGCCCAGGTCGATGAATCGATTGGCCAGGCGCTTCGATCCCTTCCTCCACAGCGGGAAGAGCCCGTTCATGCCGATCCTGGCCAGGTTGCGCTCCCGGTACTTCCGGACGTCGTCGAGGGAGATGTCGCCGAAGGCCACCGAGGAGACGCCCGTGCGCCGGTAGCGGGTCAGCGCCTCCTTCATCTTCGACTCGTACTCTTCGTCGGATGACTTGCGGCTGATGTTGACCCTCTCCAGCGGGAATCCCAGAGACCGGGCCTGGCGGCCCAGCAGCGAAGTGCGCACCCCATGCATGCTCACCCGGTCGTAGTCCTCGGTCACCGTGGTCAGCAGGCCGCAGACCTCGTAGTCGGAGTTGGTCTGCAACTCGTAGAGGGCCAGGGCGCTGTCCTTGCCCCCGCTCCAGGTGAGGACAACCTTCTCCACAGATGCCATACTTCAGTCCCGCGCCGCGGACGAGGGTTCGCTCAGCCAGAACCACCGGGAAAGCGGACGCGCTTCCGGACTCACTCGTTGTAGCTCGATGCTGACCCCCCGCCTCTGTCAGGGACGTCGGCCGTGTGACGTCCGCTGACCCGCACCGTTTGCCATTCTACGCCGATATTGCCAGCGCCGCAACGTCTGCGTGCCAGAAGCGGATCCCCGGATCGGCCTCATTCAAGCGGATGCCAGCAGGCGAAGAGACGGGTGTCGCCCCCAGATTCCAGGGGCGGCTCCATCATCCTGCGGGACTCCGATGCCCGCGAACATCGGGGATGGAACCGGCAGCCCGGCGGCGGATTGGCCGGACTGGGCACTTCACCGGGCAGGACCAGCCGCGCCCGCTTCGTCTTCGGGTCAGGGATGGGGGTGGATAGAACCAGCGCCTGGGTGTAGGGGTGTCTGGGACTGTGGAATATCTCCAGCGGCCCGCCGATCTCCACCACCTTGCCCAGATACATGACCACGATGGTGTCGCAGACGCTCTCGGCCACAGTGAGATTATGGGTCACATAGAGGTAGGTCAGATTCTGCTCATGCCTCAGGCTCTCCAGCAGGTCCAGGATCTGTGCCTGCACCGATACGTCCAG
>VGOM01000015.1 GCA_016875915.1 Chloroflexota bacterium
GTCATACTGCTTGGACGCCAGGCCGAGGGCCGCACCGCGGATGACCTCTGCGCCCGACGCGCAACCATTCTCCACCCTGGTGATCGGAATCTGCTGCAACTGCAGTGTCTGGGCGATCACCACTCCCGTGGTGGCCGTCTCGTTCTGATAGTATCCCGTCCAGCAGGCGTCGATCTGCTTCTTGTCTATGCCGGCGTCGGTAAACGCCTCGTTGCAGGCTTCGCTGACGAGGTCGAAGATTCCGGCATCCCATCTCTCGCCCCACTTGGACAGCCCCATGCCGATGATTGCTACTTTGTCTCTGATACTCTCTGCCATCTCTTCTATCTCCTAACATCAAACATCCGGCAACCTAGCACCGTACGGGGCGCGCCTTCCACATGTAGTTGCGGAAGCCCGTCCCCTCTCTGGTGCCATCGAAGAACAGCCGGAAAGTCAACTCCATGGGCATGCCTACCTCGACCTTGGCCGGATCCCGGTCCGTCAACTGCGAGTAGTACCGGCCACCGCCATCCAGATCGACCACGCCCCTGATCAGAGGCAGTATGATCTCGTTGGCGCGTTCGTCAATGCTGTAGGTGAAGAGCTTCCCGGTCTTGTCTGACAGCCGGATCGGCTCGAACTGATCATCGACCAGGCAGTACATGCAGGCACGCTGCCGGGGATACTGAATGCCGCCGCACTTCCTGCACTTCACGCCGTATGCCGAGTAGAAGGCCTTCCTCTCCCTCCAGACAAACGAAACGGCGGACCGACGCACAGGACGCACGCTGGGTCCCCATTCCATCATGTCGCGCATCCGAAGGTAGATGCCGTAGTTGGCCAGGGGAGCCTTGGAGGCCAGATGCTTCTTAATGCCCCTTCTGTTGCGCACGTTCTCGATCTGGGGCTGCACCTGCAGGACGTAGGCATCGGCTCCATCACCGTAGTTGGCAAAGAGGATCTTGTCGCCCGGCTTGGCGTCCTCCAGTGCCTGCACCAGGGTCATGGGGGCCATAGCGGAGCCAGTGTCGCCCACCGAGTCAAACAGCGGCGCTACGACCTGGGTCTTGGCGTCCAGTCCGACCTTCTTGGCCACGTCGCCGTGGCTCCGGGCATCGGCGCCATTGAAGACCGCCTTGGCGAAGTCCTTCGGGGCGAGGCCGCACTTCTTCATCACTCCCTTGATGGCCTCCGGCAGGACCCTCTCCCATCCCTCATCCTTGATGAAACGGTCCTCCCAGGTCCAGTGGAATCTGTCCTTGGCCTTGAGCCAGACATCGAGGAACTCGCTGGACACACTGTAGCTGCCTTCCACGCTCACAGCCACATCCGAATCACCGATGATGAACGCGGCCGCCCCGTCGCCGAACACCGGTTCGAAATCGGAGTTGGGCGCCGGCATTCGGGTGTCCGAAGCCACCACCGCCACCTTCTTGGCCGCCCCAGCCTTGACCGCATTCAACGCGGCATTCAGGGCGTTCGTTCCCGACCTGATCGAGTTGCCGAAGTCCGCGCTGTCGATATCGTCACGAAGATCCGCGGCTGCCTTCACGATACTGGCCGACTGCTTCTCCTTGTAAGGGGCGCTGACCGAGGCAAAGTAGATGGCATCGACCTTCTGCCGATCCATGCCCCCAAGGGCATCGACAACAGCCTCCACTGCCATAGTGATGCTGTCCTCGTCAACGTTGGCGATGGCCCTCTCGCCTTTGCCTGCCGACTTCCCCCAGACTTGGCCGAGCACGTCCCGGCTCATCCTCAACATGGGAATATAGGCACCATAAGAGACAATCCCTACCATACCTCGTGCTCCTTCCATCCCTTTCTCTGTCCAGAGTCCAGGCAGCGCCATGACCAGAACGCAAACCCGCAAGACGCGTGGCTTCTGTGGATCTTAAGCGGCTTGGTGCGAGGCTGACGGGGCGGGGTTGCGTCGAGTTTCATGCCTGGTTACCTCATATGATAGGATACTCCTCAGGTTCATGTCAATTTGAATGGACACGAAATGGGGAGGAGACTGTCATGAAGAGCACCACCGCTTCACCGGCAAGAATAAGCCCCTTCGCCAAACTGGTTGGACTTCAGTTCAACCGGAGCACTGACGGAACGCCCGAATGCCGTCTGCAGATCAGTGACCGGGTGCTCAATGTCAATGGCACGGTTCACGGGGGTGCCATTCACACATTGATCGATGTCAGCATGGGGTGGTTTCTCTTTGACCAACTGCGCGAGGACGAGAGGATTGCCACTGTGGAAGTGAAGATCAACTACCTCAGTGCCGTTTCATCAGGCGTTCTTGTCGCCCGGGCCAAGCTCATCCACAGAAGCCGGCGCCTGGCTGTCTTGGAGTCCCAGGTGGACTGCGGAGGCCAGCTCATCGCCAGGGCCATGGGGACCTTCTACGTGTCCAGAGCCCGAAAGGCAGACAGTTGACCCCACAGGCGGCTTCTTCAAGGTCCGGCCCGGACTGCTCATTCTGACATCCACCGCTGAACTCAGCCCATAGGCCGCATTGGTGTTCACGCAGGAACAGATGTTAGAATGTTTCCCTGCAATGCCCGCGACAGCGAATCGCCTTGGCCGTGAGGAGGCAATGCACCCTTGGTGCCGTCATCAGAAGGACACCCCAGCACACCGATAAGCACTTGCGGGATCCAAGAAGAGACACCTGGGTCAGGCCTCGAGTTCCTCTTCCACCCCCGATCCATTGCCATCGTGGGCACCCCCAGCGATCCGGCCATGAATCAGGGGGCAGGGGTGTTTCTGGATTCCCTGATTGCCTTCGGCTACCAGGGAGATATCTACCCGGTGAACCCCAAGCTGAGCGAAATCAGAGGGTTGAAGTCATATCCCAGCCTGATTAGCCTGCCCCGCGACCCAGACTACGTTGTCTGCTGCATACCGGCGGCACTGACGCCTCAACTGGTGAAGGACTGCGCCAGCCGGGGGGTCAGGGCTATCTCCATCTACACCGCTGGGTTCAGCGAAGCCGGCGACCAGGGTGCTGAACTGGAGAAGCACATAGCCGGACTGGCACGCCAGGCCGGGATACGGCTAATCGGCCCTAACTGCATGGGCCTGTATTGTCCCAAGACACGCCTGTCCTATAGCTCCCTGCTCAGCAGAGAAGCGGGCGGCGTGGGACTGCTTTGCCAGAGCGGGGGCATCTCTCTGGCGCTGACCATAATGGGCAACTTCATGGGCATTCGCTTCAGCAAGGTAGTCAGCTACGGCAACGCCGCCGACCTGAACGAGGCTGACTTCCTGGAATACCTGTCCCAGGACAACGACACCAGAGTCATGGGGGCCTACATAGAAGGGGTGAGAGATGGACACAGGTTCCTCGGCACCCTGACCCGCCTGACACGTCTGAAGCCGGTGGCGGTGCTCAAGGGAGGCCGCACTGCTGCAGGCTCCAAAGCTACCGCCTCACACACCGGTTCATTCGCGGGAGACGAGCGCATCTGGAGAGGCCTCTGCCGGCAGACTGGCGCTGTGGAGGTCCACAGTTCCGAGGAAATGATCGACTTCTTCGAGGCTTGGTCTCGACTGAAGCCGCCGAAGGGACGCAGGGTCGGCATCATCGCCTGGGGCGGGGGACCCAGCGTCGTCACCACCGATGACTGCGAGAGCGCCGGACTGATCGTTCCCACGCTGAGTATCAAGACCAGAACGGACCTGAAAGCCTTTGTGCCCGAACCCGGAAGCAGCATCAACAATCCCATCGACTCCCCAGTGCTGGCCAACCCCGCCCTGCTGTCGAAGGTGATCGAGACGATGGCGCTGTGCAGAGAGGTGGATCTCCTCATCATTCGCTTGCCGTTCGCTGTTGCGCGACCACCCTTTGACCTTGAGGTCACCGACACTATCCTCGAAGCCGTCATACAGATGAGCAAGGCAGTGGATATACCGATGACTGTAGTCCAGCCTCATGGCGAGACGCCGGAGAGCTCGGGGCAGTTCTTCGTCGTGCACCGCAGGTGTCTGGAGGCCGGACTGCCGGTGTTCTCCACCACCCGACGTGCCGCCGATGCCATCAGCCGGCTCATACAGGCAGCATACCGTCTGGATCGCCCATGGATGGCAGACGAGGAGACCGAGGCCTGCTCCAGCCGAAGGCCCGGGGAGGCGCAATGACGGGAACTGAGGTCTTCAATATGCTGGCCGGGGCCTTCGGACTGGAAGATGTCCTGGCCAAGTACCGGCCGGTGAAAGCCATCGAGGGACTGGCGAAGGCTATGGCCTACTGGGACTGGTCGAAGGACATGCAGGAAGGCGCAGGAGCAGGGCCTGAGTGGTGGGAATATGAGAATCACAAGACCCTGGCATACGTGCTGATGGGTGTCTACTGCTGGCGGGTCCTCGGCCACGACGAATTCCCGCCCCTCCCAGACGCAGACCCTGACGTGTTGAGCGATCGGCATGCCCTGCTCTGCCTGTGGTCCAGATCGCTGATCCTGGACCATGTCCACAGGTGGCAGAACTGCCGTCATGCCCCCGGCACGAATCGGTTCACCCATCCACAATGCGAGATGGCCGGACGGCAGGAATCCGAAGGCCTGTCCCACATAGTCTGCGGCATATGCGGCGAAGAGCGGTTCGACCCGCAGCCCATGGTGGACCGGGCCAAGAGGATGCTCAGCGAGAGGCAACCCCGCAGGCCGGGCTAGCTCCCCGTCTGCCGCCAGCACTTCGCGCCGAAACGGCACCCGGCATAGGACCAGGCCACACCCGGATCACAGGGCCAAGGACAAGCCGGTGCTAGTCAGCACTGCCCGGGTCGCGACGATGCCACCGAGACACTGCCCAGACCTCCGCACTTCGGACAGAGAACGAAGCCCCTCAGCGGACCTTCGCATTGTGGACAGCGACCGGTAACCACCCAGGACTCGTTGCGCTTCTCGCCGGTACCCTGACACTCAGGACATATCACGCGGCCTTTGCCGCGGCACCGCGGACAGGCGGCATTGTCGCCATCCGGAATCGATCCGCCTCTCTCTTCCCCAGGAAGAGACCCAGCCATCGGTCGCACTAGAGTACCTCCCTCAGCGCCACCAGTGTATAGCAGACGACTGCTGAAGACAAACCGCGGAAGATGGATACTAACGGATCGCATGGCCCTGAGCGGGACAGCTACAACGGCAGGGGTGGTGTTCAGACAAGGCTGACCAAGAAGTACCTATCACGCACCGGAGTCCGGGCTAGGCCGCTGCCTCTTCGACAAGGGGTTTGCTCGGCTTGCGAGACAGACGGAATCTGAAGCGAGGTTCCTCTTCCGGGAAGTCCTTGTGGGCACCGCACTCCTTGCACGTGGCGTGGTATGTACCGTCTGTGGGCAGGGTGTCTATCAGCCAGTGATGGATATGCGCATAGGGACGCATAAGACACTCTATCACAGATGATCTGCCGATGCAATAGCTTTTTGAAGTCCCCTTGCAGGGACTGGGAAAGCTATGACGGCGACAGCATATGGCCAATGCGCGCACTGAGGATGTGGGCCCGCCATGGCTCGAGATCCACGTACAGTCCCCGAGCGCGCAATTCCCCGCCATCCCGGAGGTAGGTCACTTCACCGATCCCATCCTGAAGAGCCACTGCATCCGCCCCTCCCAGCTCCAGGGGCAACCTGATCCGGCCCTGTGAGCGCTGGCCGGAGTAGTTGACCACAACCGCCGTCAGATGTGCCGGACTGCGCCAGGCCCACGCCAGCAGATTGAGGTGGCTGGCGTTGCACTCCCATGCCTCAGACACCTGCAGAGGCATCCATTCCCCCTCATGGAAGACCGCGGCATTCGAGATCTCCAGCAGCCTTTCGTAGGACCGGACCACTTCCGGGTCAATCGCCTCGTCCTGCTCCCTTTTCAACTGCACCGGCAGGTGCGTCTGCCGCCCCTCGATCTGGCCATCGTGAAAGAGGCGCATGCCGGGCACGGTTGCCAGGATTGTTGCCGCAGCCATGGACCGCTCCCTGCCCAGTGCGGCCCGAGCCCGGGGTTCATCGTGGTTCTCGATGAAACGAACCATCCTGGCCTGCTTGACCCCTGCGTCACCGAGCCCGGTGGAGATGTCCGCCGGAGTCGAGAAGCGCAGCCGATCATAGAAGCCCTTGTCATACGTGAAGTCGAAACCCATCCCCTGGAGCACCGGCTCCAGCCCCCAGTACGCCTCCGCGATGAAGACGAATCCCGGATGCTTCCGCTTCACCATCTCGATGGCATCGGGCCAGAACTCCACGTCCGGCCTGGAAGCGTCTCCCAACACAGCCCCCCAAGTCTTCTGGAAGACGTCGTTCAGGCAGAGCATGGCCATGTCACAGCGCACACCGTCGGCCACCGCTGCAACCCGGAGCAATTCATGGGTCAGGGTTTGCCTCAGCTCAGGCGAGAACAGATTGAGCTGCGCCGAGTCCGTCCAGGGCAGGAAGTTGGGGTCCCTTCCGTGAGCCAGCAGCACTCCATCGCCCGGCGAGAAGAACCACTCGGGATAGGCACTCGCCTGCTGTTCACTCCCTGAAACGAAGCGATGGGGATGGAGAGACACCCAGGGGTGATCCAGGGCCATATGGTTGGGTACAAAATCCACGACCAGACCCAGACCGTTGCAGTCCAGCGCCTTCCTCAGCGCCATGAGATCTCCTTCTTCTCCCAGTGAAGCATCAAGCTCGTAGCCATATACGGCGTACGGCGAGCCGGCGACATCTTGAGCGGTCCATCCCGGCAGCGCCTCATCGTATCGTCGTCGCAGATTGGGGTCGACAAGAGCCTGCCGCCTGGCTCCCGGACTGCGCTGCCACACTCCCATCAGCCAGACCAGGTCGAAGCCCCAATGACTCAGCTTCTGCCACTCCTCACCGGGAATGCCAGCCAGCGTCAGTCTGCGCCCCTGTTGCACCGAAAGGCGATTCAAGAAGACAGAGGCATTAACCTCGTACAGGTGAGGATGCCTGCGCAGTCCAGATGACATCCCGTGGTTCCTCCTCGATCAACGACCTCTCTACGCCGCCGCGGCGCCGCCTAGCCCAAACCCATGGCGGTGAAGAAATGGGACATCTTGCTCTTGATCTCCTCAACGGTGGTGTATCGCTTGTCGCATACATCCATGCCGATGTGAAGGAAGGGCACGTTCAGGTCCCGGCACACTTCTCGCATGATACTGGCGCTGGCAGCCATGTCCTTGTGGCCCATGTGCCCGGGGAAGACAACACAGTCGATCTTGTAGTCCTTCACTATCCGGGTGATGTCATGGACCACGTTGTCGGCCAGGCCCCGCGCCTGGTGGACCATCGGGGGATGGAGGAAGGCCCGCTTGGCCAGCCCCCTGAACATGGTATCCTCCGTTGACGTGTCGATGAGTTCGTAGGGGCAGTAGCTGACCATATCCATGGCGATCACTGCCCCCCACTCCTGCTCCAGCCAGGGCACGATTTCCCCGAAGAACATGGGCTGTATGTCATACCAGAACACCCTGATTCTCTGGTTCGGCACCTCGGGCCTGTTCTCCCTCACCCTCGATTCGGCGTTGGCAACCATGTCCTCATACCACTTGGCCTTCGCTGGATCCCCCGCTCCCATGTCATTCACCAGGTAGAAGCACGACATGGGCATGACATAGCTGTGAGGCGTAGGCACCGACCGCCTCAGCTCGTTATACTCCATCCACATGGCGTAGCCCTTGTTGGTCTCTTCCACCACTCTCTTGAGACGGCCAATGTCCAGCGACTTGCCGGTGTGCTTCTGCACGAAGTCAACCATGCGCTTCATTTCGCCGGCGTAGTAGTCAACGGCTCTCTGATCACTGTGATACGGAGGATCCGGGGCAAATACAGGCACAGTCCGCCAGTCGGGATGATTCATGAACACGGCATGCATGCCTGCCACACCATCGCAGGGCTCAGTGAGCGCCAGATACGCCGTGGGGATAGGCAGCAGTCCGGCGGCCTGGTAGTAGAGGAGGAGCTTCAGCAACGTGCAACAGTCGGATGGTATGCCCATGGTGTCCATGGCCTCCAGATCTTCGATGGTGTGGGGGCTTCCCCCCGTGCCGCCGGCCATGAACTGATGAGCTACATGAAAGTACCACGGGACATCCATCGCGGTCAGAATCTCCACGGGATTGGTGAACTGGCTGGCCAAGTAGGGCTGCTCATGCTCAACGCAGTCGATGATCTTTCTGTGGCTGTTCAGTATGTCTTCGATTATGAAGATCTGGAGATTGCCCATCTCGTCGGGGGCCATCTTGAGCAACTCCAGTATCGGCTCGAACATGGCGATCTCCTCGCGGAGTCTGGATACGCTGCGCTCTCTCTTGGCATCCATGTCTACCTCCCCAGTGTCTCCAGGAATGCCTGAACCCTTGTCTTGATCTGGCCCTGACCCCCGAGGACATACTCGCGATCCATACACAGCAGGGGTATGTTCCATTCCTTGAAGTCATTAGTGACTGAGTACTGCTCGAATCCCCACGTCTCGCAGAACGCCAGGCGCTGGAAGATGACTCCATCCACACGGTAGTCCCTGATCATGTTCCTGACGTACTCCACTCTCCTGGGGTACTCCGTGTACATCCTGGCACACGAAGGACGATCCGCGACGTAGTATCTGGCCAGGGCGGTCAGCGGATCGTGCTCCTTCTCATCCACATCCACCGCCAGCGTTCTCGATCCGAAGCACAACGAGTCCGCAACCACCAAGCCGCCCTGATCCTCGATCACCCGCAAGAACTCGGGGTTGTCCAGCATTCCCCCCATGATCATCAATCTGGCCCGATGCCCGCGGTGTCCCTCCGCTGCCGAGACATCTCGCCAAAGCTCGTCCAGCAGGCGCCCATACAAGGGTTGCGGCATGGCAGAGCCGGCTACGGTGACCGCCAGCATCTCGGTGCCTGTGACGGGTGGGGCCGGACCCTTGCGGAGCTCATAGATCCGTCGCAACGCACGTCTTGATCGGTTCTGTCGCGCTATGGACTCCTTCAGCTTCTCATCGGTTATCTCGACCTCGAAATGCCCCTCAATGCGCCTCCGCAGGATGGACAGCTCCTCTCTGAACCATTCCACCTGCGACGCCTCTGCTTTCTTGGGTAAACTCAGGATCTGCACGAACGGAGTCTGCAACTGACGGATCCAGTGGTCGTAGATCCGCCGAACATGGTCGCAACTATTGAAGACAATCAGCCCGTCCAGGAAGTCGTATTCGCCCTTGAGAGCCATGTTGAACGCATGGCGCGGGAAGGAGCAGTTGATGCTGCTGAAGCAAGAGTCCGACATCTCCGTCCCCGTGCTGCCAGTGGCTCTCATCCTGAACGGCAGAAGGCCCGCGGCAGTGATCATTTCGACGGGCATGGCTGAGCAGAAGTAGCCCACGATCCGGCCGCCTTCCTCCTTCCACCTCTTCATCTCGGCATTGACCAGGGTGCTGGCCGTCTCGGACAATCGAGCCAAGGCTCTTGACGTTGAACTGCTCTTCGCCATCTCCACCTCCGCGGATGCGGTCGTCCGGCCCATATAGTACACCGCCGAACAACGACTTGGAAACTTCCTTCCGTCGTGGAAGAATGGTACAACTATACGGGCAGGGCAGACGGCTTGCCGATTCTGTCCTGCGAAGACGGGACATGGAGGACGGCCATGGCCGCTGAATCATCCGGGGAGTTGACATCGCATTCCGGAATACCTCTGAAGGACCTCTACACACCAGAGGACATCAAGGACCTCGACTACGCCCGGGATCTGGGCTACCCGGGTCAACCACCTTTCACGCGAGGTGTCTACAAGACCATGTACCGCGGGCAGCCATTCACTATCCGAAGGTTCACCGGAGTGGAAACGCCAGAACAGACCAATGATCTGTACAAGGAGGAGTTGAGGCTGGGACAGAACGGCCTGGCCATTGCCCCCGATGTGCCGACTTCGATAGCTCTGGACTCGGACAACCCCAGGTGCGAAGGCGACGTGGGTTTCTGCGGAGTGCCGATTGATACCGTCGAGGACATGGAGATCATTTTCAAGGACATCCCTGTTGAGAAGGTCACCTGCTGGTGCTATACGCCGTACATCACGGGTCTGTACTTCGCCATGGCAGACAAGAGGGGAGTTGATCTCAAGGCACTTGGTGGCACCACTCCCGCGATGGGCATCTTCTGTCCGGTGCCGGTAGACATACCTTTCAAGGTGTCACTCGACGGGGAAATCAGAATGGCGATGGATTTCGCTGAATGGACGGCTCTCAATGTCCCGAACTGGCACAATACCAGCGTCAGCGTCTACGGACAGAAAGACAACGGCATGAACAACATCCAGTCGCTTGGCCTGCTGATAGCTGCTTCTGTCGAAGCTGCTGACTTGTGGAAGGCGCGGGGCAAGATGCCTCTGGAGCAGTTCTTCAGGCGCATCTCCTTTGAAATGGCCATTGCCAACGACATGTTCGAGGAGATCTGCACGTTGAGGGCCGCCAGGAGGTTGTGGACGAAGGTTTGCCAAGAGAGATACGGCCTGACCGACCGCAAACACATGCAGTTCAGGGTCCGTGTTCAGACGTCAGGTTGCACCAATGTAGCGCAGGAGCCACTGAACAATATCATCCGCATTGCCTACCACATGCTCTCAGGTTGTCTGGGCGGTGCGCAGGCAATGCATCCCAACGGCTACGACGAGGCGTTGTGCATACCGACCGACCAATCGATGCTGCTGTCCATCAGAACGCTGCAGATACTCCAGGAAGAGACCAACGTGACTGCGGTCATCGATCCGCTGGGCGGTTCCTACTACGTGGAATGGCTGACCAGTGAAATCGAGAAAGGAGCCTGGGAGTACTACAAGAAGATCGAGGGGATGGGCGGAATCTGCAGAGCCACCAGGTCCGGATTCTTTGTCAATGAATACAAGAAAGCCAACATTGACTGGGACAAGAAGGTAGATAGCGGAGAGAAGACGGTCATCGGTGTAAACAAGTACCGCATGAAGCCTGAAGAAGTTCCGTACAAGGTGCCTGTCTACAAGTTCAGACCCACTGCCGGACAGGAGAAGATCGCCAAGCTCAAGAAGTACAAGAGAGAACGCGAGAACGCCAAGGTACAGGCCGCTCTCGACAGACTGGAGAAGGCTTGCCGCTCGGATGAGAACATCTTCGAATACCTGGTGCAGGCCTACAGGTCCGGCGCCACACTCCAGGAAGGAACTGATGTCTGCCGCAAGGTCTACGGCTTGGACACAGCGCAACTGATGAAACTCTAGGGAGTGTTGGAGATGGTCAAGGACAAGAGGATCAGAGTGCTGATGGCGAAACCGGGCATGGACGGGCACTGGCGCGGGCTGGTGATAGTGACCCAGGCATTGCGTGACGCCGGCATGGAAGTCATTCATGGCGGCAACATGGCTGTGCAGGAGATAGCCCAGGCCGCATTGCAGGAGGATGTTGACGTCGTCGGCTTGAGCATCATGACCGGCAATGCAGTGGGCATGACCGAAGCCACCGTCAAGGAGCTCAAGAAAGCAGGCAAGGGCGACGTGCTCCTGATCATGGGCGGCGTCATCTTCGAGGATGACATGCCAACCCTCAAGAAGCTCGGTGTCGATGGCATCTTCACATCGGGAACACCGCTGCAGGAGATAGTGGAGTTTGTTCAACAACGTGTCGGCAAAGCGAAGGCAAGGGATTAGGTCGATCTCTGGCCGCGCCAGACCCTTGTGCGCGCCTTGAGCGAGGTGATGAACAAAGAAGCCCTGGATAGAGCTTTCGCGCCTCGTTCCGTGGCCATTGCGGGAGACACCCCGCCCGGCCTGGCGCAACTCGTCCTCCGAACCCTGCTCGACTCTGGGTTCCACGGCCTCATCCACCTTGTCGGCCGACAGCCCATGGAGGCATCGGGGCGCAAGTCATATGCCGCGGTGGCGGATATCCCTGGCCCTGTGGACTACGTCATCTGCTGCACGCCCGCCGCTGCCCTTCTGCCTCTGCTCAATGACTGCGCTGACGCCAGGGTTGGCGCTGTGGCCATTCTGACCACCGGCTTTTCCAAAGGCAGCCCTGTGCCGGAAGCGGACATGGACCGAGAGATCTTGGCCCTGGCCCGGAGCAGCGGACTGGTGGTCATAGGCCCGGGTTGCCTGGGGCTCTATTGCCCCCGCTCTGGCCTTTCGTTCGATTCCCGTCTTCCCACCGAGAGGGGCCGGATGGGCTTCGTGTGCCAGGGGCGCGAGGCATCTGTCCAGATCCTCAGGGCTGCAGGACACCGAGGCGTCCGGTTCAGCAAAGCCGTCTCCTGCGGCGATGCCTGCGACATCAATGAGATCGACCTCCTGGAGTACTTCACTGTCGACCAAGAAACCGATTGCGTCGCACTATGTATCGACAGGCCACGCGCGGGCCGGCGGGTCGTCCGGGCCCTGAAGACCTTGTCGGAAGCCAAGCCGGTGATCGTTCTGAAGACTATGCCAATCCACATCAGGGGCGGAAGTAGACTTGACCCCATCGATGGTCCAGACCCTGGACAGGTGTGGACCAGCCTGCTGGATCAGACAGGGGCCGTCGGAGTCTCCAGCGCCGAGGCCATGGTCGATGCCATGCTCACCTTCTCGATGCTGCCGGTGCCGCGTGGCAGGAAGGTGGGCATCTTCGGCGCCGCCGGTGGTGCCAGCGTCCTGGCCACAGACGTCTGGGCCAGCGCCGGTTTCGTGCTGCCGACAGTGCCCCCCGAACTCAGGTCGGCGTTCGATGCTGCAGCCATGAACCAGGCTGGGATGATACTGCACAACCCTCTGGACTTCTCCATGGCTGGCTATACCGGCTTCTTCTTTGATGTAGTCAAGAAAATGATCGCCCATGATGGCTTCATCGACCTGGGAGTGATCCACAATCCCTCCGGCCATGGCGCGTGGCTGCCGTGGGCCGCCTTCAACGCACTGATCGACTCCATAGCAGACTCCGTCATCGGTGTACACAAAGACGCCAGCAAGCCGGTGGCTCTGGTCATGCAATACATCGCCTCGCGCCGCAACTGGCAGAAGGTCTACGACGGTCTGCAGGTGCCCTGCTCCCGGGCCGGTGTGCCTGTCTACTACTCCATGACCAGCGCTGCCAGAGCCATCGATCGCATGCTGCGATACTACGCGGGGAAGGCAAGCGAGGGCCGGGATCCCCTGCTGCGCTACCCGGGCTACGCCTGAGAGACAGTCACGGAACCGCGAGATTCCCTGTAGAGGTGGACTGAGCATGCTTCTGATCGGCGAGAACATCAATGCCTCGAACAAGAAGGTGGGCGAAGCCATCGCCGGCGGAGACCTCCAATTCATCGCCGATCTGGCCGGAAAGCAGTCAGAGGCCGGGGTTGATTATCTTGACATAAATGTCGGCTCCGCCCAGGGTGCATGGCAGAGTCCCGAGGCCGCCATGGAGTGGCTGGTGGATGTCGTCACCTCAGTCACCGACAAGCCCTTGGCCATCGACAGCGATAGCCCCGCCGTCATCGCGGCCGCTCTCCGCCGCTACCGCGGGGGCAAGGTCATCATCAACTCAGTGACTGCCGAGCCTTCGCGGCTGCGATCCATCGGGGCTCTGGCAGCCGAACGCAACGCGATGGTGGTGGCGCTGGCTATGGGCGAGGGAAGTATTCCGAAGAAGACCGACGAGCGACTGGCCGCCTGCAGCTCGATCATGTCCGATCTGAGGCAGATGGGCATAAGCGAGGAAAGAGTCATCTTTGACCCACTCGTCCTGCCTGTCTCCGTGGACACCGGGCAGGCAATGGTCACGCTGCAGACAATCCGGGCAATCAAGTCCTCATTCCCTCGAGCCAGGACCGTTCTCGGGTTGAGCAACATATCCTTCGGCCTGCCCAACCGCAGCCTGGTCAACCGGGCGTTTCTCCTCATGGCCGCCGCGGCTGGACTTGATGCGGCCATCCTCAATCCCCTCGATACCAGGACGATGAGCTTCATCGCGCTGGCGAATCTACTCACGGGGAACGACGCCGCATGCAGAGCCTATATTAGGGCCCACAGGAAAGGACTGCTGACGGCCTAGCGCGAGCCCTGCGCAATGGGGCCTGAGGCGGATCAACCGAGAGAACGGCCCCCAAGGCAGCAGGGGAAGCTTCGGCCAACAAGGGGACAAGCTGGAGCGGGTGATGGGATTCGAACCCACGGCTCCTTGCTTGGGAAGCAAGCACTCTACCGCTGAGTTACACCCGCCCTCAACAGAAGTCTAGTGATCGTGGGGAGGCATTGTCAATACGGAACTGGACATAATGTCTCCGCGAATCGCGAAGGCGACTACTCGGATGGAGGCACCGTCTCATCCGGCTTCTTCCGTCCATGGAAGGCCCTGTGGACCTCTCTGAGTTGGCGATCCGTCACGTGGGTGTAGACCTGCGTGGTCCTAATGCTCTCATGGCCAAGCATCTCCTGCACCGAGCGGATATCGGCGCCCGCGCTGAGCAGATCAGTGGCAAACGAATGCCTCAAAGTGTGCGGAGTGGCCTTCACCGGCAGACCGCACATCCTGCTGTACTTGGAGACCATCATCTGGATCGATCTGGGCGTCAAGCGCATGTTCTGCCCATCCTTCGAGATATCGAGGCCACCGGCATAGCGAATGAACAACGGTTTGAAGTTGTCCTCGCGGGTGTCAAGGTACCGACGGATCCACTCCGCGGCTTCATCTGACAGGAAGACCACCCTCGGCTTGCTCCCTTTGCCAATGACGCCGAACTCCTTGCGCTCCAAGTCCACTTGGTCACGGTTCAACCGGGCCAACTCCGACACCCGCAGGCCGGTGCTGAACAGGGTCTCCAAGATGGCTCTATCGCGCAGGCCGGCGACATCCGAGGTGTCGGGGCTATTCAGAAGCCTCTGCATCTGATCGGCATTCAGGAAGCTGACGGCCCTCGACGCGCTCCTGGGAAGTTCGATCTTGTCCGGCGAGAGCGTTGCCACGTTGCATCGCACCACCAAGTAGCGAAGCAGGGCCCTGAGGGCTATGATGTAGTAGCTCTGAGTGGACTTCTTGAGTTGTGCGCCATCCGGACCCTCGAATCGCGACAGATACAGGCGGTAGCGGCGCACCAACTCCAGGTCGATGTCCCCTAACCCAGTTTCCGGAGCGGTGTCCCCTAGCCATTCAGAGAAGCGCCTCAGATAGCGTCGATACACTTCGACGGTGAGGGGTGCTACACCTTTCTCCACCTCGATATGCTGTAGGAACCGGTCGATGGCCTGGTCGACTGTCATGGATGCCACCATAGGTACCGTCAACTTCGCATAATGTACCTTTCCCGAAGTTACTATGGCGACGCCCTCTTGTCAAGGCTTTGACATAACAAGGGCTTCCGCAACGTGGGTGAGCAATCGGTCCAGGCCAGTACCCCTGGCGGCTGAGATGGGGATCATGCCCTGGGCAGCGGCAAGGGGGAATCGCCGCCGGTCTGGGAGTTGGTCCGCCAGTGCGTCGCCGCCTTTCAGCAGGTCTATCTTGTTCAGCAGGGTCAGTCTGGGCTTCTCGTCCAGGGCAAGCTCGGACAGTATGTCCTCGACCGTCTGGCACTGCTCGGCGGCGTTCTTGTGCGTTATGTCCACTACGTGAAGCAGCAGATCGGCCTCGCTCAGTTCCTCAAGGGTGGCCCTGAAGGCGGCGACAACCGTGGGGGGGAGCTTGTTGATGAAGCCGACGGTGTCCGTGACCAGGAATGTCCGCCGGTCGGGCAGGGTCAGCCTCCGGGTGGTGGGGTCCAGGGTGGCGAAGAGCTTGTCCTCCACAAAGACGTCGGCGCCGCTGAGAGCATTCAAAAGGGTGCTCTTCCCCGCGTTAGTATAGCCCACCAGGGCCACGACCGGCGTTCCGCTCCTTCTCCGATGGCTCCTGTAAAGGGTGCGGTGCTTCCGGACGTCCTCCAACTCCCTCTTCAGCCGCTGAATCCTCCGCTCCACGAGGCGTCTGTCCGTCTCGATCTGCTTCTCACCCGGCCCCCTGGTGCCGATGCCACCGCCCAAACGCTCCAGGTGGCTCCACTGTCCGGCCAGCCGGGGCAGCAGGTATTCATGCTGGGCCAACTCCACCTGCAGTTTGCCCTCGTGCGTCTGGGCCCGCTTGGCGAATATGTCCAGGATCAGGGCTGTCCGGTCAATGACCTTGACCTCCAGCGCGTCCTCAAGGCTCTTCTGCTGGCGCGGGGTGAGTTCGTCGTCGAAGATGACCACGCCGTAGCCCAGCTCGGCCCTGAGGGAGACCAGTTCCTTCAGCTTCCCGCTGCCTACGTACAATGGCGAAGGCCTGTTCAGGCGCTGGACGGTCTGTCCCACCACCCTGACGCCGGCCGTATCTGCCAGGCTGGCCAGTTCGGCGATGGAATCCTCCGGGGTCCACCTGTCCCGGCTGGTCTTGAGCTCAGCCGCGACCAGGAAGGCCTTCTCCGGCAACTCGGCGGTGGGGAAGGTGCTTTTCGGCGTGGCGACGACTCCTTTATGTCGACTTGATGGCCAGTTATGTCAACGGGCCAAACTGTTATGTCATGACGTTATGTCATCCTGGCCGTTCGTGACCGGCCGGAAACCCCCGCAAATCCGTGCTGGACAGAAGGCATTATGTCAAGTGGTTCTGGGGCCGATCCCCCCGGTCCGCCGGGCCCAGTCCCGGAGCCGGGCCAGCCCTTCATCTATGTCGCTGTCCGCCACCGTCAGGGAGACCCGGATGTAGCCTTCCCCGCACTGGCCGTAGCCTGTCCCCGGGGTGACCACCACCCCGGCGCCATCGAGGAGGAGGGTGGCATAATCCGCCGAGGTGTATCCCGGGGGAATCCTGGCCCAGATGTACAGGCTGGCCATGGGCGGCATGACCCCCAGGCCGATCTCCCGGAGGACCTCGATGATCCGGTCGCGCCGCCGCTGGTAGACGGCGTTGTGCTCCCCGATGCAGCCCTGGTCCCCTTCCAGGGCCTCGATGGCGGCGTATTGGATGGCCTGAGGGATGCCGGAATCGAGGTTGGACTTGAACCTCATCAGGGCGTCCCTTATCTGGGCATTGCCCGCGGCCATGCCCACCCGCCAACCGGTCATGTTGTAGCTCTTGGACAGGGAATGGAACTCCAGTCCGACGTCCATGGCCCCCGGCACCTGGAGGAAGCTCACCGGCCGGTAGCCGTCGAAGGCCACCTCGGTGTAGGGCGCATCGTGGCAGACCACCAGGTCGTGCCTCCTGGCGAAGGCCACCACCCTCTCAAAGAAGTCCAGTCCGGCCACGGCACCCGTGGGGTTGTTGGGGTAGTTGATCCATATCAGCTTGGCCCGGCCGGCCACCCCGGCAGGGATGCGGTCGAGGTCGGGCAGGAAGTGGTTCTCCGCCGTCAGGGGCATGAAATAGGGCTGGCCGCCGGCGAACATGGTGCTGATGGAATATACCGGGTAGGCCGGATCGGGAACGAGGGCCACGTCGCCGGGGTCGATGTAGCAGAAGGCGATGTGCCCCACGCCCTCCTTGGAGCCGATCAGGGGCAGCACCTCGGTCTCCGGGTCGAGGACCACCCCGAAACGGCGGCGGTACCATGCGGCGATGGCCTGGCGGAACTCGGGCAGGCCGTAGGTCTCGGGATAGCGGTGATTGGCCGGCACCCGGGCCTCCCGGCACAGCCTCTGGATGACGTGCTCCGGGGTGGGGATGTCAGGATCGCCGATGGCGAAGCTGATCACCCTCTCCCCCCTGGCCTTCTTCTCGGCGATCTTCCGGGAGATCTGCACGAAGAGGTAGGGGGGCAGGTCGGCAATGCGCTTGGATACCTTCATCGCTCCTCCAGCAGGTTCGCCTCCGGCCAGTATCCGGTGAACACCGACTCCGCCGGACCGCTGAGATAGACCTCAGTGAGGCCATCCCACTCCAGGCCCAGCCTGCCACCGGGGACAACTACCTCCACCGGACTGTCCACGTAGCGGTGCAAGCGGGCCGCCACGGCCACGGCGCAGGCCCCGCTGCCGCAGGAGAGCGTCTCGCCGGCGCCCCGCTCCCATACCCGGGCCTCTATCTCCCGCCGGGACACCACCCGAGCGATCTCGAAGTTGAGACGCTGGGGAAACAGCCGGTCATTCTCCACCACCGGACCTATCTCCTTCAGAGGGAATCCGGCCACGTCATCCACGAAGCACACCCCATGGGGATTGCCCATGGAGACGAAGCTGAGCAGCAGGTCCCGGCCGGCAACCCTGAGCCGGTGGTCCAGCAACACGGCTTGCTCCGACTTCAGAGCCACGGGGATCTCCTCCGCCCTGAATCCCGGCCGGCCCATGGCCACCCGGAAGCGGCCGCCGCCGTCACGCGACTCCGCCTTCTTGATCCCGGCCCCGGTCTCAATGGTGATGGCGCCTCCCTCGCCGGCCAGACCGCTGCCGACTACATACCGGGCGAAGCAGCGCAGCCCGTTGCCGCAGACTTCGGCCTCCGAGCCATCGGGGTTGAACATCCGCATGCGGAAGTCGGCCGAATCCGACTTCAGAACCAGGATCAGTCCATCGCTGCCCACCCCGAGGCGCCGGTGGCACATGGCCCGGGCCAGGCGCGGCCAGTCCGCCCCCGGCCGGGGAGTCCCGATCAGGTCGATCAGCACGAAGTCGTTCCCCGTCGCCTGGAGCTTGGTGAACTTCATTCCTGCCTGCTTCTCAGTCAACCTCGTTCTCCCGCTCAGATCAGCTTCATGGCCTTCAGGCTGGCGAAGGCCCTGTCGGCCACGATGACGTGGTCCAGCACCTCGATGCCCACGATGGCACCGGCCTCTACCAGCCTCTTGGTCAACTTTATGTCATCTTCCGACGGCTGCGGATCGCCGGAGGGGTGGTTGTGCACGAAGATGACCGAGGCGGCGCTGGCCGAGACGGCCTCCTGGAAGACCTCCCGGGGATGGGCCAGGCTGGAATCCAGGCTGCCCACCGAGACCGGCGCCACGCCCATGACCCTGTTCCGGCTGTCCAGCAACACGGTGAGGAAGTGCTCCTTCTTCTTGCCCTTGAGCCGGCTCTTCACCGCCTGAAGGACGTTCTCCGGGCCCTTGACGATGACCCCTTCGTTCTCCGGACAGGCCTCCAGTCGCCGGGCCAGCTCGAAGGCGGCCTTGATCTGGCTGGCCTTGGCCGGCCCGATGCCCCTGACCTGGGACAGCTCCTCCACGGTGCTCCCGGCCATGCTCTTCAGGTCGCCGTACCGGCTGAGCAGATGCTGGGCGGTGACCATCACCGATTCCCCCTTGATGCCCCGGCCCAGGATGAGGGCCAGCAACTCCGGGACAGACAGGGCCTCCGGTCCCAGCTGCAGCAGCCGCTCCCGGGGCCGTTCCGCCGGAGGCAGGTCGCGGACGGTGAAGGACTTCCTCACCCTTCCTTGCCTATCTGCGACCTCAAGTAGGCCTCCATGAAGTCGTCCAGGGCGCCATCGAGAACCGCCGCAGCATTCCCGGTCTCCAGTCCGGTGCGGTGGTCCTTCACCATCTTGTAGGGGTGGAGGACGTAGCTGCGTATCTGGTTCCCCCAGGCCGCCGGTGTGTGCTCCCCCTTGAGCCGGTCCCTCTCCTCGGCCTTCTTGGCCCCCTCCAGCTCCAGCAGACGGGCCTGGAGCACCTTGAGGGCGACCTCCTTGTTCTGATGCTGGGAACGCTGGCTCTGGCAGCTGGCCATCAGTCCGGTGGGGATGTGGGTGATCCTCACCGCCGAACTGGTCTTCTGCATGTGCTGTCCCCCCGGTCCGCTGGACCGGAAGGCCTCCACCTTCAGGTCATCCGGCGACATCTTCACTTCGGCGGCCTGCTCCACCTCGGGCAGCACCTCCACCAGCGCGAAGGATGTGTGACGGGCGTGGTCGGAATCGAAGGGCGAGAGGCGGACCAGCCGGTGCACGCCGTGCTCCGACCTGAGGTAGCCGTAGGCATGGGCTCCCTTCATCTCCAGCATGACGCTCTTGATGCCCGCCTCCTCTCCGGGCGAGGTGTCCAGGACCTCGGCCTTGTACCCCTGTCTCTCGGCCCATCTGAGGTACATCCTCATGAGCATCTCCGCCCAGTCCTGGGACTCCGTTCCCCCGGCGCCGGCATGGATGGCGATCAGGGCGTTCCGGCTGTCGTGCTCTCCACTGAGCAGCAACTCGAAATCCAGGCGGTCCAGCTCGGCCAGCATGCGGTCGATCTCCGACTGGACCTCTTGCTGCAGGGAGGCGTCCTCCTCCTGAAGCGAGATATCCACGATCTCCATGACTTCACCGGCCCGGCGCTCCAGCCGCCGCCACACCCCGGTCTCCTCCTTCAGAGCGCTCAGCCGGCGCATGGCCTGATTGGCGCCGGCCTGGTTCTCCCAGAAATCCGGCTTGCCGGACTCCTTCTCCAGTTCGGCGATCTCCTTCTCCTTGGCGGCTACGTCAAAGACGCACCATCATGGCAGAAACTCGCCGCTGCAGATCATCCAGCCTTTCCTTCTCACTCTGCATGTCAGATGCTTCCTCCCGGGTTTCAAGATGGGGTACGGACGGGCCAGTGGCTCAGATCGGCCCGACCGGCTGTCTTTCGCGCTTGGCGGCTGAGCCGTCGCCCTGCCCGCCGGCAGTCACGTGGGCCTGGCGGGTCGGCTCCGGCAGACGGCGGCCCCTGCAGCAATTCAGTACCCAGGACAGCGCCGAGGGCAGATCCACCTTGTGTCCCACAGAAACATAGATCGGACGGACACCCTGCCTGGTGCGGAGCGCCGCGCCGACCACTTCGTCACCATCGGTTATCTCCGCATAGCTGCCCGCCTCGTCCCCCAGCGGGCCGTGGCTGCCGCAGAGCAGCGACTTGGCGCAGCCGATGGCCGGCAGGTCCAGAAGCAGGCCGATGTGCGAGGCCAGTCCCAGCCTCCTGGGGTGGGCGATGCCCTGTCCGTCCACCAGCAGCAGGTCCGGCGAGCAGTCCAGCTTCTCCCACGCGGCCAGGATGAGCGGGGCCTCACGGAACGAGAGCAGTCCGGGGACATAGGGGAAGTCCACCTCCCGCCTGACCACGCTCTTCTCCACCAGCGTCATTCCGGGGTAGGCCAGGACCACCACCGCACCGGTGGCCAGACCGCCTGAGCGGTCCGAGGAGATGTCCACGCCCGCCACCAGGCCCACCGGCCCCACCTGGCACTCCCTGGAGACTTGGCCGGCCAGGGTGACTTGAATGTCCCGGGCCTGGGCCGGGGTGACCTGCCAGGGGTGTCTGTGCCGCACCTGCATTGCCTGATTATAGTCACTGGGCACCCGTTCCCGCAACGGGCGGCATTGACGGAGCAGACCACTTGTGGCATAAAGGGGGACATGCCACCGCGCCATCTCCACGCACAGGGAAGCCCGGCGTGAAGCACCGCCGGAAATCCCTCCACAGGAGGGCTCTGACCAAGGAACCTGAGGCCGAGGCGGTCCACGTCCCCGTCCTCCTCGAAACGGCCGTGGAGATGCTCAAGGTCAGGCCGGGAGGGCGCTACGTGGACTGCACCCTGGGGGCCGGGGGCCATGCCGCGGCCATCCTGGCCCGGTGCCTGCCCGGAGGCTCGCTCCTGGGCATGGACGCCGACCCCTTGGCCATCGAAGCCGCCCGAGCCAGGCTGGCGGAGTACGGCAGCGCCGTCACACCGGTCAACGACAACTTCGGAGCCGTGGCGGAGACCTGCCTCAGCCGCCACTTCCATCCGGTGGACGGCATCCTCTTCGACCTGGGCCTGTCCTCGCTGCAGCTGGAGGACGCGGCGCGGGGATTCAGCTTCAGGTTCGACGCCCCTCTGGACATGCGCTTCAGCCCCGGCCAGCCGCTGACGGCAGCCGGCATCGTCAACCGCTCCTCCGAGGGCGAACTGGCCGACATCCTCCGGCGGTACGGAGAGGAGCCCCGCAGCCGGGCCATCGCCCGGAGGATCATCGCCCGCCGTCCCGTCGAAACGACGCTGCAACTGGTGGCGGCGGTGGACGAGGCCGCGGGACCGGGCGGCAGGATTCACCCGGCCACCCGGACCTTCCAGGCTCTGCGGATGGCCGTCAACGGTGAGCTGACCAGCCTGGAGTCCGCTCTGGAGCAGGCCAACGGCCTGCTCGCCCCGGGCGGGAGGCTGGTGGTGATCAGCTACCACTCGCTGGAGGACCGCCTGGTGAAGCAGTTCATGCAGCGCGAGTCAAGGGATTGCCTCTGCCCTCCGGAGGTGCCCCGCTGTCAATGCGGGCACAGGGCCACTCTGAAGGTGGTCACCAGGAAAGCCGTCACGCCATCGGCGGCAGAGGTGGAGGTCAATCCGCGCAGCCGCAGCGCCAAGCTGAGGGCGGCGGAGCGCCTAGTGCAGGCGGGCTAGTGTGGTGCTTCGCGGATATCGTTATGCGTAGTTGTGACCCGCCACCCCTGCCCTGGATCCCGCATCAAGTGCGGGATGACATCGGTGTCGGGTCGGGGACCCGACACGCGCACAGCATGCGCTGGCTGATCAGGCCAACGAAGTGTTGGAGACACTACACTAGGCGGCCGGACCGGCAGCGCACCGGGGGCAACTGGACTCATGGACGATGGTGGCCACGGCGGCCATCCTGACCCACCAGTCGGTCCGGGCATCCCTGGCCCCCAGTATCAGGAAGTCCGGGCCGACCTCCTTCACCAGCCCACTCGATACGCCCGCAGCCTTGCCTTCCAGAACGGTGCTCACCGAGACTTCGTGGCCTATGAGGTCGATCAACCGCTCATGTAGTTGCATACTGCCTCCCCGGATCCGCCACGGGCGGCTCAGCGCCCGATGGCACCGTAGGATACCCCAAACCAGGGGGCTTGGCAACACCATGGCACCCGGGGACTGCGGGGCAGATCCGCGGGGCACCCGGGCGTCCGGCGGAATGGCCAGGGCATAGAACCACCATGGCGGGTTGAATCGGTGCGACTCGCAGCTAGTGTAGTACTTCTCAAATATCGCTATGGGTAGTCGTGCCCCACCACCCCAGCCCTGGATCCCGCATCAAGTGCGGGATGATCCTTCCGCTGAAGGACCTGACGGCATCCCCGGCCCCTCATCGCAGGTCGGGGCGGTCTGCCTAAGGCAGACGACACCCACACAACGTACAATAGTCGGTCAGCCCAACGAACTCTTGGAGATACTACACACGCGCGGGGTTGTGCCGCGCCACTATGACAGGGGCGCCCGGCAGGCCCTGCAGAGCAGGGTGCCGTCGCCTGAGTAGGTGGGCCATCTCAGGCTCTGGCCCACCGGATAGCCGCACTCCAGGCAACCGGTGGCGGCCGGTGCTTCCGGCTTCCGCTTCCTGGCCTTTCTGGACTTCTCGGTCTCCAGGGCGGAGGTCGAGCCGTTGGATTCCCTGATATAGGCCACCCGGTCCTTGTTCACAGCCACGAAATCGAACCTGGACTCCACGCCGACCAGTTCCGGCGTGACGCCGACGCTGGTCAGGGGCAGGAACTTGTCATGGCCTTCCAGATGGTCGGCCAGCTGCTCCCAGATCTCGGCATGCATCTCGCCGACAAGGTGGTACGGCGGAACGTTGACTTCGGTGCGCACCCGCTTCTTGGTGACCTTCATCAGCTCCCTGATGCCTCCGGCCTCGGGCTGCCCGCCACTTATCTCGGCCACGAAGAGGATGTTGGCCTTCCTGACATGCGTGGACTCCATGTATTTCTGGTCGCCGCCCGGGAGGCGAACCTTGGTGTACGTCAACGGCAGGAAGTCCCTGCCGGGGACCACCCGGACGGTTGTATGATCAGCCACCGGGCCGCGGTCAAGTCCCTTGTTGAGGGCATCCAGCAGACGCTGTACGTCCAGGCAATGGGTATAGCCCACGGCGGTGAGATCCCGGGTGCAGACGACTACCCCCACCTGCCGCATCTCGTCAAGTCTGGGATGCCGTCCGTTGTCCTCTCTGCGCACTTCCGGATCAGTACGCGTCCCCATCACTCTCATACCTCGTGCAGGCCCACTCCAAGCCCTCGACAGCAAGCGGGCCCAGGCAGGCCTTCAGCCCGCCGCAATCCAGTCTATGCCAGAGAGACCACGTGAATGTCTCCGACATCCCGATATCCCTCTCAAGAACCTCACCGGTGGAAAGGGAACGCGGCGCAGGGCGGCCGGCCATGGCTAACCCCCAAGGCTCGCGGGGAGCGGCGAATTGTGACAGGCCCTCCAGCGATTGAGACCTGCCTGTGACTGCAGCGTGATACTGTTGGCTCCATAAGTTGCCCATTTGTGATGCCGCACGCAGGGTTTCTCACACCGGTTGTCACTGCCACTACAGGCAATCCCACCCGGCATCAAGGCCACCAGTGCATCTGCTTGTGATGAACACACGAATCCACATGCGCTGACGCATCGCCTGACGGACTGCGTAAGCCGCGGCTCTCGGGTTGGCAGATCCATAGAACCGGGCCGCCACAACGATTCGTCCAGCGAGGGCGCAGTTTCAGAACCGTTTCGTGTGAGCCGAAGAGGCCGCTATGCCCGTGGTCGACGGACGATAAGGCAAGCATTCAAAGAAAGGAGGTGAGAGGAGATGAAGAAGAGACTGTTAGCAGTCGCGCTTCTGGCCGCCGTAGCCGCAACGGTGGGGGCCAGTGTCGTCATTGCTGCGCCGAAGGGGGTCGACCTCAATGGCGCTCACTACAACCTCAACCTGATCGGCAAGAAGGCGGACTGGAACGGTGGAGGCAGCTATGACAATCCAGACAGGCATACCATGTTCGTGCCTGCGGACACGACCGGTTGGGAGATCCTTCTCAATCAGCCGAACAAGGTCCTGAACCACGGCTCTACTGTGGGTGACAACGTCACGTCACTTCCAGGGCTGGCGATCTGGATGACCCAAGGGAGCGAATTCGCCGTTCTAGATGGCACAGCGTTCGACGAGGATGCAGACTGCAACTTCCAGCTCGGCCCCGGCAAGTACGCGGTGTACGTCGCTGCCAAGGCAAAGCCAGTCGCGAACCCCGCACAGATTGATGGCTGGGTGCAAGCCAAGGATCTGGAGGGAAACCTCTACTACTACCTGAATCTTGGCACGATCAGCGTCACCAGGAAGTGGCAGAACGCTACTGATCTGTTCATGATCGACGATCAGGAAGTCGCCGGCTCAACTCTGCCGGTACCGGGAGAAGACACCTGGATATTCGACTACCTGAGCGGTCTGGACGGGTCAGCCTACGGGGACCTGGCCTACTTCTGGCAGCTTCAGAACAACGGCTGCAAGCTGATCCAGGTTCGCTTCTACCCCGTCTAGCCAGCCCCGCATACGGGAGGGATCCCCTGAACAGCGATCCCTCCCGTCCTCTACACAACAAACAAAAGAACCGACCCTTCCAGGTCGGTTTCACTATTGACTCCCCGCTGTCCAAGTGACCACATACGGACGGCGGTTCAGCGTCCCCTGCAATAGATTAGTCGCTGGCCGGCCATAGTTGCCTCCGCGGAGTCCCGGCAATCCTCAAACAGCGCCAGATTCCTCATGCGGAGGTTGTCCTTTGGGCTGTTGGCGTCGACACCGATGACGTCGCCTCAAGTCAGGTTGGGGGCGGTTTTGACAGTTCCCGGGGATAGGCAATATGATGTTGAGCCTGGTAGCCCGCAGATAGGGGCAAGGCTATTCACAGAAGGGGGAGTTCTGATATGGACAGTAGGAAGCTGCTGCGCTCGCTCGCCGGTTCACTTGGTGTTGCCGCCATTCTTGTTGCCACCCTGGTTCTGCCGCTGGCAGGTCCGGGAGCTGTCCAGGCGGACCTGGCCAGCACGGCATGGCCGATGTTCCACCATGACCTGCAGCATACCGGCAGAAGCCCATATCTGGGGCCACAGACAAGCACTGTCAGGTGGTCGTATACCGCGGGTGACGCCATCATGTCTTCCCCGGCAATAGGCAGCGATGGCACAGTGTATGTCGGCTCACAGGACAGCAACCTCCATGCCGTCAACCCCGATGGCACATTGAAATGGACCTTTGCCATGGGCGGCCCCGTCCGCTGTTCTCCGGCGATAGGGAGCGACGGCACGATCTATGCCGGCATCGCCGCACTGCCGTATGACTTCTATGCCATTAATCCCAATGGCACGGTGAAATGGTCCTACAACGTAGATCACACCTTCTACTCCTCCCCCGCGATAGCCACCGACGGCACAATCTACGTCGGCATACGGGGAGGCGGAATGTGCGCCATCAACCCCGGCGGCACAGAGAAGTGGTCCTATTCAACCTCACACGTCCTCTCTTCCCCGGCGATTGGCAGCGACGGGACCGTCTACTTCGGCTCAGATGACAGCAAGCTCTATGCCATCAACCCCAACGGCACGTTGAAGTGGTCCTATGCCACGGGCGGCGCTGTCTCTGCTTCCCCGGCGATAGCCAGCGATGGTACGGTCTATGTCGGCTCGACGGACAGCAAGCTCTATGCCATGAACCCCGATGGTTCGCTCAAATGGTCCTATACCGCACCCGGCGCAGTCGGCGACGCGGCCATAGGCAGCGACGGCACGATCTATGTCGGCTCAACGGGCGGCCTCTATGCCATCAACGCCGATGGCTCACTGAAATGGTCCTACGCCTCACCCGGCGGAGCCGCAATCGCGGCTTCGGCCATAGGCAGCGACGGCACGATCTACGGGGGCTCGCCGGACAACAGTTGCTATGCCATCAGCGCCAACGGCTCACTGAAATGGTCTCTCGCCACAGGTGGCCAGGTGTACTCTTCCCCGGCGATAGGCAGCGACGGCACGCTCTATGTCGGCTCGAATGACAAGAAGCTCTATGCCATCACGGCGCACGAGCCGCCCTCCATAGCCTCCCTGGACAAACTGAAGGGGCGGCCCGGGAAGACCCTCAAGGTGGTGATCAGCGGGACGAGACTCAGCGGGGCGACCGCTGTAGGTTTCGGCCCGGGCGTGACCGTCCAGGCATTCACGGTCGACGATTCGAGTCAGATCACAACCGACATCAAGATAGCTTCCGACGCCGAGGCGGGTCTGAGGGACATATCTGTCACCACGCCGGGAGGCGTGGCCACCCTGGCGAACGCCTTCACCGTAGAGGAAGCACCATCAGGAACGCCGGCCTGGCTCTGGGCGGTGATAGCAGTGGCAGCGCTTGCTGCCGTGGCAGGAGGCTTCTTCCTCTTCTTCTTCCTGCCGCGAAGGAAACGGAAGACCGAAGCCAGCTAGCGTCTGGCTGACTACGGCCAGAGCCGAAGTCACGTCACAGGAGCCAGTGCGCAACGATGGCCGTGTCGGGGCGGCTGACCATGGCTGAACGCCTCAATGCCCGGGACGTGCTTGGCGGGCTGGGGCCTCGACCCCCTTCTGGACCTTGCGCAACTGATCCACCAGTGAATCCGGCTCCTTCTTGTCCGGTTCCTCCCACGGCTTGCCCAGACCGAGGTCCCTGGCGATGATCTTGTAGCAGTTGTAAGACTCGCTGGCCCCGGCGTTGCCGCCAAGGTGCCAGCAGGCTCCCGTGGCGTAGGCAGGCAAGGGGCGGTGGGGCACGCGACACGCCCCAGACTTCGGACTCCTGTTGGGTCTGGCGGCGGCAGCCCGGGAGGTGGTAAAACTACTAGAGACGGGTCACGGTCAAACAGAGAGGAGGAAGCCATGAGCAAGGATGAACGGTACGACGTGGTTATCGTAGGCGGGGGGCACAACGGGATGACAACAGCGGCCTATCTCTCCAAGTGCGGGCTGAGAGTCTGCGTGCTGGAGGAGAGGACGGAGTCGGGCGGACCGTGTGAGACGGTGGAGCCCCTGGCTGGGGTGCGCATCTATCCCCACGCCATGCTGATGTACGGAGCGCCGGCCCCGGGCTTCGAGCAACTGGAGCTGTGGAAGTACGGCTTCCGGATGTCCTGGACCCCATTTGACCTGATCAAGTCCATGGGCGGAGTGGGGCAGCCAACCTCCGCCGGGATCGAGGCGCCCCATCCCAAGGACATGGAGGGCTTCGCCAAGCTGAGCGGCCTGGCCAGCGCGACGCCTTTCCTGCAGGAGCTGCTCCGGGCGACCTTCTGGTGCCCGCCGCATCCTCCTGAGGTGGAGGTGACGGACGACAACGTTCCTTACATGCAGGTGTACAAGGAACGGCAGCCCGACGTGTGGACCCCGGAGCTGCGCGAGTGGACCATGTTTGACCTGGTGGATGAGCACCTGCACAGCGAGTCGGTCAAGACCATGCTGGCCTTCGCCGCCTGGGCCTCAGGGGCGGCCGGCCACTGGGAGGGGGTGGCCGTTCCTTCCTATCTCTCCGTGGTGCTCCTGCTGTTGCCGGGGAAGATGAGCATCCCCCGGGGCGGCCTTCATGGCTACTTCCATGCCATCCACCGGGCCGCCGTGGCCCACGGGACGGTGGTGCGCACCTGCTGCCCCGTGGACGAGATCCTCATCCAGGATGGCCGGGCGGTCGGCGTGCGGCTGCGGGAGACGGCCGCGTCCGGCGCCAAGAAGATCTGGGCCAACAAGGCGGTCATCGCCGCCGTGGACTACAAGCAGACCTTCCTCAAGCTGATCAGCAAGGAGCACCTGGACTCCGGCTTCATCCAGCGCATCAAGGATATCAGCCTCAAGGGGGGCAGCCTCTACGTGTCCACGCTGCATACGCGGAAGCCGCTGCGCTGGCGCGACAAGTTCCGGGCGATGGATGAAACGGGCATCGGCCCCAACAAGACCCCCTGCGGCGCGGTGTACCCCTCCGATTCGCGGCAGATCTACTATGAGAATGTGATGGACGTGGACGGCCGCAAGGGCAACCCGAGCATACCGCCCGAGAGGCTGATGTGGTTCCTCACCCCGTCACAGGCGTTCGACCCCACGGACTGTCAGGGGCATCACCCCAAGGGATACATATCGGCCGCTTTTGAGGTGAATGTGCCTCCGCCGGAGTACCACGTGGACGGGCCGGAGGCCATCGACAAGATCAAGGACAAGCTCAATGCCTACATGCGTCAGGCCTTCTCCCAGGCCATGGAGGGCATGGAGGACGACAACATCATCCACCACTGGGCGGCCACGCCATATGAGGCCGAGTTCCGCCACAGCGGCCTGGTGGGCGGCACCTGGTGCGGCACCCGGCACTGCCGCGACCAGCTATGGACGCAGCGCCCGCTGCCGGAGCTGGCCCGGTACCGCACGCCCATCGACGGGCTGTATCACTGCCATCAGACCTCGGGGCACCCCGGCGCGCTGTGCCTGATGGCCATCCCCTACAACCTGATGCACATCCTGATCGAGGACGGGGTGGCCCAGCCGGGCAAGTGGTGGTACCCATCGCCGTGGTACATACCGCAGCAGGGCAAGATCTCGGCCATACCGCCGAAGTAGGGGAAAGGAGGACGTCATGAGAGAACAGCCTATGTTCAAGATGTTCGAGGAGTTCCCCGACGAGACCACCTGGGACGTGGTCATCATCGGCGGCGGCCCCAACGGGCTGATGGCCGGGGCCTATCTGGCCAAGGCCGGACTGAAGGTGGCCCTGGTCGAGCGGCGCTTCGAGGTGGGAGGCGGACTGGCCACGGAGGAGATCATCTATCCGCTGTATTCCTCCAACCCCCATGTTATCTATCACATGATGGTGGACTACATGCCGGTGATCAAGGACTTCAATCTGGATGACCACGCCCTGGTCTGGGTCAAGCCCAACTCCCAGACGGCCATGGTCTTCGAGGACGGGAAGTCGCTGGTGCTCACCAGGATGATCGAGGACACCAAGGACTCGATCAGCAAGTTCTCCTTCAAGGACGCCATCGCCTTCGGCAAGGTGATGCGGAGCTGGCGGCGCATCGTCAGCGAGATAGTGGCCCCGGCGACCTACATCCCGCCCATGTCGCCCATCGATCTGTCAGTGGCCATGCAGCGCACGGCCATCGGCAGGGAGATGCTGGAGATGGTGGAGCGCAGTCCGCTGGAGATCATCAACGACGTCTTCGAGAACGACCGGGTACGGACCCTGATGCTCTACTCCAGCTGCATGTGGGGGCTGGACCCCAGGGAGACCGGCATCGGCTTCTTCGTGCCCCTGCTCCTGGACCGGGGGATGAACAAGTGCCTCTGCTACGGCGGATCGCACAAGTTCGCCGCCGCCATGGCCAGGGAGATCGTCCGCAACGGCGGCCTGATCCTGGAGGCGGCCGAAGCCACCAGGATACTGATGAGCAACGGGCATGTCGAGGGGGTCCTCATCGGGCATGAAGAGAGGACCCTGAAGGCCAAGGTGGTCATGTCCACCCTGGACCCCCAGACCACCTTCTTTGACCTGCTGGGCAGGGACAAGCTGCCTGCCTCGCTGAAGGAGGCCGTCGAAGGCTGGCAGTATGACAAGTGGAGCTTCTACACCCTGCATGTGGCCTCGGAGGAGGCCCCGCACTACGCCTGTGACGACCCCTGGGTGAACGAGGCCTTCATGACCATCTTCGGCCTGGAGAGCGTCGAGCAGCTGCTCTCGCACTGGGACCATGTGGTCAAGGGCAAGATCGAGAAGCACTTCGGCGGTCACGCCACCTGCGAGAGCCTGTTCGATCCGCATCTGAGCCGCAAGCCGGGCAAGCATGTGTCATTCTTCCAGATGCATGCCCCCTACGAGATCGAAGGCGGCTGGGACAAGAGGGCCAGGGAGCTGGATGAGGCCATCCTGGCCAAGTGGCACAAGGCCGCTCCCAACATGAAGAAGGCCAACATCATCGCCACCAAGAGTGAGACGCCGGAGGACATCGCCATCCGCTTCCCCAACATGCGCCGTGGGGGCATCAAGCACGGCGACTACCGGCCGCTGCAGATGGGCTGCTTCCGCCCCAACCAGGAGTGCTCGTCCACCAGGACGCCCATCGAGGGGCTCTATGTGTGCGGCGTGTCCACCTATCCCGGGGGGCTGGTTCTCGGGGGACCGGGCTACCTCGGGGCCAACAAGGTGGCCGAGGACCTGGGCGTCAAGAAGTGGTGGCAGCCCACGGCGGAGATGGAGAAGTACGTCAAGACGTACTTGACTTGAAGTAGTGGTGGGCAATGGTGTACGAAAGACAGAACCAAGAGATTCGAGCTGGTCTTCAGTCTGGCAACCGTGACCTAGGAACTGCTACAGCTACCGCGGGCAGCTCCAATTCTCGCAACTCTGAGTCTGTGAGTGGTACCATTTCCTGGGGCGGGTCAGACTCTCATAGGCTTCTGAGCAGACACAGGTCACCTCCGCAGTGAATGGCAAGCACAACAGCGATTGTATTGATCCGCATAAGCCGCGGAATTCCCGGTCTCTGTCGGCACAACACGCCTCCCAGTTTCGGCGCAAGGTTGCCACGCAGCCCTTTCGCTCCTATGACTTGCCGCCACGTTCGGCATTATATCCTGGTAAGTTATGCGGATCAACATAGGAACCAGCGGCGCGTTCTGAAAGAACCGAGCCGTTTTAACCTCTCCCCATTTTTGTGCTCGAACTCTTGACAACATCCCGGTCATACCTTCTACTGGGTTTGAACAGAATAGCGGGGAAGCGCTCCAGAGATGGAGACCAAATCGCTTCCCCGCATTCTGTTTCCTCTCTGGAGCGCAGAACCCTGCAAGAGATGAAAGGACCCTTAGTCATCTTGAGATGTATTGGCGAGACGACTGTAGCTCGGGATATCAGGCGTTCGCGTTCTGCATCTGTCACCAAAGAGACAACCCCCAGACCAATGTGGCCTGGGGGTTCCGCGATACCAGACTGGCGATCTCTTGCTCGGCAGCCCCAGTCGACTACTTCCCGAACATGGTCCTTTCCTCATGGAAGAGCCTTATCACTGGCGCTGTCCTGACGCCGGAGCTGACTGCCTGGTGGGTGCCGAGATAGCCGGCACCGCCGGCATCGTGTCCCACGTAGAACAGGCCGGCGATGGGTCCCTTCACTGAGGGCTTGCTTCTGCCGCAGTAGCCAACGCTCACGGCCAGGCCAACCGCCTCCCCTCCCAGCCCCGGCAGGACGGAGTCCCGGCTGAGCGCCGATACTTGGGCCGGCCCAACGTAGCCCTCCTTCGCTTCAATGTACTTGGCTTCTCTGGGGAACATCTCCTCGAATTGCTCGTCGACCGTCTTCTGGAGCGCCTTGATCTCCTTGGCCTTCGGGTCAGGGCGGCACCAGGTACCGATGGCGAGCATCTGTTTGCCCTTAGGCGCCATCTCCGGGTCGAAGTGCGCCGGGTTCACTGCGTACATTGAGACGACTGGAGGGATTATCCCGGCCCGCATCTCTTCGTGGCGCTTGACATCGATATAGCTGTCTGCCGATGTCCCAACGTAGACGCCGTGCTCCATGACCGGCTCCCTGAATATGTACCGCTGGCAGCAGAATCCGAGACTGGGGACTATGCCTTTCACGTAGTTCACGTAGGCCTTGTCGAAATGTTCTTCCCCTACCAACTTGAGCACCGTTGGCTGAATGCCGGCGTTGCTGACCACAATAGGAGCCTTGAAGACCTCTTCCCTGGTGCCTACTCCAACAACACAGCCATCCTCAACCAGGATCTTCTCCACCCTAGATTTGAGCCGTAACTCGCCGCCGTTGGCCTTCAGGGCGTCCACAATATCGTTTACGAGCTTGAAATAGCCACCTCTGGGATAGGCGTTGGTGCTACCGCCGAATATCTGCATGATCTTGGCCAATTCCCAGATGGCAACGAGTTCATACAATCCGGTGGCCATAAGGTTGGACTGGACGGCGAGAAAACTGAACAGGGGCCGCGGCAGGTCTCCCTGCTGAGCTACCCACTGCCGCACGCTGACGTCGTTGAGCGCGTCCAGTTGCTCCGGTGTCATCAGCACCATCTCCGCCAGGACCTTCATGGCTAGCTCGGTTTCTTTCTGACTGAGCTGCCACGCGTTGAACATGTTGAGTGTGGCATCCATCTCCTGTTTGCCTGCTGGGTTCACAGTGGCGACCCATTTCCCTTTGGGTTGGCGATACATCAGAGTGTTGGAGCCCGGGATGAGATCGAGCTTGGACTCTATCCCCAACTGCTTGAAAGCATCCCCGAAGGGGCTGGCCTCCTTCGGTATCCCGTAGGTAGGCCACATCTCGCCTTTGAAGCCACTCACCGAGACACCGATTTGTTTGCCGCCTGGCTGTTTGTTCTTGTCCAGCACGGCCACCTTCAGGCCCCACTTGGCCAGCAGCGCACCGCAGACTAGGCCTCCTAATCCCGCTCCCACGATGATGACATCGTACTCTCTCTTCGGCATCGAAAAACTCCCTTCTTGGCTGTCCCCTGGTTATGGTGGACAGGTTGATGGTGTCAGACTAGAATAGCTGTTCAAAATGAAGCTGACTGCCTCTTCTCCAGGTGATAGTGATACACCAATGGCGCCACCTTCAGACCGGAGTCGACCGCCTGCTGCGAACCCATGAACGCGGTGCTTCCGGCGTCGAAGCCGACGTAGAACAGGCCGGCTATAGGGGATTTGGCCGAAGGTTTGTACTTGCCGCACTGCCCGATGGTGACGCACAACCCGCAGGCCTCGCCGCCCTGCGCCGGCAGGACCTGGTCGCGGCTCTGAGCCGATACCTGGACCGGTCCTGAATACGGCCCTTTGGATTCGACAACCGGCACTATCTCGGGGAACATCTCCGCCATCTGCTGGTCCGTCTTCTTCCAGAGCGCCTCTATGGTCTTGTCCGCCGGGTTGGGCGAGCACGGAGTGCCAAAGACCAGCAGTTGCTTGCCCTTGGGCCCCATTTCAGGGTCATAGTTGGTCGGTACCAGCACGGTAATGATGAGGTCGGCCGGCATCTTCCCCTTCTTGACCTCATCCTGGCGGTCCAGGTCCCACCAGGCATCATCGCCCGAGATCTGGTAGAGGCCATGTTCCAGTACAGGCTCCTTTAGAACCCAGTGACAGCCGGTGAAACCGTTGCTGGGCAACAGTCCCTTCACATAGCTGACATAGCTCTTGTCAAAGTGCTGCTCGCCGACCAGTTTGAGCACCGTCGGCTGCAGACCGGCGTTGCTGACCACGATCGGTGCTCTGTAGACAGCGTCTTTGGTGATCACGCCGGCAGCCCGGCCGTCTTCTATCAGGATCCTCTCCACCCTGGTTCTGCTCTTTATCTCGCTGCCGTAGTCCTTTGCGACCTGAGCGAAATCCTCGGACATGCGGCCATAGCCACCCATAGGGTAGCCCAACGGCTGACCCATGAGGCGCTGAAAAGCCTTGATCACCTCTGACATCGGCACCAGGTCTATCAATCCCACGTTGAAGGCATGAGTCAGGAAAGCGAAATACCCGTAGAATCGGGGCGGCACAGCTTCGTACTGCTCCAAGTACTCCCGAACAGTGGTATCGTCGAAGGCACCGATCCTCTCCGGAGGCATCAAGGCAATCTCCGCCAGTATCTGCATGGCAAGCTCGCGTTCCTTGGCGTTGAATTCCCACATGTCGAAGTTGATGTTGGGATCCGGCAGTTCGTAGGGATCCATGCGGGTAACGGTGCGCAGCCACTCGCCACCCGACCGCCGGTAGAGGTTGCCCATATCCTTCACGCGTACCCTGAACTTCGACTCTATTCCGAGAGCCCGGAAGGCTTCGAGCCATGCGCCGCCCTTCACGGGCAACCCCCCTGTAGGCCACAGCTCACCCTTATATCCTTTGATCGAGGCTGTCATCTGTTTCCCGCCAACACGCTCGTTCTTGTCCAGCACTAGGACATCAAGGCCCTTCTTCGCCAGCAGAGCCGCACAGGTAACCCCGCCTGGGCCAGCCCCCACTACGATGACGTCATAATTCTCTTTGTTGGCCAATTTCACTCTCCCTTCTGCCCGAAGCACTAACAATGATGGCAGAGAGCCTGCCGCCAGACACCAACAAGGTACACTCTGACAGTGACCTGCCCCCAATAGTTGTACCATTTCTTAAGCTACAGTTGCCAGTTTGGGTGTGGGTTTGCGGTTGGCAAAGTGGGGATTGTTGCAGATCAGCGTGGTCTAGCAGGCATGCTGCGATACGCCCTGCAAACTTCTGCAAGTAGACATAAAGTGGTGGGCTCGGCTGGATTCGAACCAACGACCAACCGGTTATGAGCCGGCCGCTCTGCCGCTGAGCTACGAGCCCTTGTCCGGACGAATGTCGGTCAGCCGCCTCAGGCCAGACCGCTTCTTGCGGGGCTTCGCCACCACGGGCGGCGCTTCGGAGGAAGCAGCCGAAGGCTCCCCGATGTAGACCACCCGGTCCTTGTTGACCGCGACGAAGTCGAACTTCGACTCCACATTGACCAGCTTGGGCATGACCGCCACGTCGGTGAGGGGCAGGAACCGGTCATGACTCTCCAGGTGGTCCACCAGTTGCTCCCATATCTCGGCGTGCATCCGGCCCGAGAGGTGGTAGGGCGGCACATGGACTTCGGTGGCCACCGGCTTCTTGGTGACCTTGAGCAGATCCCGCACGCTGGTGGCCTCGGGCTGTCCGCCGCTGATCTCGGCCACGAAGAGGATGCTTGACTTCCTGATGTTGGTGGAGGCCACGTACCTCTGTTCGCCGGTGCGGAACACGATCCGAGCCTCCGTCAACGGGATGAAGTCCTTCCCGACGACCACGCGGACGCTGGCCTGACTGCGAGCCGCGCCGTCGTCCAGTCCCTTGTTGAGGACATCCAGGAGGCGCTGGGCCTGGAGGCAGTAGGTGTATCCCACCGCGGTCAACTCCGCGGTGCACACCGCCACGCCCACCCGGCGGACCTCATCATCCTTCCAGCGGCGGACGCTGTCTCTGGTTCCGGATTCCGTGGTCACATGAGCCTCGTCTTGAGTGATTATAGGGCCCCAGCGCGACGATTTCAAAGCGGGGCCCTCAGAGGCCGAGTATCTGTTTCTTCTTCCGGTTGAACTCGTCTTCGGTGATGATCTTCCTGTTGAGCAGTTCACTCAACCGGACCAGCTCATCGAAGTTGGAGGCCTGCCGGGGACCCGACCTGGAGCCGGTCATCTTCTGCTCGATGGCCTCCCGTATGGCCTCGAAGGCCGGCTGCTGGCGGGACCGGAAGACGACCACGTTCTCGTCATCGCCGACTTCGGACTCCGCGCTCTTGTCCTTCGGCCCCTTTTCTTCGAAGATGAACTGGATATACCCGTCGGCCAGGATGCCAGCCTTCTTGAACCGTATGGAGACGATCTTCGAGATGAGGATGTCCTTCTCCACCCTGGTCCCCGGAGTCAGGAAACCCAGCGTCCCCCTGCGCCTGATCCTGACCATGTCAGGAAGCAGCTCCAGGTCCCTGTAGACACCCCTGGCCTGCATCATGGCTTCCGGCATACTCTACTGTCCCTCAATGACCCGGCCGCTCTGAAGAGGCGGCCGCCCGGCGGGTATGGACTACTTGGCCGCCTGCGGCGGAGACGGGTTGACCAGCCCTGCCGCTAGCGATCCCGGCACTACGGCCAGCAGATCGTCCAGGGTGAAGGCGCCGGTCCTGTTGAAGATGGTCCTGGTGACCACCGGATCGGACATGAGCGATATCTGGGTGCCGCCAACGAAGAAGGTGCAGCCATTGATGCCGGCCGCTTCATCGGTGGCCAGGTAGACGACGAAGGGGGCGATCTCCTCCGGCAGTGGGAGGATGGCCGTCACCTCAGGACCCACCGGCATGGGCTTCCCCTCGGCGCTGGCCTTCTCTATGGCCTCGGCCATCTCCGGCGCCACCGTCAGCCGGGTGGCCGCCCGGGGCCTGATGGCGTTGCAGGTCACGCCGTAGCGGCCCATATCCCTGGCCACCGTCCGGGTGAACCCCACGATGCCCTCCTTGGCGGCGCTGTAGTTGGCCTGTCCCACGGCGCCCAGCCCCGACTCCGAGGAGGTGTTGATGATCCGGCCGCTCTTCTGCTGCTTCATGACGGTACAGGCGGGCCTGGTGCAGTTGAAGGTGCCATAGAGGTGAACCTTGATTACCAGGTCCCATTCCTCGGGGGTCATATTGAAGATCATGCGGTCCCGGAGGATGCCGGCGTTGTTGACCAGGATATCGAGCCGGCCGAAGGCCTTGACGGCAGCGTTGACGATGTTCTCCCCGCCCTCCGTGGTGGCGACGCTGTCGTAGTTGGCCACAGCCTCGCCACCCCTGGCCTTGATCTCCTTGACCACGGCATCGGCCGGCGAGGCAGCTCCGCCGGTGCCATCCCGGCCACCGCCCAGATCGTTGACCACGACTTTGGCACCCTCGCCGGCCAGCAGCAGGGCCTCCGCCCGACCCAGCCCACGACCCGCTCCAGTGACGATCGCGACCTTGCCCTTCAATCTCTGTGCCATCGGTCCTCAACCTCCTTGTGCAAGCATAGGACGGCCTGTGCCCCCGACCGCGGCCAGTCTAATGCTTTGGGTTTCATTTTGCAACGCCTGCGGGGCTGCAAATTGACATGGCTCAGGGACTTGTGGTAAACGATCATTGCTCTCCAGCAGACACCTGTCCATCGCTGCTTCGAAACGCTGCCGCGCCCCTGCAACAGAACGGGGAGCGGCCGGGGATGTGCTGCTCCGCCAGCGGAACAGCCGGAAGGGGGAACGAAATGGCCGGCAGGAAGTCGAAGAAATCCGTCGAGGAAGCCCTGAGCAGGAGGCTCCTCCTCGGCGAGATCATGACCCGCAACAGCCGCAAGTTCCCGGACAAGGAAGCGCTGGTCTACGGCAAGGTCCGCCTGACCTACAGCCAGCTCAACTCCCGGATCAACAGACTGGCCCACGCCCTGCAGGCCCTGGGCGTCAAGAAGGGCTGCAAGGTGGCCATAATGGCCCACAACTGCAACCAGTTCTTGGAGACCTACTTCGCCCTGGCCAAGATCGGCGGGGTGGCGGTGCCCCTCAACTTCCGGCTGAACATCGAAGAAACGAAGTACATCGTCAATCACTCCGACGCCCAGGCCTTCATGATGGGAGAGGCCTTCGTGCCCACCGCGAAAGGCATACAGGCCGACCTGCCCACGGTGAAGGACTACATCTCCTTCTCGGAGAACCCCGTGGAGGGGATGATCCACTACGAGTCCTGGATCGCCGGCTACCCCGACGCCGAGCCGCTGGTGCTCGTCGACGAAGAGGACCCGGTGTTCATCATGTACACCGCCGGGACCACCGGCAGGCCCAAGGGGGCCGTGATGACCCACAAGAACGAGATGGTCCAGTGGATGCTCATGGGCATCTTCATCCGCTCCGAGCCGGCCATAGCCGGACTGGTGGAGTACAAGGCCTTCGCCGCCCCTCCCATCTTCCACCTGGCGGCCTTCGGCTTCTGCCAGTTCGTCTTCTTCGACGGCCAGACGGTGGTCCTGCCCACGCAGGTCTTCGACCCGGCCTACGTCATGAAGACCATTGAGGAAGAGACGATCGAGGTCATCCTGCTGGTGCCGGTGATGACCTTCTTCATCCTCCTCCTGCCCGACCTGGACAAGTACAACGCCAGCTCCCTGAAGGTGTGGATATCGGGGGCGGCCATCCTGCCCACGGAAACCCGAAGGCAGATCCGGCAGCACTTCCCCCAGGTGAACATCTTCGACCTGTTCGGGCAGACGGAGATGAGTCCGGTGGTCTGCGGGCTGCTGCCCAGCCATGCGGAGGGGCACCCGATGTCGGTGGGCAAGGCCATTCCCTTCATTGACATCCGCCTGGTGGATGACGACGACCGGGACGTGGCGGTGGGGGAGGTGGGGGAGGCAGTGTACCGGGGTCCGACGGTGATGAAGGAGTACTACAAGGACCCGGAGGCCACGGCGCGGGCCATGAAGAACGGCTGGTTCCACTCCACCGACCTGATGCGGCGGGACAAGGACGGCTTCCTCTATGTGGTCGACCGGAAGAAGGACATGATCATCAGCGGGGGAGAGAACATCTATCCCGCCGAGATCGAGGATGTGCTCTACCAGCACCCCAAGGTGATGGAGTGCGCGGTGATCGGGGTGCATGACGAGCAGTGGGGTGAGACGGTGAAGGCCATCGTGGTCTGCAAGGCGGGGGAGACCCTGACCGAGGAGGAGGTGGTGGAGCACTGCACGCAGCATCTGGCCAGCTACAAGAAGCCGAAATCGGTGGAATTCATGTCCGCCCTGCCCCGCAACGCGGCGGGGAAGGTGTTGAAGACCGTGCTCAGGGAGAAGCACGGCAAGTCCGTGAGGTACTAGTGTGGTGCTTCGTATATTTCGTTGTGTGGAGTTGTGCCACGCCACCCCAGCCCTGGATCCCGCACCAAGTGCGGGATGACATCGGGGCCGGGCTGGTCTGCCTGAGGCAGATGACACCCACAGAACATGCGCATAGTTGGTCAGGCTAACGAACCGTTGGAGACACTACACTAGGCTGCGGGCGAGGGGTCCGCAGCGGCCGGCGTTGAGATATGCGGCTATGGTCCTGAGGTTCCTGGGCGGGATAGCCTCTGCCGGAAGGGCAGAGGTGTTTTCATATCGGGAGGAGACATGGCTATCATCGGGATAACTTCCTACGGCGGCTACATTCCCTACTACCGGATCAACCGTCTGACCATCTACGGGGCGCTGGGCTGGCTCAACCCGGCTTCCCTGCTTCCCGGGGAGAAGGCGGTGGCCAACTACGACGAGGACAGCCTGACCATGGCCGTGGCCGCGGCCATGGACTGCATCAACGGGGCGGAGCGCGAGAAGATCGACGGCCTGTACTTCGCGACGACCACCGCCCCCTACCGGGAAAGGCAGAACGCCGGCATCATGGCCACCGTCCTCGATCTTCGTGCGGACATCCGGACCTCCGACTTCACCGCCTCCACCAGGTCGGGGACCGGGGCTCTGATCGCCGCCTGCGACGCCGTGGCCTCGGGATCGGCGCAGAACGTGCTGGTGGCCGCCGCCGACTGCCGCCTGGGGAAGCCGGCGGGCTACCTGGAGGAGGTCTACGGGGATGGCGCGGCGGCAGTCCTGCTGGGCAAGGAGGGGGTGATCGCCACCATCGAGGGGACACACTCGGTGAGCTACGACTTCGTGGACCACTGGAGGGCCGACGACGACAAGCACAACCGGGCCTGGGAGGACCGCTGGATCAGGGACGAGGGCTACAGCCGGTTCATCTCCGAGGTCATCTCAGGCCTGCTGCGGAAGTACTCACTGGCCCCCAAGGATTTCGCCAAGGTGGTCTATCCCTGCCAGTACATCCGGGCCCACGCCGACATCGGCAAAGCCCTGGGATTCGCGCCGCAGCAGATCCAGGACCACATGTTCACCGCGGTGGGGCACACCGGCAGCGCCTATCCGCTGATGATGCTGGTGGGCGCCCTGGAGGAGGCCAAGCCGGGAGACAGGATCCTGGTGGCCAGCTACGGTTACGGCGGCGACGCGGTAGTACTCAAGGTGACAGAGGAGATGGCCCGGGCCAGGGAGCACCGGGGGATGAAGAAGCACCTGGCTTCGAAGAAGGACCTGGGCAGCTACGAGAAGTACGCCACGTTCCGGAGCATGCTGGGCATCGACACCGGGGGCAGGGGGGAGGAGATCGCCCCGACCCAGCTCTCCACACTGTGGAGGGAGCGGAGGACCATCCTGGCCCTCTGCGGCTGCCGGTGCCGGCGCTGCGGCACGCCGCAGTATCCAACGCAGGACATCTGCTGCAATCCCAGGTGCAGCGCGGTGAACGAGATGGACAGCTACCGGTTCGCAGACAAGAGGGGCAAGCTGTTCACCTACACGGGCGACATCCTGGCCTTCAGTCCCAGTCCGCCGGCGATCTACGGCTTCGTCGATTTCGACGGGGGCGGGAGATGGATGTTCGACCTGAATGACTGCGACCTGGAGTCGCTGAGCGTGGGCATGCCGGTGGAGCTGACCTTCCGGCGGAAGTACCGCGACGTGGCCCGGGGCATTCACGGCTACTTCTGGAAGGCCATCCCGATCAGGGCCTAGCCCGGCGGATAAGGAAAAGGAGAGGACCATGGCAGACGGAATAAGGGACAAGGTAGCCATCATCGGCATGGGGTGCACCAAGTTCGGCGAGCTGTGGGACAAGGGTCCCGAGAACCTCATGGTGGAGGCTTTTCAGGAAGCCCTGGCCGACGCCGGGATCGAGAAGAAGGACATTGGGGCCGCCTGGACCGGGACCTGCTACGACGAGGTCTCCGTGGGCAAGTCCGCCATTCCGCTGGCGGCGACCCTGAAGCTGCCCTTCATCCCAGCCACCAGGGTGGAGAACTTCTGCGCCACGGGCTCAGAGGCCCTGCGCGGCGCGTGCTACGCCGTGGCCTCCGGCGCATACGACATCTGCCTGGCGCTGGGGGTGGAGAAGCTGAAGGACATCGGCTACGGCGGCCTGCCCCAGAACGAGGTCCAGTGGGGGACCAGACTGCGGCTGGTCTTCCCCAACCTGACGCCTCCGGGGGGATTCGCCATGATGGGCACCAGGTACTTCGCCAAATACGGGCTCAGTCCGCAGGACGGCAAACACGCCCTGGCCCGGATCACGGTGAAGAGCCACAAGAACGGGGCCAGGAACCCCAAGGCCCACCTGCGGCGCGAGGTGACCATCGAGGAGGTGATGAACGCCCCCATCGTGGCCTGGCCGCTGGGCCTCTTCGACTGCTGCGGGGTGAGCGACGGGGCGGCGGCGGCCATTGTGGCCCGGGCCGATCTGGCCAAGAAGCTGCGGCCCGATCCGGTTTATGTCAAGTCATTGCAGATCGCCGCCAGCTCCGGCGAGGAGATGGCCTTCACGGAGTGGGACTACTCCAATGTGGAGTGCACCGTGCGGGCCTCGCAGAGGGCCTACAAGGAGGCCGGGGTGAAGAACCCGAGGGAGGACATCAGCATGATGGAAGTGCACGACTGCTTCTCCATCACCGAGCTGGTGACCTACGAAGACCTGGGCATATCGGCCCGGGGACGGGCCAGGGAGGACGTGGAGGCGGGCTTCTTCGACCTGGAGGGGACGTTGCCCTGCCAGCCCGACGGCGGACTGAAGTGCTTCGGCCACCCCATCGGGGCCTCGGGGCTGCGCATGATGTACGAAATGTACAAGCAACTCCAGGGCAAGGCCGGTCCGCGGCAGATCAAGAACCCCAAACTGGGCCTGACGCACAACATGGGGGGCATCCCCGCGGTGAACGTGGTCAGCGTGTGCATCGTCGGTCACTGAGTCCGGCGGCGCTCCGTTGAGTCATTGTCTCATGGCAGGTCGGGCAGAAGGAGGACGGCATGGATTTCTCTTTCACTGAAGAGCAGCAGATGCTCAAGACCAACGTCCGCAGCTACCTGGAGAAGCAGATCGTCCCGGTGGTCAACGAATACGAGCAGAAGGGCCCGCTGACCAAGGAGGACACCACCGCCCTGATCAAGCAGCTGATGCCCTTCGGCTACTTCCTGGGATTCCTGCCCGAGGACAGGGGCGGCTCGCAGCTGGAGGCCAAGACCAACGGAATCCTGGTGGAGGAGCTCGGCCGGGCCTGGGCCAGCCTGGCAGGGACCATCTTCATCGCCGCCGCCTTCTGGTGGCTGGTCAACGAAGCGGGCAATCCCGATCAGAAGGAAAGACTGCTGCCGCTGGCCGCCTCCTGCGAGTACATCGGCTGCCTGGCCATCACCGAGCCCGACGTGGGCTCGGACGTGTCCGCCGTGAAGACCACGGCCACCCTGGCCGGCGACCGCTATCTGGTCAACGGGACCAAGACCTGGATCTCCAACGGGAGCATCGCCGACGCCGCCTTCGTGCTGGCCACGACGGACAAGTCACTGGGCGCCCTGGGCATGTCCTTCTTCCTGTTGGAGAGGAATGTCTCTCCCTTCTCGGCCAGGGAGCTGCACAAGCTGGGCCTGCGCTCGTTTCCGACTGCCGAGCTGTCGTTTGAGGACTGTCCCGTGCCCAAGGACAACCTCCTCGATCCAGGGACGGGATACAAGAGGACGATGGCCTTCTTCGATGTCTCCCGGGCCATGGTCGGCGCCCTGTGCAGCGGCATCTCTCAGGCGGCCATCGACGCTTCGGTGAAGTACGCCCAGGACAGGATGCAGTTCGGCCGGCCGATCGGCAGCTTCCAGATGATCCAGGAGATGCTGGTGGATATGGTGGCAGAGACGGAGGCCGGACGGCTGCTGTCGTACCGGGCCCTGGACCTGCTGGACAAGGGAGAGAAGTCCCGCTGGCAGGCGTCGCTGGCCAAGGCCTATGCCACGGAGGCGGCAGTGCGAACCACCTCGAAGGCCATCCAGATCCACGGCGCCATGGGGCTCTCCGACGAGTATCCGGTGGAGCGCTACTTCAGGGACGCCCGGACCCTGACCATCCCCGACGGCACCACCCAGATGCAGAAGCTCATCGTGGGGCGCGACGTTCTGGGGATCCGGGCCGTGGTCTGGCCGTAGGGAGATGAGGACAGGAGGCAGACCTTGACCGGAGGAGATGTTCTGGGCTTTACCGCGGGGGCGCTGGTCACCCTGAGCCTGGTGCCGCAAATCATACGCGTGTTCACGCTGAGGAGCGCTCGGGAGATAAGCCTTGTGTTCACCACGCTGATGCTGGCGGGCATACTGATGTGGCTGGGGTACGGCGTGTTCAAGGGCCTGTTCCCGGTCATCCTCTGGAACGTCATCGGGGCGGCGCTGGTGGCCCTGCTGCTGTACGCGAAGCTGAGATACGGGAGGTGAGACCCCGACTCACCCGCTGGAGCCGGACCGGCCCGGTCACTTGACGGTGCGAAGCGAGAGGATGTGGACCGTGACGGCGGCGGCGATGAAGGCGAGCAGGGCCCTGGCCCAGAGGGCGTCAACAGCCAAGGCGGCGGAGCATCCTATGGTGACCCACAAGGCCAGAAGCGACACTACCTTGACCTTCTTCGGGACGCCTCTGAGCTCGATGTAGCCCCTGACGTAGCGTCCGAAGAGCCTGTTGGTGAGCAGCCAGCCGTAGAACCGCCTTGAGCTCCGGGCATAGCACGCGGCGGCGAGCAGGACGAAGGGGGTGGTGGGGAGGAGGGGGAGGAACACCCCGGCGATGCCCAGAGCCAGGGACAAGGTCCCGATGAACATGAGGAGGGCGCGGGCTGCACCCCGCCTCTCAACGCCGCGTGAATCTACGGCCATCTCCAGCATCAATCGCCCAACTCAGACCGCCACCCGTCGACAGGGCGCTCGGACACGCAATGCGGGCAGTTCCCGGGGGCAGCAGTCATGCGGGGTATCTCCAACAGCCGGTCCCAGCGGGCCGGGAAAGAGAGCGGGAGACGGGACTCGAGCCCGCGACGGCCTGCTTGGAAGGTACTCTGCTCCATACGGTGTAGCATGAGAGTATCATAGGGGAGAGAAAGGCGTCCAGTTGTCTACTCGTGAAATGCCCATCATTGTCGCATGGCACCCGTTTGTGTGGCCATCCGGGGCTGAAGGGGTGATAGGGGAATGGACTTGCCTCACCCAACCCAGTGGAACCGAGGGCGATCGGCCACGCTTCAGTGGGTTCGGCACGTCCTCTCTGCCTGTGGCTTGTCATCCTGCCACAGTCTCGAGACACAACGGAATATGCACATGCCCCCGAAGAGTCCCCCCAAGGAGAGAACACAACCCACGAAGGCGGCTACCACGGTCAAGCCACCGAACATCGTATCCTGTCCCCATTCACAGTCATCCCCCAAGCCAGAATACGACCACAGACTCAACACAAGCAGGGCGAGGCCCGGCAAACCGCATACTATACCTGCTACCGCCTCAAGGTACCTCCACCGCGACTGCAATCTGCTCGGCTTCCTCTCACTGACCCAAGCTAGAGCATTCACGATTCCCCCTCCAGTCAGGGCCAGAGCGAAGAGAAGTTGTGCAGGCTGAACCTCAACAGGGTCGTGCAGAAGCCAGGCGCCGAGAGAGGACACGCCTATCGACGTCAGCAATACAGCGGGGACAAGATGCCATCTGAGGCCAGCCACGGCAGCCGGCATGCCAATCAGGGGCAACACTACGAAGATACTCCCGCTTTCAAGACACAACGCGAGCGGGTACGTGAGAAACACAAGCCACGCCAGAGACGCTATCCATCCCACCCAAGACAAACCATTTCCGTGTGCTGGGCCGACTACCGCCAATAGCATCCTTCCCAAGGAGTTCCTCATAGTTCCTCTCCCTAACCCTGTGTCCAGTATTCCACTCTGGCCACCGGCTGTCTTGAGACCTTGGTCCCCATTTGGGGGATGGAGTGAGCAGAGCGCAGTCGCCCGTCAAGTAGCGCGGGGTTTGAGGGATTGGAGCGGGAGACGGGACTCGAACCCGCGACGGCCTGCTTGGAAGGCAGGTACTCTACCAGCCTGAGTTACTCCCGCACAGACAGATCCATTCTAATGGCAAATCCAGCCGCCGTCAAAGAGCGTGGCGCCGCCGTGGCGGGGACTAGTGTAGTGCTTCGCAGACACCGCTATGTGTAGTTGTGCCACGCCACACCAGCCCTGGATCCCGCATCAAGTGCGGGATGACATACGAAGACGGGCGTGGGGGAGGCCATTGTCACCCCACGATGGTTCTGATATAGTTGCCACCGAGCGAGGGGCCCCGGCCCGGAGGCGGCCGGGCTCGATCATAGCCACCATGGAGAGATAGGTTCAGCCAGTGACAATGCCGAAGACCCTGCCTCAGAAGGCCGTCACGGGACTGCTGGTGGCGTCGTTCTTCGGCATCGCCCTGTATCTCAGGATCGCCCTCCCCTACGACCAGGTCTTCTCCGGCGACTGGGTGAAGTTCACCGGCGTCGATGCCTACTGGCACATGCGCATCGTGGACAACCTGGTGCACAACTTCCCTCATTTGAATTCCTTCGATCCGTACCTGGCCTTTCCCGGAGGGGGAGGGACAAGCTACGCCTTCCCGTTCTTCGACTACCTGCTGGCCGGCGTCATCTGGCTCATCGGCCTGGGGTCGCCGACGGAGCATACCGTCAACACCGTGGGGGCCTACTTCCCTGCCGTGCTGGGGGCGCTGACGGTCATCCCGGTCTACTTCATCGGCAGAGCCATGTTCGACCGCTGGGCGGGGATCATCGCCGCCGGGCTAGTGGCCATCATGCCCGGCGAGTTCCTGGGGCGGTCGATCCTGGGCTTCACGGACCATCACGTTGCGGAAGTCCTCTTCACGACCACGGCCATGATGTTCCTCATTCTGAGCCTCAAGAGCGCCAGGGCTGGGGAGTTGAATCTGGGGCATCTGAGACACCCCCTCAAGGCACCGGCAGTCCGGCCCCTGCTCTACGGCCTTCTGGCCGGGATCTTCCTGGGCCTCTACCTGGTCAGTTGGCTGGGGGCCCTGCTCTTCGTCTTCGTCATCGTGGCCTACTTCCTGGTTCAGTTCACCCTGGACCACCTGCAGAAGAGGTCGCCCGATTACCTGTGCCTGACCGGCGCCGCCGTCTTCCTGCCCGCCCTGCTGATCTTCGCTCTGGTCAGCGGCAGCAAGCTGGCCTCGGCCTCGCTGGTGATCGCGCTGCTGGCCCCGGTGGCCCTGACCGCACTGTCCCGGCTGATGTCATCCCGGCAGTTGAATCCGGCCTTCTATCCGCTGGCCCTGGCCGCGCTGGGCGGGGCCGCCGCGGGGATGCTCTACGCCATCGACAGCGGGCTGTTCCGGTCGATGATGGACCAGATGGCGATCTTCTCCTGGCACACCGGCACCACCAACCTGGAGATGCAGCCGCTTCTCTTCCCCAGCGGGGAGTTCTCCTTCAAGGTGGTCTGGGGCAACTTCACCACCGGCTCGTTCATCAGCCTGATCGGGCTGGCGCTGCTGATCTACATGATGGCGAAGAAGAGGGACGAACCGCACTGGATACTGCTCATCGTCTGGACGCTGGTCGTACTGGCGGCCACTCTGGCCCAGCGGCGTTTCAACTACTACCTGGCGGTCAACGTGGCCGTCCTCACCGGCTACGTCTCGTGGCAGGTGCTCCGCGGTGCCGCCCTGCTGGGAGGCCCGGAGCAGCCGGTCCAGAAGAAGTCCAAGGCGAGGAGCGCCCCGTCACCGGGCACGCCATTCCAGGCGAAATGGGCCCTGGTCTCCCTGACCGTGGTCGTGGTGTTCTTCGTCGCCCTGTACCCCAACATCAGCAAGGCCAGGCAGACGGCCAGTCAGACCCGCTTTGCGCCCAGCGACGCCTGGATCGGATCCCTTTCGTGGCTGGAAGAGAACACGCCGGAGCCGTTCGGCGATGCGGATTTCTACTATGAGCGCTACACTGCGCCCTTCGATTACCCTGACACCGCCTACGGGGTGACCGCCTGGTGGGACTACGGCTACTGGATAACCCGCGTGGCCCACCGCCTGCCCAGCAACAACCCGGGCGCTGGGGCGACCGGGGGAACACCTGAAGTGGCCAGGCTCTTGGTGAGCCAGGACGAAGCGGCAGCCGCACAGGTCATGGCCGACCTGGGCTCGCGGTATCTCGTCACCGATTACCAGATCGTCACCGGCAAGTTCCATGCGCCGGTCACGCTCTCCGGCCAGAGTCTGGAGGACTTCCAGGGGACCTTCTACTACCGGGCATCGGAGGGCTCGGCGGCGCTGACGCCGGTGATGATCTACTTCCCTGAGTACTACCGGACGATGGCCGTCAGGTTACATACCTTCGGCGGCCAGGCCATGGTCCCTGAGAGCGTCATGGCCATCTCCTGGGAATGGCGGAATAGCACCGAGGGAATCCGCTACCGGGAGATCACCAAGACCGAGTCCTTCCCCACCTACGAAGAGGCGGCCCGGTTCGTGGAGGAGGAGTCAGGCAACTGGCTGGTGGGCAGTCCCAACCCGTCCACCACCCCCGTGCCTCTGGAAGCGGTGCAACACTTCGCCTTGCGCCACGCTGAGGGCGATATCGGAGGGGTGCCGGAGGTGCGGGTCTACGAGTTCACCGGGTGACGGGATCTAGAGCCTGACCAGGGCGCAGTGCCCCCTGTCGCCGTTGAAGAGGACCAGCCTCCAGAGATAGACCAGGCGGATGGCGGCCACCAGTTCCTCGCGGCCGATGCTCCTGGTCAGAAAGCCCACGGCGCCCGCCTTGATGGCCGGAGCCAGGTGTCTGGGATTGTCACTCAGGATGACCATGCCCGCATGGGGCTGGGCTTCCCTGATACTCCGGGTGACCTCGGCGACATCCGTGTTCGGGGCTGTCAGGTCCAGCAGAACAATGTCCGGCTGGAGCTTGGTCACCCTGTCCAAAGCCTTCTGTTCATCCCGGGCCACGCCGATCACTCTGATGCTCTCATCCCCGCTGAGCATCAGGCGGAGTCCCTCCCGCATGGCCTCGTGGTCATCGACAAGCAGTACCCGGATGACCTCCGGTCCGCTGCGGGTGGTCTTATCGGTCTGGGCTGCTCCAGCAATCATGAGGCGACTCCCCCGCAAAGACTCCACTCCGGTTGGTGATACCACAATTGTTCCACGGGAGGCGGGCGGTGAGAAGCCCCAAATGGACAGGATTATTGACCCGAGCGGCTCAAATGGTGCGGCCGGGCAGGCCAGCCCCGAAGAGGATGCGGGCGGTGGCGACCCGGGCGCGGGCTAGAGCAGATTCAGCTTGTATCCCTCGGAGACGGCCTGGGCGCGGTCGGTGACGTTCAGGGCGGCGAAGATGGCGTTGGTCTCCCGCTTCACCGTGGCCGGGCTGATGAAAAGCTTGGAGGCGATCTCCTTGTTGGTGGCCCCGGAGGCGATCATGCGCAGGATGTCGATCTGGCGGCGGGTGAGAACGCTTTCGTGGCTGGCCTTGGAGAGCGCTCCGTACTGGCTGAAGAGGGTCCGGGTCACCGCGGGAGCCAGGGGCGACTGGCCCTCACAGG
>VGOM01000016.1 GCA_016875915.1 Chloroflexota bacterium
CTGTGGGCACTGGCCTCTCCAACTACAACATCTCCTATGTCAATGGCACCCTGACCGTCAACACGAAGGCCTTGACTATCACCGCCAATAACCGCAGCAAGACCTACGGCGATACCGTCACCTTCGCCGGAACAGAGTTCACCGCCGTTGGCCTGGTCAACGCTGACACCGTCACCAGCGTCACCTTGGTCAGCGCCGGTTCTGGAGCTGGCGCCACGGTGTCCGGCAGTCCCTATGCCATCACTCCCAGCGCCGCTGTGGGCACTGGCCTCTCCAACTACAACATCTCCTATGTCAATGGCAGTCTGACAGTGAATCTCAAAGCTCTGACTGTGACAGCGAACAACAGGAGCAAGACCTACGGCGATACCGTCACCTTCGCCGGAACAGAGTTCACCGCCGTTGGCCTGGTCAACGCTGACACCGTCACCAGCGTCACCTTGGTCAGCGCCGGTTCTGGAGCCGGCGCCACGGTATCCGGCAGTCCCTATGCCATCACTCCCAGCGCCGCAGTGGGCACAGGCCTCTCCAACTACAACATCTCCTATGTCAATGGCACCCTGACCGTCAACACGAAGGCCTTGACTATCACGGCCAATAACCGCAGCAAGACCTACGGCGATACCGTCACCTTCGCCGGAACAGAGTTCGTGGCCACCGGCCTGGTCAATGGTGACACGGTAACAAGCGTGACCTTGACCAGCTCAGGGACTGCTGCCGGGGCAGCGGTAGGAACATACAATATCGTCCCCAGCGCCGCTGTGGGCACTGGCCTCTCCAACTACAACATCTCCTATGTCAATGGCAGTCTGACAGTGAATCTCAAAGCTCTGACTGTGACAGCGAACAACAGGAGCAAGACCTACGGCGACACCGTGACCTTCGCCGGAACAGAGTTCACCGCCGTTGGCCTGGTCAACGCTGACACCGTCACCAGCGTCACCTTGGTCAGCGCCGGTTCTGGAGCCGGCGCCACGGTGTCCGGCAGTCCCTATGCCATCACCCCCAGCGCCGCTGTGGGCACTGGCCTCTCCAACTACAACATCTCCTATGTCAATGGCACCCTGACAGTGAACCCCAAGGCTTTGGATATCACGGCAAATGATCTAAGCAAGACCGTCGGCGATACGTTGACCTTCTCCGGGACAGAGTTCAGCGCTCCTGGCCTAGTCAACTCTGACACGGTGGATGGTGTCACCCTGACCAGCTCTGGCGCTGCCGCCGGTGCAGCGGTGGGGACATACGACATCGTCGCCAGTGCTGCGATCGGCACCGGCCTGTCCAACTACAACATCTCCTACGTGAATGGCAGTCTGACAGTCAACTTGAGGACCTTGACCATCACCGCCAATGACCGCAGTAAGACCTACGGCGACACCGTCACCTTCGCCGGAACGGAGTTCACCATCGTTGGCCTCATCGACGGCGACACCGTCACCGGTGTGACGCTGACCAGTGCCGGATCCGGAGCCTCAGCTACGGTGGGCAGCTACAGCATCATCCCAAGCGCTGCAGTAGGCAATGGCCTGTCCAACTACAACATCTCCTATGTCAACGGCAATCTCACGGTGAACCCAAAGGCTCTGACGATCACTGCGAATGATAGGGGCAAGACCTACGGTGATACGCTCATCTTCGCCGGAACAGAGTTTGTGGCCACAGGCCTGGTCAATGGTGACACGGTAACAAGCGTGACCTTGGTCAGCGCCGGGGTTGCTGGCGGTGCCACTGTATCCGGCAGTCCCTATGCCATGACTCCCGGCGCCGCAGTGGGTACCGGCATGGCCAACTACAACATCTCCTACGTCGATGGCACCCTGACAGTGGTTCCCAAGGCGTTGACGATCACCGCCAACAGCCGGGTCAAGACGTACGGTGACACACTCACGTTCGCCGGCACCGAGTTCAGCACCAGTGGTCTGTTGAACGCCGACACGGTCACCAGCGTGACTCTGACCAGCTCCGGGGCTGCCGCCGGTGCACAGCTGGGCACCTACGACATCGTGCCCGGCGCGGCTGTGGGCGTTGGCCTGCCCAACTACACCGTCACGTACTTCAACGGCACCGTGACAGTCGGCCCGAAGGCCCTGACCATCACGGCAAATGACCTAGGCAAGACCTACGGAGACACGTTTGCTTTCGATGGCACCGAGTTCCTGGCCATCGGCCTGGTCAACCCTGACACCGTCACGAGCATCACTCTGACCAGCACCGGAGCCGGGGCGACCGCCGCGGCAGGAGCTCATGCCATAGTCCCCAGCGTTGCCACAGGCACAGGCCTGTCGAACTACAGCATCTCCTACGTGGAAGGCACTCTGACCGTCAGCCCAAAGGTCCTGACCATCACCGCCAACAGCCAGACCAAGACCTATGGTGATACAGCCGCCTTCGCCGGGACCGAATTCACCGCGGCCGGTTTGGTGAATGCCGACGCCATCACCGGCGTCACTCTGAGCAGCACCGGCGCAGGGGCAACCGCCCCGGCAGGAACACACGCCGTCATCCCCAGCGCTGCTGTGGGCACACGCCTATCCAACTACGACATCTCCTATGTCGGTGGCACACTGACCGTGAATCCGAAGGACCTGACCATCATCGCCAGCAACCGCAGCAAGACCTACGGCGATACCGTGACCTTCGCCGGAACGGAGTTCACAGCAGTTGGCCTGGTGAACGCTGACACGGTGACCAGCGTCACCCTGGCCAGTTCGGGGACTGCCGCCGACGCAGTGCTGGGTGTCTACGGTATCGTCCCTAGCGCCGCCCTGGGCAGCGGCCTGGGCAACTACGGCATCAGCTACATCTATGGCCAGCTCAGTATCGTCAAAGGAATCATCGTCTGGGCCATCGACAGTTCGCCGGAGAAGCCAACTTACGGCGATGCCGTGACCTTCACGGCGAGTGTCACCGGAACGGGAGCCACAGCGGCCACCGGCACAGTAACCTTCAAGGATGGGGGCGTGACCCTGGGCAGCGCGACTCTGACTGACGGCTCGGCGGTCTACACGGCATCGACGCTGAGCGCCGGGAGCCACTACATCACCGTCACCTATGACGGGGGCGCCAACTTCGACGGCAGTGCCTCGCTGGCCCATATCTGCACCGTGAAAGCACCGGCGAAGGTGAATCTGGCCCTGCTGGCCGAGATCATCGCCGCCGGGGGAGTCGCTATGCTGCTTCTCCTGGTACTGATTCTCCGGCGCAAGCGGGGACGGGTCCAGCAGGCGTAGGTATCGTCACCCCCACGCCCATCTCCGCCGTCACGGCGTCGCACCAGCCGCGCTTCGCACGCTCACCGATGCTATAATGACGTGCCATGGCCGGGTACCAAGTGTACGTTGATGACAACTTCCACCACGGGGACGAGAGCGAACGCTACCGTCTGGGCGAGTTCACCACCCGGGAGGAAGCCCTGGCTGCCTGCCGGGCCAAAGTCGATGAGTACTTCGACAGAATCCAGAAAGGGGCACACAGCTTCAAGGAGCTCTGGGAGGGCTACATGCTCTACGGTGAAGACCCGTTCATCTCCAACGATGACACCCAGCCCGCATTCTCCGCCTGGGGATACGCCAAGCAGAGATGCCTGGAGTACTCCGCCTGAGGGCCGGTCTCATTTCCGCAGCGGAAGGCGCCAGACGTAGCAGACCGTGAAGAAGCTCGCCCTGGGATCCCTGGTCGTCGCCAATCTGATGCCCGTCCTGGGCATCCTGGCCCTGGACTGGGACCTGTTCTCCATCCTCTTCTTCTACTGGCTGGAGTCAGCCGTGGTGGGCGTCTACAACATCCCCCGGATGGCCATGGCCAACCCCACCGGTAGACAGACGGATCAGGGGGGCACCGCCGTCGCTTCCCGCAGCCACAGGCTCTCCGGAATCCTCTTCTTCCTGGTCCACTACTCCTTCTTCATGGCCGGCCACGGGGCCTTCATATTCGCGTTGTTCGAACGGGTTGCCATCGAAATCACGCCGGTGGCAGTGGGCATCTCGCTGCTCATCATCAGCCACGGGCTGTCCTTCCTGCTCAACTTCGTCGGTCGCCGCGAATACCAGAGAGTCAGCCTGTCCGAGCAGATGGTGGCCCCCTACCAGAGGATCATGGTGATGCATCTGGCCATCATAGCCTGTGCCTTCCTGCTCAACCTCCTGGGACCGAACCGGATCACCCTGATACTCCTGATAGTGCTGAAGATCGGCATCGACGCCTTCGCCCATCTGAGGGAACACCGCCGGCTGGGGACCTACGCCAGCGGCGGGATGTCAGTCAGCGCCTGAACCGGGAGACCCGGAGTCTCCCCTGCCGGGCCTCTTCAGCCAGAGGACAGCGGCGCCCACCCCGAAGGCAGTCAGCAGGCCGCCCACCACGATGAAGATCACCCTGACTATCCTCAGCACCAGGGCCAGGTCCCAGAACGACGGGGTGTCCCACCCTACCCGTTCATCAGCGCTGGTCAGCAACCCGCTGATCTCCGAGTAGAAGACCAGGCTGACAAGCAGGAAGATGCACCCGTTGCAGAGGAAGGCCAGCGCATAGATCAGCTTCGTCATCCGGCCTCTCCGCAATGCCGCGGCATCCCCCACCCCATCCCCCGGAGCGGACCGCGGCCCCTGATCGCCGTCCGGCCTGAAGCGTGGACTACTTCCCTCTTTCGGCATGCTCCACCATATGCATAACAGCGTCCGCCACCGTCTTCAACCCCAGGAAGAGGAGCAGGCTGCCGCCTGACTCCGCCCCGACGAAACCGCCCAGGATGATGGTGAAATGCATCGGGATGATCCGCCCGTAGGGCAGGAACATGATGCAGCCGATGTTGGGCGTCCTCTCCCTGTCCCTCTCCCTGTTGTGCCGGTAGGAGAATCCGTGGCCTATCAGGAAGGCCAGGGTGCACAGTCCCATGCCCAGAAACGGCGTGCCGGCCTCGGGGGTCATCAGCACCAGCAGGAAGATCAGATACACTAGATGAAAGAACCCGTAGTGGACGAGAAAGAACCGGGCCACCTCCCGCTGCGTCTGCGGCGTCGCCTCGGCAGGCTTGTCGCCGATGCGGAAGTTCTCCGTGGAGAACTTCTTCAGGTCCATGATCCTCCCCCAGTTGAAGATCCCGATGATCACGCTCTGTGCCCAGTAGATCCACATCACATCCCGGATCTGCCAATCCAGGGCCAGAGCCACGGCGATGGTCACCAGGTTGGAGATGACAAGGACGGCCACCGACCTGTCGGCATGGAATCGCCCCGCCAGATTCACTTCTCAGCTCCCGGCAATGGGTTCCCCTCTGACTTCGTTGCGCCGCGGATGATGGGGGCAAGACGTGCCCGACGGATGCCGTGTGGGCGGCCTGCCTCCACCACTCAATCCCACCGGAAGAAGCGGATGGTCACGGCCAGGCAGACCACCACCCAGGCCCCCATCACCGCTATGTCGATGGTCATGGGGTGCAGCGGCGTGCCCGCTACCATGATCTGCCTCAAGGCGTCGTTGAGATAGGTCAGCGGCAGGATCTTCACCACCGGCTGGATGAAGGACGGCATGCTGGTCACCTCGAAGAATGTCCCCGAGAGGATCATCATGGGCATGGTGATGACGTTGATCACCGGTGCGGCCGCCTCCTCGGTCTTCACAAACGCGGCTACGAGGTAGCCCAAGCTGGTGAAGGCCAGGGTCCCCAGAACGACCATGCCGCAGAAGGTGAACCAGTTGCCGACCATCTGCACGTCGAAGACCAGCCGGCCCACCAGCACGATCAGCGCCGCAGTGAGCAGGACCAGGATCATCCGGAAGGTCAGGTCGCCCAGGACCAGCGTCGATCGGCGCAGCGGTGTGGTGCCCAGGCGCTTGATGATATGCGCCTGCCTCTGCTGGATGACGGGCAGCGCGCCGAAGAGGCCGGTGAACATCAGGGACATGCCCAGTATGCCCGGCACCAGGTAGTCGATGTGCCTCAGTTGATGCGACTCCAGGCTGTTCTGCTCCAGGCCGATGAGCGGCGTGCTGTTCTGCAGCACCCGGTCTATCCCGTCGACAACCTGATACAGCACGGGGATCAGGGTCTGCTGGTTGGAGGCCAGGCTGGGATCGTAGTACACCTCGAGCTGTGAAGGCAGGCGCTGACTCAGGGCCAGGTCCATGTCCGCCGGCACCACGATCACCGCATCGAGGTCACCGTCCCGCAGCGACCGTAGCATCTCCTCCTGAGGCCCCATCTCCACCTCGAACATCTGCTTGCCCCCGCCCGCGCTCACCATCCCCAGGCCCTGGGCAACGAAGCCGGCGCTCTGTGGCGAGCCCAGGTCGGACAGCCCCACGTCGAAGGTCTGAATCCCCCGACCGCTGAAGGCCCAGCCGAAGAGGAGGATGAACATGATGGGGAAGATGAAGGTGAAGAACAGGGCAGCCCTGTCCCTGACGAACTGCCTGAAGTGCACCGAGAAGACGGCGGCGAAGGCCCTCAATCCCTTATCCTCTTTCCGGTCAGCTTCAGGAAGACATCCTCCAGGGTGGCCTGCCGCACGAAGAGCTCCGACAGCGCCGCCGACCGCTCCGCGGCCAGCGACAGCAGGGCGGAGATCGCGGCAGGGATGTCGCTGGTATACAGGATGACCTCATCACCCTCCCTGATGGCCTTGGTCACCCCGGTCAGGCCGGCCAGCACCTCATCGCCGGGGTAGTTGGTCATCTTGAACTGGATGGCGCTCTCCTTGATGTGCTCCTCGATCATCCGCCGGGGGCTGTCCAGCGCAATCACCTTGCCGTGGTCCATGATGGCCACCCGGTCGCACAGCCGTTGCGCTTCCTCCATATAGTGCGTGGTCAGCAAGACCGTCTTGCCCGTGCGGTGGAAGTTCTCCACCACCTCCCACATGGCCCGGCGGGCCTGGGGGTCCAGTCCGGTGGTCGGCTCGTCCAGAAACAGGACCTCCGGATCGTTGACGAAGGCCAGGGCCACCGACAGCCGCTGCTGCTGCCCACCGGAGAGGTTCCGATAGAGCACCTTCCGGCTTTCCTCCAGCCGGGCCAGCGTGATGATGTCGGCCGCAGGCAGACAGGTCTTGTACAGGGTGCGGAAGAAGTTGATCGACTCCTCCACCGTCAGATTGGGGAATAGCGCCGGATGCTGGGACTGCACCCCGATCCGCTCCTTGATGGCCCGGATGTCCCGGGACACGTCCATGCCCAGCAGAGTGACCGTGCCGCTGTCCGCCGTGCGCAGTCCCTCGATGATCTCCACCGTGGTGGTCTTCCCCGCACCGTTCGGCCCGAGCATGCCGAACACCTCTGCCCTGGCCACGGAGATGCTGATCCCGTCCACGGCCCTGATGCTGCCGTAGGTCTTGACCAGGTCCTTCACCTCGACCACGGTCTGATTCATGGTCCCCGTTCTCAGCCGCCGATTGTAGCATCAAGACCCCTGTCCCGCAAACCCCCCACGGAACCCAAAACCATATTGACTGGCTGGCTCCGCCAAGCTATAATCTTATGCGCTACGGCAGGGCTGCCAACAGGGGTCTGACAAGGGGGTGTGATGCAGGTAGTTGGCTACTGTCCGGTCTGCAGGCAAGACCAGAAGCTCCAGGTTCAGTTCGACGAAGTGACCTCCATCTTTGAGCTCTGGTGTCCCTGCTGCGTCTTCCTGGTGGACAGTGTGACTCAGACCCAGGGGGACTTCGACAGCTTCCTGGAGTTGGGCTGGCAGGTCACCTACCGGTCCGCCTACGCCTGACGCCGCCGGAGTGGCATCAATACCCGCTGAGACCGGCGGGGCTCCACACTGGCCCCGCTGTTGAGGACTACGCCAATGGCAGCCTGCCCCGGGGAGCTCATCCCCGGGACATCCCCCACTGTGAACACCGGGTCCGCATAGGCATATCTACCTATACCGCCGGCCCCAGCCCACCGTAGATTCTACTCGCGGGCCAATCTGTCATTGACGACTTTTCGGCAGGTCATGACGGGTATGGCGGCGGAAGCCGGTTTGGCCTGCCGGGTGCTACCCTGATGCTGGAAAAGAGAAGGGCCTACAGCCTTAGGAAGGAGGAAACAAAATGGAATGGGAGATGGAAGTGGCAATAGCGGTGGCAACCCCGATAATCCTTCTGCCGGTGGCCTTCGTCTGGTACCTCAACCTGGCCGGCCTCTATGCGGCGGTCACTGAGGTCAGGAAGGCCCGCAAAGCGGCCAAAGCGACGGCATAGTGAGGGCGAGTCGTCGGGCGCTTGATGGCGGAGATGACAGGGAGGAGGGACCGAAATGGAATGGCAATTCATCATCGCCCTGGTAGTGATGATCCCTATCGTCCTGGTGCCGGTGGCCTTCGTGTGGTATCTCAACCTGGGCGGGCTCTACGCCGCCGTTCGCGATGTCCGCAGGAGGAGAGCGGCGGACCGCGATGCCGGACTGGCGGCCGGACGGGCCAAGTAGGTGTCTGGACCGCGGTCGAGCCGTTTGGATGCGGCCGACGTCAAAGACTGGCTAAAAGGGGGTGAAAGCGATGCAATGGCAGTTCGTGGTTCTGCTCTCGGTCGCCATACCGATCATCCTCTTCCCCGTGGCGTTCGTGTGGTACATGAACCTCAAGGGGGTCTACGAGGCCCTCAGAGGGACCAAGGCGAAAGGGGTGGCCGGGAGAGAGGCGTCAGGTCACAGCACCGTGTGACCGCGCCGGGAGTGACAGCAAAGGTCAGGCTGATGCCTCAGAGGACGGGGGCCCTGAAGGCAGTCAGGCAGAATCTGAAGGAGGTGCGAATTGAAAGGCCTATCGGTGATTATCCCCGCAGCGGTCACGGCTCTGCTCACAGTGCTGGCTGTGTTCTCCGCCATCTGGTTGACCGGCCTCGTTCCCGATGGCGACTGGGCCGATCTGATCAAGGCAGGCATCGTCATCTTCATCATCGGCAGCACCATCGTGATCATCGCCTGGTCGGCCTACTTCACCTACATCGTCCGGCAGTCGATCCAGAACCTCAAGAAGGACATGGCAGAAAAGTGACACCGGCGGGTTCCCTTCATCCGGCAGCGGGGGTCAATGGCTTGCCGTCAGCAAGGATGAGTGGCACGGGAGGACTGGGGATATCGACGGCAGGTCGTTGACCTCCATGTTCTCCACGATCCCCAGCCTCAGATAGCCGACAGTCCCCTCTCCCGCCCCGGGGACATCCCTTCTTCCTTCCTCGAGTATGCTCCATCCTGCCTGCATCCCCGTTCCCCAACACCACCCCCCCACTTCTTAACGGAATCTTTACGGAACCCCGGGGGATCTTTATGCCTCCCTTACGCGTTCCCTGCCACAATCATGGTGGAAACGAGAGAGAACGGAGGCAGAGAGATGGAAACCGAAGCGATCGTGAGGATAACAGTGCTGGCAGTGGCCCTGGGCATCATCCACTGGGCCCTGGTTCCCATAACCCTGGAGAGACTGGTCGACAGACCGAAGGTGGTCGGCAGCAAGGCTCTCTGGGGAGCAGCCATAGTCTTCCTCACCTGCCTCGGCTCGCTGTCCTACCTCCTGGTTCACCCCGACAGCGAAAAGGAAACCGAAACCGCCCGCGAGTGCTGCGGCGAGAACTGGTGGGACAACTAGGCAGGCGCCGGGGTCTGTCTGCTGAGGAGAATCGCCATGAGCGGCAAGAGAATCCTGGTGGTAGATGACGACTCCCTCCTGGCCAAGACCATAGACGTCTGCCTCACCCGGAGAGGCCACGATGTCAGGGTCTTCCACAGCGGGGCCAATGCCGTGAAGTACCTCTTCGAAGAGCAGCCCGACCTGATGCTGGTTGACATCAGGCTCCCCGACTGCGACGGCTGGTTCCTGGCCGAGATGCTGAAGAAGCTGGAGATGTCTCAGAAGGTGCGCATGATCGTCATGTCCGTCCTAGACCCCGACAGGGCCAAGGTGGCGGACACCAAGCCCTATGCCTACATCCAGAAACCCTTCGACATGGGACAGCTGATGCAGGCCGTCGAGGAGAGCCTCGACGCCGACCGGTGCCTCATCGGCGCCTGATGCCGGGGCCGGCAGCAATAGCACACACGCCACAATCCACGCACTGGACTGTTTGGAGTTGTGTGGCTATCCGCTGAGCCAGAACAGCCGCTTCGCCTGAAGCAGCAGCTTGAACACCCGGCCATCATCGGCGATGTCTGCTCTCGTCTGGCCCAGCAAGTCCTCAATCCAGGGCTGAGGCAGGCCCTTCAGTCCATGCAGTGCCCCCACCGCCGCGCCCACGATGGCCCCTATGGTATCGTTGTCCCTGGTATCGTTGACCGCCCGAACGATGGCCTCCTCGGGACTTGCTGCGTGCCTTGCCAGGATGTACAGCACCGAAGGCAGGGTCTCGAAGAGGCTGGACCCCGAACCCCATTCCTCGCAGGCCTCGGCCACGCTGAGCTTCCTTCGCAGGGCGCCGTTGACCCGCCGTCGGGTGTGTTTCCACAGCGGCATGCGGTGTTCCGCGTAGCGGGCATCCCCCTCAAGCTCCTCCATGGTGCCGCAGAGCGAGTCAACCCACCACCGGGGTTCAGGTGCCGATCCCATTCCCAGAAGCTGCCACAGCATGTTGACGAAGGCAACGCAGGTGGCATTGCTGGCGTAGCTGTTGTGGGTGATCATGGCGGCGATGGCCGCATCGACGCAGGGCAACGGCGACGGCTGGCGGAGATGGGGCACCAGCACCGGCGCCACCCTCATCAAGGCCCCGTTGTCCAGGGAGTCCAGTCCCGCCCTGTACCAGCGCACCCGGGTGTCCTTCCAGTTCCTGATGAAGGCCCTGGTGGTGCTGCCGGCGCCCCGGATGCGGTGCTCGCAGAACCGCCGCGCCAGGTTGTCCGGCACCAAGCCCCCGTCTATGATCAGCTGCTCCAGGGTCCAGAAGGAGAGTTGCGTATCGCCGGTGGGCACGCCCACAGAACGCCAGTCCGAGATCCGGCTGGCCAAGTAGCCCCTGACCTCTCCGTAGCGCCGCAGCCTCTCCGAAGGCAGCATGCCCTCCGATGCCGCACCCAGTGAGTCACCGATGGCCAACCCCAGCAGCATCCCCTCCACCTTCTGAAAGCCGATGGACTGCGGCAGAAGAGGCGGGATCTGTCGAAGCGCGACCCCGTCCCTCAGGCGGATCCGGCCCCTGGCCATCAGATTTCTGAGCAAACTGCTGTTGTCGACCATGCTTCTCCCCCGTCCCGGCCCGCTCTAGCCAGCCCTCCCCAGTCCAGATTATATTGTCCCACGACACCGATTGTCACCCCTCAGACGGCCTGTAGGGATTTGTGGCGGTTTATGTCCGTTTGCTATACTGTTGGATCATTTGTTCCCTGAGCCAGTCTGGATGCCAGAGCCGGGCGGAGGGACAAGGAGGCCTTTGGACACCCAGGAAAAGGCAGGCAAGTCCTCAACCGTTGTCATCACCAGAGAGAGATGCAAGGGCTGCGGCTACTGCGTCTATTTCTGCGCCAAGGGCGTCCTCGCCATGAGCGAGGAGACCAACCAGAAGGGCTACCTGCTCCCTGCAGTGGTTGACGAGGCCAAGTGCTCGGGCTGCCGGCTGTGTGAAGCCATCTGTCCCGATTTCACCCTCAGGGTGATCACCACCAACAGCGAAGAAGAAGAGGAGTAGTGCCGCACCGCTCATGAGCCAAGAGGGCATCATCCAGGGCGAGTTCTTCATGAACGGGGATGAAGCCTGCGCAGAAGGCGCCATCAGCGCCGGGTGCCGCTTCTTCGCCGGCTATCCCATCACGCCGGCCACCGAGGTGGCCGAGAGGATGAGCCGGCGGCTGCCCGAGGTAGGCGGCACCTACATCCAGATGGAGGATGAGATCGCCTCCATGAATGCCATACTGGGGGCATCCTGGGCGGGAGCCAAGGCCATGACCTCCACCTCCGGCCCGGGATTCAGCCTGATGATGGAGAACCTCGGCCTGGGGGTAATGCTGGAGACCCCCTGCGTGGTGGTCGATGTCCAGCGGGCCGGACCTTCCACCGGACTGCCCACCTCCGTGGGACAGGGGGACATCATGCAGGCCCGCTGGGGTTCCCACGGCACCTACGAGATAATCGCCCTGGTTCCCAGTTCCCCCCAGGAGATGTTCGACCTGACCATCACCGCCTTCAACCTCTCGGAGAAGTACCGTGTCCCGGTACTGATCATGTCCGATGAGGTGGTGGGGCACATGAGCGAGAAGGTGGTCCTCCGGGCCGTACCACCTGAGGAACTGGTGGAGCGGCCCCGTCCCAGCGTGCCGCCGGAGAAGTACCTGCCCTACCAGACCGACGGCAGCCTGGTCCCCCCGATGGCCCTGGCCGGCGAAGGATACCGCTTCCACGTCACCGGCCTGACCCACGACGAGAGAGGCTACCCGGCCATGAACGCCGCGGCCCAGGACCGGCTGGTCCGCCGTCTGGTAGACAAGATCAGGCTGAACCGGTCCGATATCATCAGATATGAAGAGGCTTGGATCGACGATGCCGAGGTGGTGGTCTGCGCCTATGGGATCACCTCCCGGGTCGCCCGCCACGCCGTGCATATGGCCAGGAGCGAGGGCATCCGGGCGGGGCTGCTGCGGCTGATCACCGTCTGGCCCTTTCCGGAGGAGCACGTCCGCCAACTGGCCCGGCGGACCCAGGCCTTCGTGGTGCCTGAGATCAACTACGGCCAGATCGTCTTCGAGGTGGAGCGCTGCGCCTGCGGCCAAGCCAGGACCGCGCTCCTGCCCCACATGGGCGGGGGAGTCCACCATCCCGAGGCCATTCTGGAAGCCATAAGGGAAGCCCTGCGATGACAGACACGGCCAGAGCAGTCAGGCGATCGGCGGACGAGTACCTCCGGGTGGATCGCATCCCCCACATCTGGTGTCCCGGATGCGGCATCGGCCCGGCGCTGGGCTGCTTCATCAGGGCCATCGACCGGGCCGGACTGGATACCGACAAGGTGGCCGTGGTCTCCGGAATCGGCTGCACCGGCAGGGCGGCGGGCTACATCCGACTGGACTCCTTCCACACCACCCACGGCAGGGCCATCCCCTTCGCCACCGGACTGAAGCTGGCCAAGCCCGAGCTGAAGGTGGTCGTCTTCTCCGGGGACGGCGATCTGGCAGCCATTGGCGGCAATCACCTCATTCATGCCGGACGCCGCAACATCGACATGACCGTCATCTGCGTCAACAACTTCAACTACGGTATGACCGGCGGCCAGATGGGGCCGACCACGCCGCTGGGAGCGCGGACCTCGACCTCGCCCTACGGCAACTTCGACCCGCCGTTCAACCTGCCCCAGCTTGTGGCCGCCAGCGGGGCGGCCTACGTCGCCCGGTGGACCATCCTGCATGTCCGCCAACTGGAGAAAGCCATCGTCGACGGCCTGACCAAGGACGGATTCAGCTTCATCGAGGTGATCGGGCCCTGCCAGTCCTCGTATGGCCGGATGAACAAGCTGGGCCAGCCTGTCGACCATCTCGACTCCTACCGCAAGAGATGCGTGGTCAAACATGAGGCCGATCTCAGAGAGACCGCCATCGGCCTCGGCGGGCCGATCGTGGTGGGCAAGTTCGTCGACACTAGGCGGCCCACCTTCGGAGACCGCATCGACAGCATGCTTCACCGGGCACATGATCAGAAGATCTGATGCCGTGCCAGGCGCGGCGGCCAGCACGGCCGGCGCGGTTTGACTGGAGGGGAAGAGGACTTTGCGAAAGAGAAGGGAACTGCGGATATCCGGGTTCGGGGGCCAGGGAGTGGTCCTCTCCGGAGAGATCGTGGGCAAGGCGGCGTCCATATACGACAACGGCTTCGCCACCCTGACCCAGAGCTATGGTCCGGAGGCCCGGGGCGGCTCCTGCACCGCCGAGGTGGTCATCTCCAACGAGCCGGTGAGCTATCCCTATGTGGTCAGCCCCGAAGTGGTCATCATCCTGGCCCAGGAGGCCTATCACAAATACGCTGGCAACCTCCCCGAGAGCACCCTGGTGATCATCGACCCCGACCTGGTCAAGCCTGGTCCGTCTCACAAGTATAGGCTGCTCTCCATACCGGTGACCCATATGGCTAGAGAGATGGGCCGGCCGGTGGTGGCCAACATCATCATGCTGGGATTCCTGGCCGCCGTGAGCGATCTGGTCCCCGGGGAGGCGCTGCGGAAATCAGTCCTGTCCTCGGTGCCCGAGGGCACCCAGGATTTCAACCTCAAGGCCTTCGAGGCAGGCCACCGCTACGGAATGGAGCATGCCGGAGCCGCTTGAGAGACCGGCCAGCCCCGGACCCGGCCGTGCACCGGCCGTGATCGCTGACAAGGACAAAGGAATTGTCTGATCAAGAGCTGAAACTGGAGACCATGCGCCACTCGGCTTCCCACGTGATGGCCGAGGCCGTGGTCAGCCTCTTCCCGGGGGCCAGGCTGGGCATCGGGCCGGCCACCAGCGAGGGCTTCTACTACGACTTCGACCTGCCCCATCCCCTGACATCGGAGGACCTGCCCGCCGTCGAAGCGGAGATGAAGAGGATCGTGGCCGCCGACCTGCCCTTTGTCAGGGAGGAGGTGGACCGGGCTCAGGCCCGCCGCCTCTTCGAGGCGCAACCCTACAAGTTGGAACTGATCGACGACCTCTCCGATGAATCCCTGAGCATCTACCGCCAGGGTTCCCTGATCGACCTCTGCCGGGGACCACACCTGGACTCCACCGGCCAGATCGGCGCGTTCAAGCTGCTCAATATCGCCGGGGCATACTGGCGCGGCGATGAGCGCCGTCCCATGCTGCAGCGCATCTACGGAACGGCCTTCGCCACCCAGGCAGAGCTCGATGATTATGTAAAGAAGCTGGCCGAGATCGAGGCCCGCGACCACCGCAAGCTGGCCAGGCAGCTGGACCTGATCAGCTTCCACGAGGAGGCCGGGGCGGGACTGGCCTACTGGCACCCCCGGGGCGGACTGATGCGCGTCCTCATAGAGGACTACTGGCGGAGGCAGCACTACGAAGGCGGCTACGATATCATCTTCACGCCCCACATCGGCCGGGCCCATCTCTGGGAGACCTCCGGGCACCTCAACTTCTACAAGGACGGCATGTATTCGCCCATGGATATCGACGGGCAGGACTACTACATCAAGCCCATGAACTGCCCCTTCCATATCATGATCTACAAGACCAGGCTCCGCTCCTACCGCGACTTGCCGCTGCGCTGGGCCGAGCTCGGCACGGTCTACCGCTACGAGCGGAGCGGCACCCTGCACGGCCTGCTCCGCGTCCGCGGCTTCACCCAGGACGACGCCCACATCTTCTGCACGCCGGAGCAGATTGAGGAGGAGATCCTCAGGGTGCTCGATTTCAGCCTGAACATGCTCCGGGGATTCGGCTTCGACGACTACAAGGTCGAGCTGAGCGTGCGCGATCCCCAGAAGCCGGAGAAATACGCCGGCAGCGACGCCATGTGGGGGCAGGCGGAGTCCTCGCTGGTCAAAGCCCTGACTGCCCGGAATCTCGCATACCAGAGGCAGGAGGGCGAGGCGGTCTTCTACGGACCGAAGATAGACATCAAGATCATGGATGCCCTGGGGCGCCCCTGGCAGTGCTCCACCATCCAGTTCGATTTCAACATACCGGAGCGTTTCGACCTGACCTACATCGGCGAGGATGGCAGGCAGCAGCGCCCCTACATGGTCCACCGGGCCCTACTGGGCAGCCTGGAGCGCTTCTTCGGCGTCCTGGTGGAGCACTACGCCGGGGCCTTCCCGGTCTGGCTGTCGCCGGTCCAGGTGGTGATCATACCCATATCTGACCGCCACCTCGACTACGCCCGGCAGGTGGAGGCAGAACTGAGGTCCGACGGCCTGCGCGTCCAGGTGGATGCCCGTCCCGAGCGGATGAACCTGAAGATCCGCGAGGCTCAACTGCAGAAGGTGCCCTACATGCTGGTGATCGGCGACAAGGAGGTGACCGCATCCCAGGTCTCGGTCCGCCTCCGCAGCGGCGAGGACCTGGGCAAGCAGTCCATCGCGGAGTTCGGGGCGGCGGTCAGGGCGGCCATAGCCGCCAGGAAATGACAGCGCAGCGCTTCCCTGCCATGGGGCAGTCTCAGAAGATAACGATGAGGTAAGGGGGAGAGTTATGTCAGCCAAGAGCCAAGACGCGGGACGGGCCGAAGCCATCGAGAACGTGTTCAGGAAGATCAAGGAGCACGACGTCAGGTTCGTGGAGATGTGGTTCACCGACATCCTGGGCTATCACAAGAGCTTCTCCGTCACGGTGGCGGAGCTCCAGAGGGCCTTCGACGAAGGACTGGGCTTCGACGGGTCTTCAGTGGAGGGCTTCGTCCGCATCGACGAGAGCGACATGGTGGCCGTCCCCGACCCGACCACCTTCTCCATCCTTCCCTGGATGCCCCAGGACTCCGCCACGGCCAAGATGACCTGCGACATCCACTGGCCCGGCCAGCAGCCCTTCGAGGGGGACCCCCGCTACGTGCTGAAGAGGAACCTGAAGCGGGCCTCCGACAAGGGATTCGCCTGCTACGTGGGGCCGGAGCTGGAGTACTTCTACTTCCGTAGCAACGACAATACCGGCGTCCTGGACAACGGAGGCTACTTCGATGTCACGCCGCCCAACGTGGCCAGCGAGCTGAGGCGGGAGACCGTGCTCACCCTGGAGGCCATGGGGGTGGGGGTGGAATACACCCATCACGAAGTCGCCCCCAGTCAGCACGAGATCGACCTGAGGTACACCGAGGCCATGGCCATGGCCGACAACGTCATGACCTACCGCCTGGCGGTGAAGCAGGTGGCCATCAAGCACGGCTACTACGCCACCTTCATGCCCAAGCCGCTGGCCGGCGTCAACGGCAGCGGGATGCACGTCCACATCTCCCTCTTCAGGGGAGAGCGGAACGCCTTCTTCGACAAGGACGACCCCTACCATCTGTCCAAGGTGGGCAAGTGCTTCCTGGCTGGGCTGCTGAGGCATGCGGCGGAGATCACCGTGGTCACCAGCCAGTGGGTCAACTCCTACAAACGTCTGGTCCCCGGCTACGAAGCGCCGGTCTATATCACCTGGGCCCGGCGCAACCGCTCCGACCTCATCCGCATCCCCCTCTACCAGCCGGGCAGGGAGAAGTCCACCCGGGTTGAGCTCCGGTCCCCCGATCCGGCGTGCAACCCCTATCTCACCTTCAGCGTCATACTGGCCGCGGGGCTGGAGGGCATCGAGAAGGACTACCCCCTGCCGGAACCCACCGAGGAGAACGTCTTCGAGATGAAGCCGGAGGAACAGGTCAGAAGGGGCATCAAGACGCTGCCCGGCAGCTTGGTTGAGGCCATTCAGCTGGCCGAGAGCAGCGACCTGGTCAGGGAGGCGCTGGGGGACCACGTCTTCCGCAGCTTCATCCAGAACAAGAAGATCGAGTGGGATCTCTACCGGACCAGCGTTACTGACTACGAGCTGAAGAGGTACCTGCCCGTCCTCTGACCGCTATGCCACGGGCGGGCCGCCGGACGCCATATCCAGGAAGTACCGGTGCAGCCTCAGGTCGCTGCCCAGCTCTGGATGGAAGGCTGCGGCCAGCAGTCTCCCCTGACGGGCGGCCACGGCCCTGCCGTCGTCCAGCCGGGCTAGCAGTTCCACTGTGGAATTGGCCGCTTCGATGACCGGCGCGCGGATAAACACGCCGTGGAAGGGCGTTTCGCCCAGAGCCGGTATGTCCAGGTCGGCTTCGAAGCTGTCCACCTGACTCCCGAAGGCATTGCGCCTCACCGTCATGTCCATCAGGCCCAGGCTCTGCAGCGGGGAGTCGGCCACGCGCTTGGCCAGCAGGATCATGCCGGCGCAGACCCCCATCACCGGCAGGCTAGCCTCGGCCCTGTCCTTCAACGGCTGCAACAGCTCATACTCCAGCATCAGCCTGATCATGGTGGTGCTTTCCCCGCCGGGGATGATCAGACCGTCCAGGCCTTCAAGTTCGACTGGCAGCCGGACCAGCACCGGCTCCGCCCCCAGCCGCTCCAGGATCCCCAGGTGCTCCACAAATGCCCCTTGAAGGGCCAGGATTCCGATTCTCATCCTCTTCTTCACGCCCCGTGCTCAATTTGACAGGATTTTCGACACTCTCTATAATAGGCAAACGGTTACCTATGATACGCGATTCTGCTGATCCAGCCTCTGTCTCAGAGGCCGTCATATTATATCCAACTTCATCGTGAGGGGGCAAAGAAAAGTGCAAACGATCAAAGTCATCCCCTGCCTGGACATCAAGGACGGGAGAGTGGTCAAGGGAGTCAGGTTCGTCGATCTGGTCGACGCCCGTGATCCGGTGGAGGCCGCCGCCGCCTACTGTCGCGAAGGGGCCGACGAACTGGCCTTTCTCGATATCGCCGCCACCGTCGAGGGTAGAGGCACGCGGCTGGCCTGGGTGAAGAAGGTCAGGAAGGCGGCCACCGTGCCCTTCACCGTTGGTGGGGGGATCAGGGACACAGCGGACATGAAGGCACTCTTCGACATCGGCGTGGACAAGGTCTCCATCAACACCGCGGCAGTGCTGAATCCCGATCTGATCAAGGAGGCGTCGCGCAAGTTCGGCAAGGACAGAGTGGTCGTCGCCATCGACGGCAAGAAGAACCGCTCCGGCAGCAAACGGCCCCGGCTGGAAGTGATCATCAAGGGTGGCATGGAGGGGGCCAACCTCGACATCGTGGAATGGGCCAGGAAGGTGGAGAAGCTCGGTGCCGGCGAGATCCTGCTCACCAGCAAGGACGCCGACGGCACCAAGAAGGGGTACGACCTGGAGATGACCCGGGCCGTGGCCGAGGCCGTCGGTATCCCCGTCACCGCTTCGGGCGGAGCGGGGAAGCTGGAGCATCTCTACGAGGCGGTGGTCAAAGGCAAAGCCTCCGCCGTGTTGTGTGCCTCCGTCTTCCATTTCGGCGAGATCTCCATCCCCCAGGCCAAGAGGTATCTGGCCGACAAGGGGCTACCGGTCAGGCTCTGAGCCCCGTGGAGGGAATGCCGTCAGAGAGGTGCTGAAGACATGAGAATCGATGCCAGCAAAGTGGACAGGATAGTCGATGCGTATGGATGCCATCGCGACAGCCTCATCTCCATCCTCCAGGACGTGCAGGCCGAGTGCTCCTACCTCCCCGAGGACGCCCTGAAGCGCGTCGCCAAGCGTCTGAAGCTGCCCCTGATCCAGGTATACGGGGTAGCCACCTTCTTCAAGGCCTTCAGCCTTCAGCCGCGCGGGGAACACATGGTGAGGGTCTGCCTTGGCACCGCCTGTCACGTCAGGGGTGCCCCGGCAGTGCTTGATGAAGTCAGGAGACAATTGGACGTCGAGCCCGGAGAAACGACTGAGGATTCCCGGTTCACCCTGGAGACGGTCAATTGCCTGGGCGCATGCGCACTCGGACCCCTGGTGGTTGTTGACAGTGAGTATCAGGGCCAGATAACTCCCGGGAAGGTCAAGCGAGTGCTCAAGCAGTATATGAATGACGGCAGAGGGAAATAGCCATGCAGAAACTCAGATCCATTGCTGAACTCGAGCGACTGCGAAGCCGTATCCTTCGTCGCCGAAACGGCACGAAGAAATACGTCTCGGTGTGCGGCGGCACGGGTTGCCACGCCTACAAGTGCCAAGACGTTGCCTCGGCACTGGAAGGCGAGATTCGCAGACAGGACATGGGCAGCCGCGTGGAGTTGAAGGTCACCGGCTGTCACGGTTTCTGTGAGCGCGGCCCCCTGGTGGTCATCTACCCTGAGGAGACGTTCTACCAACGAGTCAGCCCCGCCGACGCCGTAGAAATAGTCTCACGGACGGTTGGCAAGGGTGAAGTCATTGAGAGACTCCTGTACGTCGATCCCCAGAAGAACAGGGTGGCACGTTCGGAGGCCGAAGTCCCCTTCTACAGGAAGCAGCAGAGGATAGTCTTCGGCAAGAACGGCCTGATCGATCCAACGAACATCGAGGACTACATTGCCATGGGTGGCTACACCGCGCTGCCGAAGGCGCTCTTCGAGATGGACCCCGAAGGCATCATCGAGGAGATCAAGGAATCCGGCCTGCGGGGACGCGGCGGAGCCGGCTTCCCGACGTACCAGAAATGGCAGACCTGCCGCAGCGCCCCTTCGCGGGACGGCGTCCGCTATGTCATCTGCAATGCCGACGAAGGCGACCCCGGCGCCTACATGGACCGGAGCCTCCTCGAAGGCAATCCCCACGCCATCCTCGAGGGAATGATCATCGGAGCGCGGGCCATTGATGCCCACGACGGCTATGTCTACGTTCGCATGGAGTACCCTCTGGCGGTAAAGAACCTGGGCGTAGCTCTGGATCAAGCCAGGCAGTACGGGCTCCTGGGCCAGAACATCCTGGGCTCCGGATTCGACTTCGATATCAAGATCTCGCGGGGCGGCGGTGCCTTCATCTGCGGCGAATCCACGGCGCTGATGGCCTCGCTGGAAGGCCACATCGGGGAACCCCGCCAGAAACACATCCACACCGCCCTCAAGGGACTGTACGGCCGGCCTACCAACTTGAACAACGTGGAAACCTGGGCCAACGTGCCGGTCATCATCAGCCGCGGGGCCAAGTGGTATTCCAAGATCGGCACGGAGGGCAGCAAGGGCACCAAGATCTTCTCCCTGGTGGGCAAGGTGCACAACACCGGCCTGGTCGAGGTGCCTATGGGCATCACCCTCAGGGAGATGGTCTACGACATCGGCGGCGGCATGCGCAATGGGAAGAAGCTGAAGGCCATTCAGACCGGCGGGCCTTCCGGCGGGTGCATCCCGGAGAGCCTGATAGACCTGCCTGTGGACTTCGATGAGCTGACCAAGGCCGGCTCCATGATGGGTTCCGGCGGCATGATCGTCATGGATGAGGGCACCTGCATGGTGGACATGGCCCGGTACTTCACCAAGTTCCTCACCGAGGAGTCCTGTGGCAAGTGCGTCCCCTGCCGCGAGGGACTGGACCGGATGCTGGATATGCTCACCGACATCACCGAGGGGAGGGGTAGTGAGGGGGACCTCGACCTGCTGGAGGAGCTGGGCGGCGTCATCAAGGAGGCCTCCCTCTGCGGTCTGGGCGGGACCGCCCCGAATCCCCTGCTGTCCACCATCAGGTACTTCCGCGACGAATACGAGGCACACGTGGTCCACAAGCACTGCCCCGCTGGGGTGTGCAAGGCCCTGATCACCTACTCTGTGGACGAAGCCAAGTGCACCGGCTGTCGTGTCTGCGCCAGGGAGTGCCCGGAGGGAGCCATATCTGGCGAGAAGAAGAAGCTGCACGTCATAGATCCGGCCAAGTGCATCAAATGCGGCCTATGCCGCGATCTCTGCAAGTTTGACGCCATCCTGGTTTCGTGGGAGAGGTGGGAATATGATTGAGTTGACTATCGACGGAACAAAGGTCAGGGCTGCTCCGGGGACCACCGTCCTCGAGGCAGCCAGAGAGATGGGCATCGTCATCCCCACCCTCTGCTACTACCCCGGCCTGAGTTCATACGGTGAGTGCCGCGTCTGTCTGGTCGAGATGGTCAAGGGCAGGGGCCGCTCATCGCTTGAGGCGTCCTGCGCCCTGCCCGTCGAGCAGGGGCAGGTCATCCTGACCAGCTCGGCCAAGGTGAAGAAGGCCCGCAGAGTGGTTGTTGAGCTGCTGCTCGCATCCTGTCCCAGCTCCAAGACGCTGCAGTGCATGGCCTCCAACATGGGTATCAATCAGGTCCGCTTCAAGATCAAGCCCAGGGAGTGCATCCTCTGCGGCCGCTGCGTCCGCTACTGCAAGGAGCAGATGCGCTCCGGCGGCATCGGCTTCACCGGCCGGGGCACGGCACGCCGGGTGACCACGGCCTTCGGTCACACCCCGGAGGAGTGCCGCAACTGCGGCGGCTGCCAATGGATCTGCCCGGTCTGCGAGCGGGCCTGCACCGCTGATTCGCTGGTCAACGGCCTCTGCGGGGGGTGCCAGAACCTGGCCCATGTGGAGACCTGCGAGATATGCACCGGCTGCTCCGAGAGCGTTGGCGCACATGGACACACCGTCTACTAGAGCTTCCGGGCTCTGCGATAGAAAGGGAATGATCGAGGAGAACAACGAGGGAGGAGATAACAAATGACACTAACACGGTACAACGCCACAGCTTCCACGCTGACCAAGAACAGGACAGGAGGCGACTGGTGCCCCATCAGCGGCATGTGCGTCACCTGCGTTGACGGCTGCATCGGCATGTGCGAGATCGGCAAGAGCGCCTATCGCGGACATGAAGTGATCTACCCGCAGCCCTTCGGTATCATCACCACTGCATCTCAGAAGGCCTATCCCATCGACCTGTCCCACTTCAACATCATGGGGACAGCCGTGGGGGCCCATGGCATCGCCGCCGACTCCGACAAGGCCATCTTCCCCAACGTTAGCCTCGATACGACCCTGGGCCATGACGGCGGCATCAAGCTGCGGCTGCCCATCGTCATTCCCGGTCTGGGATCCACCAATGTCGCCCGGGACAACTGGGACGGCCTGGCCATCGGCTCGGCCATGGCGGGTGTACCGCTGACCGTCGGCGAGAACGTCTGCGCCATGGATGTGGACTCGAAGATAGTCCGGGGCAAGGTGAAGTTCTCGCCCGACCTGGAAAGGCGGGTCAAGCTCTACAAACAGTGGCAGCGCAATGGCTACGGTGGCATCTTCGTCCAGGCCAATGTCGAGGACTTCCGCCTGGGAGTCTTAGAGTACGCCCTACAGGAGCTGGGCGCCGACGGCGTCGAGCTGAAGTGGGGACAGGGCGCCAAGGACATCGGCGGCGAGGTCAAGATAAGCAACCTGGAGAAGGCCCAGCTGCTCCGGAAGCGCGGCTATATCGTCCTCCCCGACCCCCTGGACCCCTTCGTGGTGAAGGAGTTCCACAAGGGGACCTTCACCGAGTTCGAGAGGCATTCCCGCGTCGGCATGGTCACCAAAGAGGGCTTCCTGAAGCAGGTGAAGCAGCTCCGCAGCGCAGGGGCCAAGTACATCTCTCTCAAGACCGGCGCCTACCGGCCGGCCGACCTGGCCCGGGCGGTGAAGTTCTCCTCCATAGCCAAGATCGACTACCTCACCGTTGACGGCGCCGGCGGCGGCACGGGCATGAGCCCCTGGCGGATGATGAACGAGTGGGGCGTGCCCGGCGTGGAGTTGTGGTCGCTCACCCATCAGTACTGCGAACGCCTGGCCAAGAAGGGGCAGTACGTGCCTCCCATCGTGGTGGCCGGCGGCTTCATCCTGGAAGATCAGCTGTTCAAGGGACTGTCGCTCTGCGCCCCCTATGCCAATGCCATCGGCATGGCCAGAGGGCCACTGGCTGCGGTCATGGTCGGCAAGACAATCGGCAAAGCCATAGAGGGGCATCAGCTCCCCGTCTACTTCCAGCGCTTCGGCGGCACCCGGGAATCCGTGTTCGTCACCGCCGACTGGCTGAAGAGGGAATACGGCAAGGACTACAACGACATCCCCACCTCGGCCATAGGCCTCTATACCTACTTCGACCGCCTGGCTCAGGGGCTGCGCCAGCTGATGGCCGGCAACCGCAAGTTCACCATCAAGCACATCACCCGCGACGACATCGCCTCGCTCACGCCGGAAGCCACTCGCGTCAGCGGCATTCCCTTGGTGTCAGACGTCGATGCCAGAGAGGTGGACAGGATACTCGCCTGACCATATACTGCAGGTCAACATGCGCCGTTTCGACTGCTGCTTCCGACCCGGTCTTCGGGAGCAGCAGTTGTCTCAATCGGCTGAGCGTGGCATCTCCGGAGGAGAGCCACATCTGACCATGGAGGGCTCATGGTAGGGTCCAGCGGAGTTGACGTAGAGAGGAAGGTCAATGCCATCCTCAGGGTGCTGAGCCAGTCGGAGGAGGCCGTCGGCGCCCGACTGATCTCCCGCGAACTGAAGAAGCAGGGCATTGACCTCACCGAGAGGGCGGTCAGGTACCACCTCAAGCTGATGGATGAGCGGGGATTGACCGAGTCCGCGGGCAGGGACGGCCGGCTGATCACGCCGGCCGGGCTGGAGGAGTTGCGCAATGCGCTGGTGGCCGACAAGGTGGGCCTCTTCAGCAACCGCATAGAGCTGACCGCCTTCCGGACCACCTTCGATTGGCGGAGCCGCACCGGCTTCGTGCCCACCAACCACTCCCTCTTCGATGAGGAGGACTTCCCCCGGGCCGTCAAAGCCATGAGGAGCGCCTTCAGGGCCGGGATATCCGTCGGCGACCTGGTGGCCGTGGCCCGGGCAGGAGAGAAGCTGGGCGACAGGACCGTCCCCGAGGGCAAGATCGGCTTCGCCACAGGGTGCAGCGCCGTTCTCTCCGGGGCTCTTCTCAAGGCCGGGGTGCCCATGGACTCCAGATTCGGCGGCATCCTCCAGATCAGGAACCACAAACCCCTGCGTTTCATTGAGCTCATCTACTACAGCGGCACCTCGCTGGATCCGTCGGAGATCTTCATCCGGGGCAAGATGACCAATGTGGTTGAAGCGGCCCGCACGGGGGAGGGCAAGGTGCTGGCCAACTTCGCCGAGGTCCCGGCTCAATGCAGGCCCCTGGCCTCCGACATGATTGCCCGGCTGAATGAGGCTCACCTGGGCAGCCTGGCCGTCATGGGCAACATCGGCGAGCCCGTCTGCGAGGTCCCCGTTGACCCCAACAGGGTGGGCATAGTCCTCTTCGGGGGGCTGAACCCGGTGGCTGCCGCCGAAGAGGCCCGCATACCGGCGGAGAACGCCTCCATCTGCTCGGTTCTGGACTACGGGCTGTTGCAGAGCTTCTGGGACCTCTAGCCGACTAGTCCCAGACGGGGTTGAGGACCAGGCCCGTGGGCAGCTTGGGGTAGAAGTAGGTGGATTTCGGCGGCATCCTCTCCCCGGCATCAGCCACGGCCAGGACGCTCGAAATGGCGATCGGGTTCATCAAGAAGGCCAACTGGTATTTCCCTGCATCTACGAGCTCTACCGCCTCTGCCGCGTCCCGGGTGTAGTCCAGGCACTCTGTCTCCCTCCGCGGGGTGTCCACGCCCAGCATCTCACCCAGCATCACGCAGTGCAGGATGGTGACATCCAGGCTTCGCCACTCCTGGCTGCGCTGGGAGGGCATGGCCTTCTGGACCTCAGCTCCTTCCCGCAGCGACAGCAGCCACAGCGCATCTCCCTCTAGGCCATAGAGGCCCATGGCCACCCCCTGCCCGCCGCGCTGGGTCAGCCGGCCGAGCCATGACCTGATGGTCTCCGCCCGTCCCGTTCCGGGATGCTCAATCCGTTCGATGTCGAAGAACTGCTCCGCTCTGTTCCGGAACTCCGACAGCTTCTCGGCCTTGATGAACCGCACCAGCCGGTGAGTGGGCAGGGCCACCAGCCCCGGATCGTCCGCCCCGGTCAGCGTCATCAGCACGAAGTTGAAGGCCTCGCGGCCGGTGAAGTGGGAACAGACAGCCTGCTGCTCCGACTGGTAGGCCAGGCTGGTCTCATAGCGGTGGTGCCCATCGGCAATGTAGATGGCCTTGTCGGCGCACCATGTGGAGATCAGCCCCAGGCTCTGCTCGTCCCGGATGACCCACATGTTGTGCACCGTGCCATCACGATCCGCAGCGCTGATGTCGGGCCTGCCGCTGGCCAGCCCGGCCAGCAGGGTCGGGAATCCACCCGTGCCGCGGTCCACAATGCCCATGATGGGACTGAGGTTCACCCGGCAGGCACGCAGCAGCTTCAGCCGGTCCGCGATGCGCTCCTCCATCACGCTTTCGTGGGGACGGGCACCGTCAGGACCCTCGCTCCCCAGCCGCACCCGGGCGGTCAGGCCCCAGCGGTGGCTGGCAACGCCTTCGTGATTGAACCGGTGCTCCACCACGTAGAAGGCCGGCTCCGCCTCCCGCAGCAGGATGCCCTTCTCCAGCCATTCCCCAAGCGCGCTGGCGGCCCGGGTGTACTTGTTGTCCCCGGCAGTGTCGGAGGGGTGTTCCGCGCCCAGTTCCAGTCGGATGACGTTCTGCGGGTGGCGCTTGTGGTAGAAGCGCTGCTCCTTGGGGGAAATCACGTCGTACGGGGGCGCCATGACCGACGAGATGCTCTCAACCCGTGCCGGGTCATAGCGAATGCCCCGAAGAGGCTGAACGTCAGCCACCTAGTCCCCGTCCACCCTGGGAAACCTTCAGCGGGTGCGCCCTAGGGCGCACCCACCACCGTGACTCCGCAGACGAACTTGCCCGGGTGCCCCCCCTGATTGTGGGCCAGCCCCAGCTTCACGTCCTTGATCTGCCGCGAGGGTTCCTCCGCCTTCTTCTGGATCTGCTTGTACACTTCGTAGACCTCGCGGCAGCCGCTGGCTCCGATGGGATGGCCGAAGGACTTCAGCCCACCGCTGATGTTCACCGGCATCTCGCCGTCGTGGTAGTAGGCCCTCTTGTCGGCCATCTGTTCCTTGAACTTGCCCGTCTCGCAGAGGAACAGCGACTCGGAGGCGATCAGCTCGGCGATGCTGAAGCAGTCGTGCAGCTCCACCATGTCCAGTTCCTTGCGGGGGTTCTTGATGCCCGCCTCGGCGTAGGCCGCCCTGGCCGCCGCCTGGGTAGCATCCCAGTAGGTGAAGTCGTAGTCTATCCGTTCCTTGCCCCAGCCGGGACTGGCCGCCATTCCGAAGGCCTTGATGGTGACATAGTCGTCCCGGTACTTCTTGGCATCCTCGGTCCGGCACAGTATGGCCGCCGAGGCGCCGTCGGTCACTCCGCAGCAGTCGAACAGGCCCAGCGGCCAGGCGATCATGGGGGCATTGAGCACCTGCTCCACGGTGACCTCTCTCCGCAGATGCGCCTTGGGGTTCTTGGCGCCGTAGAAGTGGCTCTTGACGGAGATCTCCGCCAGGAGCTTCTTCCCGTCGTCATTGCTCAGGCCGTACTTGGCGAAGTAGGCCGTGGCGGCCATGGCATACCGTCCCGGGCCGGTGCCGAAGGCCCCGTATACGGGCTCCCACCGGCCGATCCACACCGAGGGAAGGCCGCCGAAACCCATGTCCTTGCACTTCTCCACGCCTAGAGCCATGACCAGGTCATAGCCCTTGGCGGCCAGGGCGAAGGTGGCGCCCCGGAGCGATTCCGCGCCGGTGCCGCAGGCGTTCTCCACCCTGGTCACCGGGATGTACTGGGTCTGCAGCGTGCTGGAAACCAGCGTGCCGGTGACCACTCCCCCTTCCACTATCTGCGAGCCCCACTGGCTGCCCTGCCATATTGCCTGGATGTCCTTCAGTTCCACCCCGGCGTCCTTGCAGGCTTCATCGGCCGCTTCGGTGATCATATCCTTGATGTCTGCATCCCATCTCTCTCCGAACTTGGTGCAGCCCATACCCACAATGGCGACCTTATCTTTGATGCTCTCTGCCATGTTTCTCCTTTCCCGGTTCCCTTCCTAGTCCCTCGCCGGCCGGCACTTCCAGAAGTAGTTGTGGACACCCAGGGCGTCGTGGATCCTCCGGAAGGTCATTTCCATGGGCATCCCCACCCGGATGTTCTTCACATCTCTGTCGGTCATCTGACTGAAGATCCTCACCTCGCCCTCCAGATTCACGGCAGCCAGGATGTTGGGCGGGTCGATCACCGCGGTCCTCTCGTCCATGCTGTAGGTGAACAGGACGCCCTTCCTCTCGGCCAGAGGCACCTCCTCCAGGAACTTCTCCTCGGCCTGGCAATACATGCATCTCTTCTGCGGCGGGAACTGCGTCTTGCCGCACTTCTGGCAGTGATGCCCGTGACAGCGATAGACCCAGTTGCGGTCCCTCCACATGGCCGTCAGCGACGTCCTGGGCCGGGTCATGGGCGTCTCCTCGGACGGCATCAGGTCTCTGAAGGTAAGGTACTTGCCGTAGTTCTCCAGCATCACCTTGGACTTGAGGTAGGTCTTGATGCCCCTCCTGTCCTTCATCTTGGCGATGTTCTCCGTCACCAGCAGGGCGTGGGCATCAGCGCCGTCGCCGTAGTTGCCCAGCAGGATCTTGTCGCCCGGCTTGGCGCCCTCCAGGGCAGCCACCAGAGTCATCGGTGCCAGAGCGGCACCGGTGTTGCCCACGCTGTCGAACAGGGGTTCCTCCACCTGAGTCTTGGGGTCCAGTCCCAGTATCTTCACCACCGCCTGATGGCTCCGGGCGTTGGGGGCATAGAAGGCCGCCCTGGTGAAATCCTTGCCCTTGGCATTCCGGGCCTTCAGGAAGGAGTTGAAGGCCTTCTTCATGTGGGCCTCGTACCCCTCGTCAAGGATGAAACGCTCCTCCCAGCTCCGGGGCAGCCTGTCCGTCTCCAGCCGCCATACGTCGATGAACTCGCTGGTCAGGTAGTAGCTGGCCTCGATCTCGGCCACCACATGGCTCGCCCCGATGAGGAAGGCCGCCGCACCATCGCCGAAGAGCGGCTCATATGCCGAATTGGGGGCCGGCAGCCGGCAGTCGGCGATCACCAGCAGCACGTTCCTGGCCGAGCCCGATTTGACCGCGTCCAGAGCCGCCTTCAGGGCCACCGTGCCGCACCTCAGGGAGTTGCCGAAGTCGCTGGCCACGATGTCCTCCCGGAGGTCCAGCGCGGCAGCCACGATGCTGGCCGACTGCTTCTCCTTGAAGGGGGCGGTGGTGCTGGCGAAGTACAAAGCGTCAACCGACTTCCGGTCCATCCCCTTGAGGCAGTCCACCCCGGCCTCCACGGCCATGGTGATGCTGTCCTCGTCGCAGTTGCATATGGCTTTCTCACCCTTCCCACCGCCGCCCCACACCTGACCCAGGATCGCCCGGCTGAGCCTGTACATGGGGACATAGGCTCCGTAGGAAACTATTCCGGCCATCTGTTCTCCTTTCCTGTCTTGGGTTCTCGCGTCGGGGTCACACCGTAAACAATTATAAGGTCAGCTTCCCTTCTGAGGCAAAACTGGAATCCATCCTCTGCGATGATCCTCTGTTCACCTATTCTGACTCCCCGGAAACGGACACAGGGACGCCAGGCAGCAGTCACGGCAGGCCGGGGATTTCCGGCAGGCCGTCTTGCCATGGCACACCAGCAGTGCGTGATACTCGTTGAACATGATTTCGTCATGCGGCAGATTCTCCATGAACAAGGCCTGGAATGCCTCATAGCTGTCACGCTTCGGGGCCAGGCCGAGCCGGGTCATGATCCGCCGGGTGTAGGCATCGATGACGAAGATGGGCTTGCGGGCCGCATACAGGACTATGGAGTCCGCCGTCTCTTCACCCACACCGTAGATGCCGAGCAGTTCACGGCGCAGCGCGGGCAGGTCCAGGGCGAACAGCCTGTCCAGGTCATCGCCATAGCGTTCGCCCAGCCAAGCCGCGAAGGCCTTGAGCTTCCTCGCCTTGACGTTGTAGTAGCCCGACGGGCGTATCAGCCGGGCCAGTTCCTCCGTGGGCACCCGTCGGAGCATGGCACTGGACAGCGGCCCCCTCGACCTGAGACCGTCTATGCCCTTCTCCACATTGGTCCAGGCCGTCGACTGGGTGAGGATGGCCCCGACGATCATCTCCAGCGGGGTCTCCGCCGGCCACCAGTGCTGATCTCCGTAGCGGTCGTGAAGACGCCGGTAGATCTCCGTCAGGGTGGCGGTCAAAGCCTGACCGGCACCTGACCGGCCAGCTCGATCTCCGTTGGGGATACCTGGCATCTGTAGGCGTAGAGGCCCACTCCGGCGCGGTGGGCCTGCCTCACCGCCTGTCCGAAGTCAGCATCTATGTCGTCGTTAGGGGAGAAGCTCCCCGCGTCGCCCCTCTGGATGACGAAGACCACGGCTGCCTGGTAGCCTTCCTTCTTGGCCCAGATCAGGCTCTGCATGTGCTGTCTTCCCCTCAGGGTCGGGGCGTCCGGGAAGCGGGCCACCCTGTCCCGCACCAGGGTCACCGACTTGACCTCCAGGAAGCACTCGGAGACCCGGCTGGTCACCAGGAAGTCCAGCCTGCTTCTGCCCCGGGCCACCTCCCTGCGTATCGTCGAGTACTGCGCGAACGGGGACAGGGTGCCTTTGACCAGGGCATCGTTGACCAGTTCCGCCGGCACCCGGTCGTCCACGGAGACGAATCCCCTGCCCAGAGCGGCCACCACCAGGTCATACCCGGTGGTCCGGGAGGGCGACTCCCTCTCCACCACGAAGACCCTCGTCCCCGGCAGAAGCACGGTCTCCAGCCTGCCCGAGTTGGGCAGGTAGACCGCCTCCGTTCTCCGCCCCAGCTTCACCAGGCAGGTGAAGCGGTTCTCCCGGCGGAGAAACGTCCCCTGCTTCACATCGTCGGCCAGCTTCATGGCTTCGCCCAACCCCGCGGACTAGGGACCGGCCTTGGCTATTCTGCACAGCAACCCCTTGAGCATGGGGTAGCCGGAAACCGGATCCCTCTCCTGCACGTCAGTCAGGATGTTGGCGTTGGCCTGGGCCCAGCCGTGGGGAATACTGACCACCTTCGGGGCGATGTCCTGGGTCACCCTGGCCTTCAGCCTTATCCTCCCCTTCCTGGTCTCCACGAAGATCATCTCGCCGTCAATGATGCCGTGGTCTCTGGCCGTGGTGGCGTGGATCTCCGCCAGGGGCTCGGGGGCCCTGCGGCGCATCTGCGTCATGCTCCGCAACTGGGAGTGCGTGAACTCCCTCATCCTGGCCCCGGTGATCAGGATCAGGGGATACTTCTTGGCCAGGTCCGGGGTGCTCACCGGGCTCTGCCCGGGCTCGCGATGCGTCGGGATAGCGTCATGTCCCGCCTCCTTCAGAGCGCTGGAGGCTATCTCTACCTTCTTCGATGGCGTCCTGAACCCGAAGCTCTCCCGGGCGGCGTAGTTCTTCTTGTCGAAGAACACCCCGCAGGGGTTCTCCTTCAGCTGCTGCAGCGTGATCCCCGACGGCTCCAGGAGGTGACTCACCACCTCCTCATCGGTGTTCCAGGGGAAGTACTTGCCCAGGCCCAGCCTGCGGGCCAGCTCCGTCCAGAACTTCCAGTCCGCCCAGGCTTCGCCGGGGGGATCGCAGACCTGCTTCCGCAGCAGGATGTACGGCAGACCGGCGTTGATGGCATAGACCATCCCCAGGCCCATCTTCTCCAGGAAGGTGCAGGCCGGCAGGACGATGTCCGCCATCTCCGCCGTTTCGGTCATGAAGGGATTGATAACCACCACCAGGTCCAGCTTGCTCACCGCCTCGCGGAATTTCTTGGAGTCGGGCATGGTCAGGGCCGGATTGCCTCCGGTGACGATGAGGGCCTTGAAGGGATAGGGCTTCCCGCTGAGCACCTGATCGGGCCAGGTCATGGCCTGTCCATAGGGCACCGCCTTGCCCCAGGTCTTGTAGAACATGGGGAACTCCTCCGCCCCCACCGGGTCCTCCTCCACGGGAACCCTCAGGTCGCTGAGCCGGGGCAGCGGGGTCATGGCCCAGCCGCCGGCGACATCCAGGTTCCCCGTCACCGCCTGCATGATGCACAGCAGGCGCTCGGCCTGCAGGGCATTGCCGCTGTGGGCCAGCGAACAGGTGCCCGGCACAATGCAGGCCGGTTTGGCCGTGGCGTACATCCGGGCCACCTTCCTGATATCACCGGCCGGCACCCAGGTGATCTCCTCCACGGCCTCCGGGGTGTAGTCCTTCACGTGCTCCTTCAGTTCCTCAAAGCCCACGGTGCACTTCTCGACGTACTCCTTGTCGTACAGCCCCTCGGAGATGATCACGTTGAGCATGGCCAAGCCCAGGGCAGTGTCTGTCCCCGGTCTGATCTGCAGGTGGATGCCGTCCTTGGCCAGTTGGGTCCTCTTTGGGTCGATGACCACCAGCTTCAGTTCGCCCCTGTGCACCCTCTCCCGTATGGTGTCCGCCCAGTAGAATCGGGAATCATCGGGGTTGTTGCCCCAGAGCAGGATGCACTTGGCCTGGTCTGGGTCCTCGCTGATGAACCGCCCGAACGTGAGCAGATGGGCCACCACCCGGATCCGGAAGCAGATGCTCTCTACGGAGATGAGATTGGGGGTGCCGAAGGCCCCTTTGAACCGCTGGGTGAATGCCGCCAGCTCGATGTTCTCCACCGCCATGGAGCCGCAGAAGATGGCCAGGGCATGGGCGCCGTGCTTCTCCTTGATCTCCTTCAGCTTGCCCGCGATGGTATCCAGCGCCTCGTCCCAGGTGATCCTCTGCCATTCCCCGTCCACCTTCTTCATGGGGTGGCGGACGCGGTCCGGGGCGTTGGCGTACTCCACCAGATTCTCCCCCCGGGGACAGAGAAAGCCCTTGTTCAGGGGATGCTCCGGCATGCCCTCCACCTTGACCAGCTTGCCGTCTTCGACGTAGGCATTGATGCCGCACCCGGAGACACAGAGGATGCAGTCGCTCTTGATTAGCTGGCAGTCACTTGCAGAGGACTTCGATTTGGTCATCCCGGCACCTCCCTAAACTGAATGCCTTCTCAGCAGCGCCAAGAAGGCATCTTCGACTCACCCTATCAGCCGTCTCGGTCGTCGCCGATCCAAGCGAGCGTTGCTCTGGTCTTCCCGGGGGCTCGCCGCGGTATCGTCGGCGGCGACTCCAGAGTAGCAAATCGTGCTCCCGTGTGTCAATTCCATCACCTGTGTGTGGCTGGCAACGGAGATGCGTCGAGGCGCCATCTGGGCCGGTATGGCATGAGGGCCTACGGGGGAACAACGATCATGAATGGTACCTGAGTCGTGGGATGCGATTGCACCTGGACGCAGGCCCCGAATACCTCGGCTATCATACTCGGGGTCAAGACCGCCCCGGGGACTCCGTCGGCCACAATCCGGCCTGCCTTCAAGGTGACCAGCCGCCCGAAGTAGAGGGCGGCCAGATTGAGGTCGTGCATGGCAGCGACGATGGTCAGTCCCTGTTCCCGGTTAAGCCTCTTCAGAAGCTCCAGCAACTCCACCTGGTGGTTGATATCCAGGTGTGTCGTCGGTTCATCGAGCAGGAGCAGCCTGGGCTGCTGGGCCAGGGCCATGGCCAGAACCACCTTCTGCCTTTCGCCGCCGCTCAACTCATTGAAGAACCTCCCCCGCAGCTCCCCTATGCCAACCCAGTCCATGGCCTGAGTCACGATCGCCTGTTCCCTCGAGCTGCTGTCCGAGAACGCCCCCAGGAAAGGCGTGCGTCCCAGCATGACCACTTCCTCCACCCGGAATGCGAAGGGCATCTGAAACTGCTGCGGCACCACGGCCACCATTCGGCTCACCGCTTTCCGCCGGGCGCGGCGCAGGCTCAGTCCATCGAGGTACACCTCTCCTTCGGAGGCGGGCAGAATGCCGCTGATCAACCTCAGCAGGGTGCTCTTGCCGGAGCCATTGGGGCCGATCAGGCCGACCATCTCGCCTTCGTTGGCGGAAAGACTGATCTGGCGCAGCGCGAAGCCATTCCCATAGCTGAACGTCGCGTCTTCCGTCCGAAAGGCCAGCATGGCTAGAAGGCGTACTCCTTTCCGCCACGTCGCAGCAGGTAGATGAATAGCGGCGGTCCTATCAGGGCGGTGATGATGCCCACCGGCAGTTCACCTGAAGAGACGATGGTTCTGGCCAGGAGGTCGGCCACCACCACGAAGGCTGCCCCGACGGCCGCCGAGGCCGGAACCAGCAGCCGGTGCTCCGGACCAAGCACCAGCCTCACGGCATGGGGAACCACCAGGCCCACGAACCCAACGAGACCGCTTATGGACACTGCTGCGGCAGTCAGGGCAGATCCCAGGGCCAGTATGGCCAGCTTGTCCCGCTCCACCTCGATGCCCACGTAGGCCGCCCCCTCCTCACCGAGGGCGAAGGCGTTGAGTCGGAAGGCCAGCAGGCGGGCGGCCATCACCCCGGCCAGCACCAGTGGCGCGACTACCGCCAGTTGTTCCCAGCCGCTGACCGAGACACCGCCCATGAGGAACACGTAGACGGACTGGATCCGGGGGTGCAGATCATCGCTGAGCGTTATCAGGAGGAACATCAACGCCGTCAGCATGCCGCTCACCACGAACCCGGAAAGGAGCATACTGACGACGGGTGTCTTGCCTCCCACGCGGGCCAGCCGATAGACCAGCAGAACGGTCAGCAGGGCTCCCACAAAGGCCAGGATGGGCACCAACCCGAAACCGAGGAAGGCCACGCCCACGGGCAGCATCATGGCGATGGTGGCCCCCAGCGCCGCGCCCGCAGAGGTGCCGATGATGTAGGGGTCGGCCATGGGGTTGCGAAACAGCCCCTGGAAGAGGACGCCTGCCGTGGCCAGCGCCCCTCCGACCACCGCCCCTCCCACCACCCGGGGCAGCCTGATCTGGAAGAGGATAGTCTCGTCCACGGCCCTCCACGTAGGCTCGAAATCGAATACGGCCAGCCTGTTGAGGAACATCCTGGCCATCTCCGGCAGCGAGATGCTCGCCTTGCCCAGGATAGTGGCCACGAACATCGACACCGCCAGGAGGCCTAGGAGGGCTGTCAACACGGCAACGTGGCGGTTGCTTCTGAAGACAGCCCTCACTTGGTTCATCTACAAGCCTCAATCAAGAGTCGCGGATTCAGCCTTATGCCTCGAACAACTCAGGGTGAATCATCCTGGCCAGCATCTCCAGGCCGTCGACAATGCGCGGCCCTGGGCGGCAGGTGAGATTCGGGTCCTCCACCGCATAGACCCTGCCTGACGTGACTGCGGCCAACTCCCCCCAGGCCGAACGGGCGGCCACTGCTTCAGGGGTGACGCCGAACTGGTAGTCCTCCAGGATGATGATCTCTGGATCGGCTTCCAGGATCTCCTCGGCGCTCATCTCATACCAGCCTGATCTGCCGGCGGCGATGCTGGTGCCGCCCGCCAGATTGATGAGACTGTCCTGAAAAGTGCCATACCCGGCGGTCCAGGGCTTGTTCTCATTCCAGCTCGCATCCACCTCATAGAACACCGTGGGCTTGGCCGCGGCGGCGCCTGTCCTGGCAACCACGGCCGCCACCCTCTCCTTCATACTGTCCACCAGCGCGGCAGCTTCCTTCTCTGTGCCGGTGAGCTGGCCCACCAGCTCGATATCCCGGTAGATGTCGTGGATGTCTGTGGGATTCAGCACTACCACCTTGACTCCGGCATTCTCCAGTTGCCGCACCACGGTCCCGGCCAGTGACAGGACAAGGTCGGGTTCCAGGTCAAGGATTGTCTCCGCGCTGAAGCCGGGGAAGGGTGCCCCCACCTTCGCTATGGTCTGGGCTTCCGCAGGATAGTCACAGTAGTCGGTTACCCCCACCACCCTCTCGGCCAGCCCCAGCGCGAAGAGGATCTCGGTGATGCTGGGGCCAAGCGAGACAATGGACTCCGCTGAGTCATCGATGTGTACCGGTCGGCCCAGGTCGTCTACAACCAGATCTGCCGTTTCGGCCGACTCGGCACAGCCAATCAGTGTCGAAACAATCAGGCAAAGCGATAGCAGAACAGCGAACAACGCAGTGAGTCTTCTCACCAAATCAACCTCCTTAGATTAGACGAGAAAGGGACGATACTATGCGAGTCCTGCCTCACGAGATACGGCTGTGCCGGCGACGCATCGGGTCATCGGCGACAAGTCGCCGTACGCATGAGGCGGTGGCTCAGCCGGTGATGAGGGGATCGAAAAGCCCCTCGCCTGGCAGAGCGAGGGGCTTCTACGGTGCTCTAGTCACTGCTGCTCCCCCTTTCTCCGCGGAGGTATCGGGGCGGCCCGGCCAGCTATTTGGATTTGCGCCGGGCTCTCTGACAGGGGCCAGCGTTCTGACTTTCACAGTAGGCGGGACTGTGCCGGATTTCCACCGGACTTGCTGTCTGATTTAAGCCCTCGCTCGCGCTCGGGCACCCCTGCATCCAGTATTCGGTTTTGGGCTACTGAACATAGACTATAGCAGCAGCGGTCCCACAAAGCAAGTTCGCGCTGCCGGATCAGGCAGGGCACTGCCTGCGGACACCCCCGGCCTGCCTCCCGGTGACCGGCTCAGATAGTCCCCGAGAGTAGGACCCTGGCCTGCTCCGGATATGTGGCGATGAAGCGCAGCTCATCGTCGGTGAGGGTCAGCTGGTTGTGCGCTGTGGCATAGCGCACCAACTCCAGCACCCGCCTGGCTTCCTCCTTGTCGGAGAAGGTGATCCCCAGCCTGTTGTACACGTGCTGAAAGCCCGCCAAGCCCCCGAATTCGCCGGTGGTGATCACTCTGCCCCTGGTCGGCGGCGGAGCCTCCAGGTCCAGGCCGAGCAGTTCATAGTCGTACAGCTCATAGGTCCGGCTGTCCTTCAGCGTGGCGTCGGCATGAATGCCCGCCTCGTGGGCAAAGGCGTTCTCACCCACGCCGGGCTGGTTGATGGGGATGGGCACGCCGAAGGCATAGGAGACGTAGTCGGCCAGCTTGGCCGAGATCTTCAGATTCAGGTCGTCGCCGATCTGGTAGTCCTCCATCTCCCGGGCGAACTTGATGGCCAGGATGCAGCTCAGCAGATCGGCCTGCCCCGCCCGCTCCCCCAGCCCGTTGACCGAGGTATTGAGATAGGCGTCCACCCCGCCGTCGATGGCCCCCCTCGCCCCGACCACGGAGTTGGCCACGGCCATGCCCAGGTCGTTGTGGCAATGCAGCTCGATGGGCATCTCCACCTGCTCCGCCAGGGTCTTCACCCGGCGGTAGATGGTCTTCGGGGTCTCATAGCCCAGGGTGTCGCAGTATCTCAGCCGGTCGGCGCCGGCATCCTTCGCCGCTTCGCCGAAGTCCACCAGATAGCCCAGGTCGGTCCGCGATGCGTCCTCGGCATTCACCCCCACCGTCTTCGCCCCCTGGCTCCGGGCATAGGTCACCGCGGCCACCATCTCCCTGATCACCGCGTCTCGGTCCAGCTGGCCCCCCGATTTGTGCCTCATCATCTGATCCGAGGTGGAGATGGAGACGTTCAGGTCCCTCACGCCGGTGGAGATGGCCGCGGTCACGTCGGAGACCAGCGCCCGGCACCAGCCCTCCAGGACCAGGCCGCCCATGGCCCCCGTGTCCCTCAACTGCAGGTTGGCCCGCACGTAGTTCTCCTCGATCTTGGCGAAGGGGAAGGCGAACTCCGACTGATGCACCCCCATCTGACCCAGATAGAGGTTCACCATGGTCTTCTGGAGCTTGGACAGGTGGATCCTGGATGCCTGCACCGCATCCCGGTTGGTGACGTCGATGAAGTAGATCCTGGGCATTGGGAGTCCCCGGCTGACTGCCGCAGAGGCTCTGAGAACCCTGCGATCTGTATCATACTCAACCCCTTCTCATGTTGGCAAGAAGCGGGGCGCAAGCGCTGCTTGACAAAGTCATTGGCTGCACCGATAATATTTACTAATAATATATAGTTTGTTTTCTGCTAAGCACATACCCGGAGGCGGCAGTCCGGCATGGGTGACCGCAGAGACAGACGCGAAGAAGGGAGAGCCTATAGTACATGGATTGGGACTACTACTCACGGAGAGGTGATTGGGGAGGCAGCGGCGGACGCCCATGGTGGTTGAATGTTGATGCGCTGACCCTGTTCATTCTCGGGGTCGGCGTTCTGGTGTTCGTACTGGGCCCCTGCCTGGGGCTCTACGGCTTCGGCCCCGGGCTGGTGGGCATGGTCACCTCCTGGGTCCTGGGCATTCCCCTGCGGCTGTACCTCAGGGGCCTGTTCAGGCGGGATGACTACTAGGGACTGCTGTATTCAGTAGAGACAGGCAACAAACCGGGAAGGTTCACCCCCCTTTCCGAAAGAAGAAAGCCGGTCCCCAGCGGACCGGCTTTCTTCTTTCCCCGCCGCTGACCAGGCGGGCGCCAATTGTCCCTCGTTCTCAGCCGGTGCTATAATGAACCGCCGCTCGGTCAGATAGACGCTCTAGCATGGTGGCGTGGGAATGAAGCTCAGCCGCGAGGAAGTGAAGCACCTGGCCCTCCTGGTCCGCCTGGGACTCAGCGAGGATGAGATAGAGCGGCTCCGGGAGCAGCTCTCCAACATCCTGGAGAACTTCGAGATACTCCAGCAGGTGGACACCACCGACGTGCCTCCCACGGCGCACTGCATCGCCCTGGAGAACGTGCTCAGAGACGACCAGAGCGGACCCTCGCTGGCCCCGGAAGAGGTGCTGTCCAACGCCCCCAACCGTGAAGAGCAGTACTTCAGGGTCCGGGCGGTCCTCGAGCAGTGAACATGGACCTCCATCGCCTGACCATCCACGAGGCCGCTGACCTGCTCCGCCGCCGGGAGACCTCCTCCCAGGAATTGACCCGGGCCTGCCTCGACCGCATTGCCGCCGTGGATCCGGCGGTGCGCGCCTTCGTCACCGTCTGCGCCGACGGGGCGCTGCAGCAGGCGGGCGAGGCCGACCGCCGCATCACGAACGGTGAAGCCACGCCGCTCACCGGCATCCCCGCCGCCATCAAAGACAATATGTGCACCCGGGGCGTGCGGACCACCTGCAGCTCCCGGATGCTGGAGGGCTTCGTCCCGCCCTACAACGCCACCGTGGTCCAGAGTCTGAGCGACGCCGGCATGGTCATGCTGGGCAAGGCCAACATGGACGAGTTCGCCATGGGCTCCTCCACGGAGCACTCGGCCTTCTTCCCCTCCCGCAACCCCTGGGACCGTGCCCGGGTCCCGGGAGGCAGCAGCGGAGGCTCCTGCGTGGCCGTGGCCGCGGACGAGGCCATCTACTCGCTGGGCTCCGACACCGGCGGCAGCATCCGCCAGCCGGCGGGATTCTGCAGCGTCGTCGGCTTCAAACCCACCTACGGCAGGGTGTCACGGTTCGGACTGGTGGCCTTCGCCAGTTCGCTCGATCAGATCGGGCCGATCACCAAGGACGTCACCGACTGCGCCCTGGTCATGAACGCCATCTGCGGCTACGACCCCGGCGACTCCACCTCTTTGAATCAGCCCACCCCCGACTACACCCGCTCGCTGGTCCCCGATCTGAAGGGACTCCGCCTGGGCGTGCCCCAGGAGTACGCCGTGGCCGGCATGCAGCCGGGCGTGGAGAGCGCCTTCAAGGCCGCCGTCAGGCGCCTGGCGGAACTTGGGGCCGAGATCGAATGGGGCGCCTTCCTGCCCCACACCCGCTACGCCCTGGCCGCCTACTACATCATCGCCCCCTCCGAGGCCTCGGCCAATCTGGCCCGCTACGACGGGGTGAAGTACGGCTTCTCCGCCCCCGAGGCCAGCAGCATGTGGGACGCCCTGGAGAAGACCAAGCAGGCCGGATTCGGGGCCGAGGTGAAGCGGCGGATCATGCTGGGTACCTACGCCCTGTCCGCCGGATACTATGACGCCTACTACCTCAAGGCCCAGAAGGTGCGCACCCTCATCCGGCAGGAGTTCGACCGGGCCTTCGCCCGATTCGATGCCCTGATCACGCCCACCTCCCCCACCGTGCCCTTCAAGATCGGGGAGAAGATGGATGATCCGGTGCAGATGTACCTCAGCGACATCTGCACTCTGCCGGTCAATATCGCCGGCATCCCGGCCGTTTCCGTGCCCGCCGGATTCGTGGATGGGCTTCCCGTGGGCCTGCAGGCCATCGGCAAGCCCCTGGGCGAAGAGACGCTGCTCCGCATCGCCTTCGCCTACGAGCAGTCCACCGACTGGCACAAGAGGAAGACGCCGCTCTGATGCCGACCATTCGCATGACGAGACCGCCCTGGGCCGCCCGGAATACCAATCCCGGTGTCACGGAGACACCCCGGAGGTAGCCGCATGAAACAGGATCGCTATGACGTGGTGGTGGTCGGCGCGGGCATGGGTGGACTCTGCTCCGCCGCCCTTCTCACTCACTCGGGGTACACGGCCCTGGTGGTGGACAAGCTGCCCTTCGTCGGCGGCCGGGCCTCATCGGTGAAGTACAAGGGCTTCACCCTGCCCACCGGGGCTCTCTACGTCGAGACCGGCGGGGTGGTGGAGAAGCTCTTCAAGGAGGTCGGCGCCCCCTTCGCCGTCCGCTCCTTCCCCATGCAGCTCTGCTTCAGGATGGGCGGCAGGGACTACCTCATGCCGCAGAAGGGGGGGCTCCGGGACCTCATGTCCCACTTCGCCGACGAGAGGGAGACGGCCGCGGTCCTGACCGCTATCCGCCGGGCTTTCGCCTGGCAGGAGCCCTCCATGGCCATATCCCTTCGCGACTGGCTGCTCCAGCACACCCAGAACGAGAAGATCCTGGCCATATTCCGGGGACTGGTCAACTACCAGTGCGTCAACTTCCGCGACATGCCTGCCGGGGAGTTCATCCGCCAGCTCAAGTTCGCTACGGGAGCCACCGCCGGGGCGCACCCCCAGGGATTCCTGGCCCTGATGCAGGAGTTGGTCGGGGTCGTGGAAGCCGGAGGCGGCCGGGTGTGGACCTCCACCCGGGCCAGGAGCATCGTGGTCCGGGATGGCGCCGCCCGGGGCATCGTGGTGGAGCGAAACGGCAAGGACCTTGAGATCGCCGCCGGGGCGGTGATCAGCAGCGCCGGCCCACATGCCACCGTGGACCTGGCCGGCAGCGGCCATTTCGAAAAGGGCTATCTCAAGGAGCTGAAGGAAAAGGTCCACCCCCTGGCCTACGTCTGCGTTGAGGTCTCCAGCGACAGGCCGCTGGTCGACTTCCCCGGGGTGATGGTGGTCCCCGAGGGACGGAGGCAGATGACCATGATGTGCACCAGCCTGGCCTATCCCGAGTTCGCGCCGCCGGGGAAACACCTGCTCCAGGCCTGGGCTGCGCCCGATTCCTCCTTCGAGCCCCTGGACACCGCCGCTGAAGTGGACACCATAGTCGGGGACCTGAAACAGGCCATCCCCGGCTTCGATGACAGGGCGGAGATCCTCCACGTCAGCTACTGGCAGAAGGACTGGCCGATGTACCGGGCCCTGCCCGGGGCGCTGACCCAGAAGACCCCCGTGGAGAACCTCTACAACGTCGGCGACGGAGTGGCCCCGCTGGTGCCGCTGGGACTGCCGGCCTGTGCCGAGACCGCCCGGATCGTGGTGGCCGACATCAGGCAGCGCCTCAAGCCGGCCGGCTGACTCCCGGGAGAGGAATGGATGAAGACACGGCCCGCCTCTGGACCATGCACGGGAGGTGACTCATGTTGAATGTTGACCGCACCCGGTGTGTCGGCTGCGGCCTCTGCGTCTACTTCTGCCCCAGCGACGCCCTGCGGGCCTGGGGCGTCTGCCGCATCGTCACAGAGGACTGCAACGAGTGCCTGGCCTGCATCGACTACTGCCCTGCCGACGCCCTGCACCAGTCAGAGGCCGGCCGGAGCTGAAAAAGAAGTGGCCCAGGAGGAGCACTCCTGCGCCACTCATCTTCGCGGAACGGATGCTGACGATGCCCTATTCGTAGGGCAGGGGCTGATTCTCCCGGATGACCTCCACGGCCCTCTTGTGGAGCTTCCGCAGATAGTCCGTTAGAGCCGCCCGCTCCTTGTCGGTCATGGCAGTCAACATGATGGTGCTGGGCACGCTGACTTTGCCCTGCTTCTTGAAGGCCTCTTCGCCCTTCTTGGTCACGGTCACCCTGACCAGGTTCCGCCGGCCCAGGTTCTTCTCCTTCTTCACCAGGCCGCGCTTCTCCATGCGGCTGACCAGGCCCGACACGGTGTGAGGCTCCCTGTGCAGCAGCCGCGCCAGCACGGAGGGGGTCACCGGGCCCTTGCTCTCCTTGACGAAGGCCAGGAGCGAAGCCTCCACACCGGACAGATCGGCTGTCAGTCGCAGCTCGATCTCCCTCGCCCTGCGCACCGCATGCGCCGTCCGGTCCCACAGTACCCAGAAATCGTTGCCCTTGCCTGTTGTCTCGTCAGCTTTCATCGCCTCTCCCTTCTAATCGGATTATTCGCTTCTTACATCGATTATATAACATATCACCAGAAATATTACAGAAATATAACAAAAATGGCAATGTCAATCCACGCCCGCTGCCCTTCCTCAGCATTCGGGCTCCTGTGCTATAATGTGCCAAATATTTCCCGCGGTGACGCATCCGGGGGAGGAGCCACAGCCATGAAGCAGATACTGGAGATCCTGGAGAACGACGCCCGGGCCACGCCGGAGCGCATTTCCACCATGACCGGCATCCCGCTGGCCGAAGTGAAGAAGGTCATCAGCGAGGCTGAGAAGAACCACACCATCGTCAAGTACAAGGCCATGATCAACTGGCACAGGGCGGGCGACGAGCAGGTGTGGGCCGTCATCGAGGTCCGCATCCAGCCCCAGCGGAACGTCGGCTTCGACGCCATCGCTGAACGGATCTACCGCTTCCCCGAAGTGCGCTCCGCCTATCTGGTCTCCGGCACCTATGATCTGGCCGTCTTCGTGGCCGGCCGGACCATGCAGGACGTGGCCTCCTTCGTCTCTCAGAGGCTGGCCCCCATAGAGGGGGTCCAGGGCACCACCACCCACTTCCTGCTCAAGCGCTACAAGGAAGACGGCGAGATCATGGAAGCAAAAGAGGAGAACAAGCGATTGCCGCTCACCATGTGAAGAACCGCATAGCCGGGCGGCTGGAGCGCGTCCCGCCCTCGGGCATCAGGAAGTACTTCGACCTGATCATCTCCATGGAGGGGGTTATCTCCCTGGGCGTGGGCGAGCCCGATTTCGCCACGCCCTGGCACATCACCGAAGCCGCCATCCACACCCTGGAGCAGGGCTACACCATGTACACCTCCAACTCGGGCATGCTGGAGCTGCGCCAGGAGCTGGCCCGCTACCTCAAGAACAGCTTCGGATTGGACTACAACCCCAACACCGAGCTGCTCATCACCAACGGGGTCAGCGAGGGGCTCGACCTGGCCATGAGGGCCATCCTCGACCCCGGCGACGAAGTGATCATGTCCGACCCGGCCTATGTCGCCTACCCCGCCTCCGTGATGCTGGCCGACTGCGTTCCGGTTCAGGTGCCCACCGACTGCCGCAACGACTTCAAGCTGTCCGCGCCCGACGTTGAGGCCCGGATCACCGGCCGGACCAAGGCTATCCTCATCGGCTATCCCGCCAACCCCACCGGGGCCACCATGACCATGGCCGAGCTGGCCCAGATCGCCGACGTGGCCAGGCGGCGCAACCTCCTGGTCATCTCCGACGAGATCTACAGCCTCCTGGTCTACGACACCCCACCCGCCTGCTTCGCCTGCCTGCCGGGAATGCAGGAACGGACCATCCTCCTGGGCGGGTTCTCCAAGGCCTACGCCATGACCGGCTGGCGCATCGGCTACGCCGCCGGCAGCCCGGAGATCATCGCCGCCATGACCAAGATCCATCAGTACACCGCCCTCTCCTCGCCCATCATGGGCCAGATGGCCGCCATCGAGGCCCTCCGCTCCGGGGAGCCGGAGGCCAGGCGCATGATCGAGGAGTACGACCGCCGCCGCCGCGTCATCCTCAAGGGGATGAATGACATCGGACTGGACTGCTTCGAGCCCAGGGGCGCTTTCTACGTCTTCCCCTCCATCAGGTCCACCGGACTGTCATCGGAGGACTTCGCCGAGCGCCTGCTCATGGAGGAGAAGGTGGCCGTGGTCCATGGCACCGCCTTCGGCCCTTCGGGGGAAGGACACATCCGCTGCTGCTACGCCACGTCCATGGAGAACATCGAGGAAGCCCTGGCCCGCATGGCCCGCTTCGTCCAGCGCCACCGCGCCTAGCCGCCGCGAACCTATACGTCCTTCAACCGCAGCTGCGGGTTGCTCCTGATCAACCCCAGGAAGTGTCCGTGCAGCGTCGTGTTCCCGGCCACCACCTGTTCGCAGTGCATCGTCGCCGGCTGACCTTCCCAGTCGGTGACCTCCCCACCCGCCTCTCTCACCAGCGCCAGCCCGGCGCCCACGTCCCACGGATAGAGATAGGGATGAACGTAGGCGTCCAGCCGTCCGCAGGCCACGTAGGCCAGTCCCAGCGCCGCCGAGCCCATCAGCCTCAGCCCGCCCAGCTCCGGCCAGATGGCCCCTACCGCCTCCAGCATGGCCCTGCCCCTGTCCGCGTCGTAGCCCAGGTCGCAGCCCAGGAAGCACTCCCGGGACGTCTTCCGCTGGGACACCGCCATCGGCTGGCCGTTCAGCCAGGCGCCCCGGCCCTTCTCCGCCGAGAAGGTCTCCCTGCGCACTGGATCATGGGTCACCCCCAGCAGCACCTCTGGCCCGCCCGCCAGCCCGATGACCGCCGCGAAGAAGGGTACCCCGTGCACGTAGTTGTTCGTCCCGTCCAGAGGGTCGATCACCCAGGTGTAGGGCGAGTCCGAGGCCACGGCCGGCGACTCCTCCGAGATGATCCCGAAATCCGGATACTCGCTCTGCAGGACGGAGATGATGCATTTCTCGGCGGCCACATCGATGTCAGTCACCAGGTTGGCCCGGCCCTCCTTGTAGCCCAGCTTCAGCTGGCCGTGCACATGCTTTAAGAGGAGGCTTCCCGCCTCCTCTGCTGCCTGACAGGCCACCTCCATGGCCTCCCTGCCACTCCGGGACAAAGGCAATCGCACTATCCCGTCTCCCTGGCCACCAGGCCCATCCTCTCCCTCACCTCTTCCATGGTCACCCTGGCGATGGCCCGCGCCCGCTCGGCCCCGTCGCCCAGCACCTCCCGGATGTACCGCGGCCGGGTGGCCAGCTCGCGGCGCCTCTCCCGCAACGGGGCCAGCGCCTCATTGATCTCCCCGGCCAGCAGCTTCTTGCACTCCACACAGCCGATCTCGGCGTTGCGGCACTGCGGGGCGATCTCCCTGGCCTTCTCCGGCTGAAACGCCTCATGGAGGTGATGGATGTTGCACACCTCCGGATGCCCCGGATCGCCCTTCCGCTTCCGGGCCGGGTCGGTGAAGGCGGTCATGATCCGCCTGGCCGTCTCCTCCGGCGTGGCCGCCAGCTCGATGTGGTTGTCGAGCTGCTTGCTCATCTTCTGCACCCCGTCGATGCCCAGGATCATCGGCGCATGGGTCAGCTTCGGCTGCGGCTCGGGGAAGGTATCCCCGTACAGCCCGTTGAAGCGCCGCACGATCTCCCGGGCCAGCTCCAGGTGGGGCACCTGGTCCTCGCCCACCGGCACCACCTCGGCCTTGTACAGCACGATGTCCGCCGTCATAAGCACCGGATAGCCCAGCAGACCGTAGTTCACGTTCTCCGGCTGCATCTTCACCTTCTCCTTGAAGGTGGGCACCCTCATCAGCCAGCTCAGCGGCGTGGACATGCTCAGCAGCGTCTGCAGCTCGGTCACCTCGGGCACCTGCGATTGCACGAAGAGGATGCTCTGCTTCGGATCAAGCCCCGCCGCCAGCCAGTCCAGGATCATCTCCCGGACGTTCTGCTGGATCTGGTCCACCGCCTCGCTCCCCTGCAGCGTGGTCAGCGCGTGCAGGTCCACGATGCAGTAGACGCACTGGTAGTCCTTCTGCAGCTCGACGTAGTTCTGGATGGCCCCGAGGTAGTTGCCGATGTGCTGCCGTCCCGTGGGACGGGCGCCCGAGAAAACTCGCTTCTTCATCAACTACGCTGATCCCCTCGCGGGCACAATTATAGCACCTTCAGCCCCCCTCGCATTAACAAGCGCCTCAAGTGCATCCCTCAAAGCGCTGGCGTATAATAGGGCCCTGACCGTCGGTGAGGGAGAGCGGGACATGAGCACGGAAAGATTCGTCGTTGACGTCAGGGGCAAGAGGACCGGAGTCATTCTGCCGTTGTCGGAGTATCAGAAGCTGCAGGAGGATCTGCACGACCTCGCTGTGGTGGCAGAGCGCCGCCACGAGAAACCGATAAGCGCAGTAGCGATGAAGCGGCGACTCAAGAAAGATGGCCTCGTATAGCCTTCTCTACAGGCCCTCTGTCGAAAAGGACCTGCGCTCGCTGCCACGAGAGGCCATAGCCCGGATAGTCAGACAGATTGACGCCCTGCAACAAGATCCCCTCCCCCGACACTCGGTGAAACTGGCCGGCTCGGAGGGACTCTACCGTATCCGCGTCGGCAACTACCGCGTGGTCTACGGCGTCGACAGGCATGCCAGGCAGGTCACCGTTCACTACGTACGGCACCGCCGGGACGTCTATCGCTAGGCCACGCGCATCCCGAACCAGGGTCTCCCTCGTCCCTCTCACTAGCCATTATTCCGCACTCCCGCAGCGTCATCCCGCACTTGATGCGGGATCCATTATTCCCCGATGTCATGCCGCACTTGATGCGGCATCCAAGGGTGGCTGGGCAGGGCGGGGCACCTCAGAATTCGTCTTTGGTGCCTGCTTGGGGTTTGGGATCTCGGACTTCGGCTCGTTCATTGTGCTATCCTGACACCAGGCAAGCGCATGTCCCACTCCGCCTACGCCGGCAGGATCCTCAGGCTGGACCTGTCTTCAGGCGCCGTCAGCCAGTCCCCCACCTCGGATTACGTCCGCCGCTTCCTGGGCGGCCGCGGACTGGCCGCCGCCATCTACTGGGATGAGGTCCCTCCCACATCCAGTGCCTTCGACCCCGAGAACCGGCTCATCTTCGCCACCGGCCCTCTGGCCGGGGTACCCGTCATCGGCGGCTCCCGGTGGCAGGCCTGCGCCAAATCGCCCGCCGCCA
>VGOM01000017.1 GCA_016875915.1 Chloroflexota bacterium
CGACGTCAGCCGGGCTGTCAGCTACGCGGAGGGACAGCTGGCCAAGCTCTTCCAGGCCAGCTACTCGGGCACCGGCACGGCTGCGGATTTCGAGAGCATGGTCCTCCATGCTGGTTCCGTGCTGCTCCTGGCCATGGGCGCGGCCGAGATGCTCAAGGTAGCCTGCTACGGTTTCATCAGCGCCGCCAACCAGGAACTGGAGGGCATCGAGCAGTTCCCTCCCGCCACCCTGTCCTGCGGCTGGGCCTCCATCGAGTCCGGCAAGCCGGTGATCGCTTTCGCCGGCGACGACTTCCTGCCTGCCTGGTGCGCCATCGACCGGATGAAGCAGGAGGGGCTGACCGAGAAGGTGGAAGTGTGTGGACTGGGTGCCGTTGGCGACGATATCGTCCGTTTCTATGACCGGGGCCGCATCGTGGCGCCGGCCGTCAGGGCTCCCAAGGCCATCAGGAATGGGGTCTTCGACGTCATCGTCATCAGCCCCGGCTGCCTCCCCCAGGACCTCCTCGCTGAGGCAGAGCGTGCTGACAGCAAGGCCATCTGGGTGGGACACAATGGTGCCGGCGATCTGGCCGACAGCACCGACGAGACCGCGGAGAAGATCGTCAGCCGCCTGGCCGGCGGACAGAAGGCGGTCTGGATCAGGAATCCTGAGAAGGCGGCGGAGGTAGCTCTGAAGGCGGCCATGGGTGTCAAGAGGGGTGGGGCCCGGATCATCTCCGATGCCGAGGCCGTGAAACATGCTGGGGAGCACCGGAAGGACTGCGACCTCTGCACCATGGTGTGTCCGGTCGGCCTGCCCGTCTCCAGGGCCGTCAGTCAGTTGGGCCAGGGCGACTGGGCCGGGTTCTCGGAGGTGGAGAAGGGCTGCAATTTCTGCGGCAAGTGCGAGCAGGCCTGTCCCAGCCAGGTCCCCCTGCGCGACATCATCGTCGCCGCCGAGAGGAAGGGGGCCGGTGCCGACAGGTTCGTCATGAGGCCGGGCAGAGGGCCGATCTCCATCACCGAGCTTCTGCAGTCGGCCTTCGCCGTGGGCTGGGGCAGCATCCCGGCCATGGTCACCATCCTCGGCTGCGGCGATGCCCACAAGGATGAGATCGCCTGGATAGCCAGTGAGTTGCTCAACGGCGGCTGCATGGCCTTCGTGGCCGGCTGCGCCGGGTCGGAGGTGGCCCGCTCCTTCAACCAGGCCAAGAAGAAGCACCTCTTCCAGGAGTACAACGCCACCTGCGCTTCGCGCAACATCGTCAACTGCGGAAGTTGCTCCGCCATCTGCCACGCTGTGCCCATGTATCTGATGCTCCGGCCCTCGGGCGGCATCCCCCTCTTCGGCAATATACCGCCGCTGGGTGACTCCATCAGCCTCGGCGGTGCTCAGACCATCATCATCTGGGGCGCCCTGCCCGACAGGATGTACGCCGTGGCCGCCGCCTGGGCCCGGATGGGGTCGACGGTCATCGTCGGCCCGGCTTCTTCGCTGGGCTGGAAGCGCTATCTGCCCGGCAACAGGTACGACCGCAGCAAGTGGTGGGTCCGCCACGGCGAGACCGGCAAGAAGCGCGAGGTTGAGCCGGTGAAGGAGCACATGATCGTCCCCGTGGAAACCAAGGAAGAGGCTCTGACCATGCTGGCCCGCTCCGTCCTGAATGTGAGGGACTATCGTGAGAGCCGGCTGACCCACCTGGAGGTCCTCATAGACTACTATGAGCGTTTCTACCAGCAGTTGCCCGAGGACTGGCACCTTGCCGTCAGGTCGGACTTCGAGCTGCCCCCGCGGTACAGAAGGCGCATGGTCAGCCTGCTCCAGTCGGAACAGGGATGGGAGACCGAGGGCGTCAAGATCAACAAGGCTAAGCACCGCGACGGCAAGATGATGAACATGTCCGAGTTCGCCGCCAACTATGGGATGGAGCAGGGCATCTACTGCACCAGGCTTCGCAGTCTCTTGCCACTCCGACTCAGAGATGTCCCTGAAGATGGGCCCCGGTCCTGACCGGGCGCCATCCGTCGCTGTGGCCATGGTGTGACGCGCTTGAACGGCCGCTCCGCTGCGGGCGGGGCCGTTGCCTGCATGGCCCTTGAGAGACTTCACGAGAGAGGTAGACAAATGGCGCTTTCAGAAGAAGAGGCGGCAGCGAAACTCCCTGCGGGCAGGGTGTTCCAGCTGCCCACGGATCTCGAACATCTCTGGGATGGACTGGACGACATCGGACTGGGCCTGAGGTGGCTCAGCGAGGTGAAGAAGGCCGACATGCACCTCGAGCTGGGCGGGCCCAAGTGGGACTACAAGATGTTCTCCATCTTCTACATTGAGGAGGACCCGGAGAAGGTCAAGGACGGCGAGGTCAGGCTCATTGGCCCCGACATCCCCGAGGTCGCCCCGGGCACTTCGCTGCCCGGCGGCTTCACCATCAGGATCTACGGGAAGGAGCTCACCCCGGCCCACCAGGGCTACGTCTCCCGGCAGATAGGCACCGCCCTGCAGGGACTGGAGGGCTTCATGCTCTTCGGTACCCCCGACTCTCTCTGGATCAGGATCAGCAAGGACGTGGCCAGCCGGATGACCTTTGCCAAGATATCCCAGTTCTGCTATGCCACTGCCAAGACCCTGGTGCCGCAGATAGATGCCGTGGCCTTCTACTGGGCCGTGGGGTCGCCCGAGGTCGGCGGCGTTGAGGCCCTGTCTTCGCTCTACGCCTGGGCCGCCGAGAAGTACAAGATCGTCAGCGCCAAGGAGCTCTACGACGACGAGGATGTGGACACCTTCTACGGGTGCACCATCTGCAAGTCCCTGGCCCCCAACCATGCCTGCGTCCTCACCCCCAGCGCCCTGCCCTACTGCGGCATCATCGGCTATGATTCGGCCAAGGTCACCGCGGAGCTGGACCCCGAAGGCTATGTCTTCACCATCCCCAAGGGCGACTGTCTGGATCCCGAAGCCGGACACTACCGGGGCGTGGACGCGGCCATCTACGAGAAGAGCAATCACCTGGTCAAGCGGGTCAGCATCTACAGCAGCGTCAAGTACCCTACCACCAACTGCGGCTGCTTCGAAGCCGCCTCGTTCTATATCCCCGAGGTGGACGGCATCGGACTGGCCATGCGCCGCTACACCAAGATGACCCCCTTGGGCATCAAGTTCTCCTCCCTGGCCGGGATGATCTCCGGCGGCGCACAGAACCACGGCTTCAAGGGACTGTCCATCGCCGGCATGTCCAGCAAGAACTTCCTCCGGGGCGATGGCGGCTGGAACCGCATCGTCTGGATGCCCGCCGACCTGAAGAGGGACATCGCCGATGTTGTCCCGGAAGAGGTCTACGACAAGATAGTCACCGACGAGGAGACTGTGGATGCCCTGGAGCTGAAGGAGCTCCTCCGCAAGAAGGGCCATCCCATAGTCAAGATGTTCTGGAAGAACGGCGAGCCTCAGCCGATGAAGTTGCCTCTTCCCGGAGAGGACTGGCCCGAGGAATAGTCTGGAGGTTGACCATGGCAGAGAGCAACTGTAGCGTGTGTCAGAAGAAGGCCGCCCAGTGGACCTGCAGCGAATGCCACGTCGCCCTGTGCGATGAGTGCGTCCGTGAGGTCCGCATCGACTCCACCCGGCCGGGACAGCGGATGATGGGCCGGATCACCAGCCCCATGAAGTCCGGCGTCCAGAAGCTGAAGGTCTGTGAGAAGTGCTTCAAGGAGAAGGAGTTCCTGGGCTAGGGGGAGACCCTCCTTTTCTGGGACGGCGTCTGCCTGAGGAGAGAGGCATTATGGAGAAGAAGCGCGTTGCGCGCGTCGGACCCCACCAGGTGGATATCGGCCAGGTGGTCCGTGACCCCCGGGGCATCGAGGACGTGGTCACCGAGATCCTGGAACACGATTTCGTGGAGAGCCGCTACGCCCAGTTCGGCGCCTGGCTGAGCATCCTGCCCGATGCCGCGGACATCGGCGACTGGGACCGGGCCCTGCTGGAGAGGTATCCCCCGCTCTATGCCATGCCGCAGGAGGTCTGCTGCGACTGCGACCTGGGGCCGTGCCATCTGGAGAAGGCCGCCGGCAAGTGCGGACTGACCATGGCTGCCTTCCAGGGGCGGCTCAGCTTGCGCAAGGCCTGCCGCGGCTGCCTGGGCCAGATGGTCGCTTCGCGCCGCCTGCTCGATCACGCCCTGAAGGTCTGGGGGGAGAGCCATCCCGTCAGCATGGGAGAGGTACTCACCATGTCGGACGCCTGCCCTCCCGTGGGCACCCTCACCGGCGTCTATGTCAAGAACCTGAAGGACCTGAACAGGGTCCTCTCCTACGGCGAGGCCCAGCTGGCCAAGCTGGCCTCCGCCGGGTACTCGGGGACAGGGACCGTGGCCGACTTCGAGAGCATGGTGATGCACGCCGGGTCGGTCCTGCTCATGGCCATGGGCGTGGCCGAGATGATCAAGGTGGCCTGCTTCGGCTTCGCCTCCGCCGCCAACCAGAAGATCGATGAACTGGAGAACTTCCCCCCGGCCACGCTGGCCGGAGGCTGGGCCTCGATCGAGGCTGGCAAGCCGGTCATCGCCTTCATCGGCGACGATTTCCTGCCTGCCTGGTATGCTCTGGAGTCCCTGAAGCAGGGCGATGCCCTGGGCAAGGTGGAGCTCTGCGGGGCGGGCCCCGCCGGTGATGACGTGGCCCGGTTCCATGCCAGGTGCCGCATAGTCGCCCCCATGGTCAAGGCCGGCAAGGCCGTCAGAAACGGGGTCTTCGACGTCATCCTGGCCTCGGATGGCTGCATACCCCTGGACCTGGCCTCCGAGGCCGCCCGGGCCGGCAGCCGGTTCATCTGGGTCGGCTCCCAGAGTATTGCCGGCCTGCCCGATGCCACCAACCAGTCGATGGATGCCATCGTCGCTGGACTGCTCACCGGAGGCAGGGCTGTCTGGATCAGGGACGTGGAGAAGGCCGGCGAGGTGGCCGCCAGGGTGGTGCTTCAGGTTGACATAACGCAACGCCATCCCCCGAACGATGACGCTGCAGTCAGCCAGGCCCGAGAATGTCGGAGGGACTGCGACCTCTGCACCATGGCCTGCCCCAATGATCTGCCGCTGTCAGAGGCGGTCAGACAGCTCCGCGACGGCAACTGGGATGGCTTCTCCGCCGTCGAGAAGGGCTGCTACTTCTGCGGGAAGTGTGAGTCCGCCTGCCCCGCCGGGGTCGGCCTGCGCGACATCATCGTCGCCGCCGAGAGGCGGCAGGCAGGGAAGGACAAGTTCCTCATGAGGCCCGGCCGGGGGCCGCTGCCCCTGACCGAGATACTCCAGTCGGCCTTCTCCATGGTCTGGGGCAACGCCCCTGGCATCGTGGTCGTCGCCGGGTGCGGCGATGCCCCCAGAGAGGAGATCGGCTGGCTGGCCTATGAACTGACCCGGCGGAACTGCATCGTCTTCGTGGCCGGCTGCGCCGGGGCCGAGATCGCCCGCAACTACCATGAGCGGAAGGGCAAGTACATCTTCGAGCAGTACCTCGCCTCTGTTGAGCCGAGGTCTCTCATCAATTGCGGCGGCTGTGCGGCCATCTCCCTGGCCAACAACATGTACATGTACTCCCGGGCCGCCGGCGGCATCCCACTCTATGGGGGCATACCGGAGGTCGGCGAGGGTTCCTTCTACACCACCTTCTCGCTGGTCATCTGGGGCTCGTTGCCCGACCGGATGTACGCCGCCGCCGCCGCCTACGCCCGCCTGGGCATCCGGGTGGTTGTTGGCCCGGCGTCGGGATGGACCTGGGGCCGGTACCTGCCCGGGAACAGATATGATCGGAGCAAGTGGTGGGTCTACCACGGCGAGGACGGCCGCAAGAGGGAGACCGAGCCCATCCCCGAGCATCTCATTGTGCCCGTGGAGACCAAGGAGGAAGCGCTGACCATGGCGGCGCGGACCTTCTTCAGCACCTCGGAGATGAGGGAGGGCCGGGCCGCCCGGCTCGACCTGCTCATTGAGCTCTATCGCATCTTGTACGGACAGCTCCCCGAGGACTGGCACCTGCTGGTCAGGTCGCACCTGGATATCCCCACCCGGCACCGGATCAAGCTGATCAAGACGCTCCGGGATGAGCAGGGCTGGGAGGGGGAGGCCCTGAAGGTCACCAGGGCCAGGAACAGGGACGGCAAGCTGCTGACCCTCTCGGAGTTCAACACCAGCTATGGCATGGAGCTGGGCCGGTACCACTGCCGCCTGGCCAGGCTCCTTCCCCGGACCATCAGGGACAAGAAGGGCGACTAGCTGTCTTCCTGGTCCGGTTCTTCGGGCTTGACCAGGTCCAGAGCGCTGAAGGGACACTTCTCGGCGCAGAGGTTGCAGATGTCCAGTCCCGGCACGGCCCGCTTGCAGCTGGACCACTCCACCACCTGCAGTCGGCCGTCCATCACCTTGAGGGGTGGTGGCACCGCGGCCCGCTGGGCCAGCCTGCCGTTCTTGGTGATGGTGGTCAGCGCCCTGATGCATACCGCCACGCAGTCCCCGCAGCCGGTGCACCTCGATCTGTCCAGAACGTGATCGCTCCCGGCGATGCGCTCTCCCTCGCCGAGCATCTTCTTCAGGGCGCGGAATGACTCCCCGAACTCGTCCTTGAGCAGTTCGGGGCAGTCCTCCACCCGCCTGCTCCGGCTGATCAGGTTGAAGGCGAAGGCATAGCAGGTGGGACAGCCGCAGAGCTTGCAGTTCGTCCGCGGCAGCAGTCTGTAGATCTGCAGCGGCTGCAGGTCCTTCCTAGGCAACCGTCCTCCTCACCAGCAGGTCTTCGACAGGTGTCACTCCCTTCCCGGTCGGGGAGACCGTGGACTGGATCAGCCTCAGGGCCGGCAGCGGCCACCGGGATGGCCGGTATTCGGCCAGGCGGTTGGAGTACAGGCTGAGCGGCATGCGGCCCGCGCCCTCTTCAAGGTCGCCGTCCGCCTCCGCGGCCACAACCACGGAGCCGGATGCGGCGGTGAGCTCCACCCGGTCGCCATCCCTGATCTGCAGCCTCTTCATGTCGGCCGGAGACAGGTGTACCACTGCTGCCCTGTCCCGGTATGCCTGGCCCAGCCCCTCCCTCAGGGCGGCCAGGGATACGTAGATGCTCTCGCAGGTCACCAGGTTCACGTCGATGGCGTGGACTGCTTGCTCCATCTACAGGATCTCCAGCAGGCGACTCAGCACTGCCTCTTCGGTGGGGTATGCCCCCTTCTCCAGTTCGGCCAGCGCCACCTCCACCCCGTCCATCCTCAGTACCGAACCGCCGCACTCCACGCCGGGCAGCGCCGTGGGTATGACCACGTCGGCAGCCATGGTGCTGGCCGTGGCCAGGGGGGAGAGGCAGACGATCTTGGCGTCGCCCAGGTTCTCCATCACCGACTGAGGCAGGGCTGCGAAGGGGTCGGAGCCGACGATGAGGACGCAGTCTGCCGACCGCCTCCTGACCTGCTCCAGGAACGAGTGCTCCCGCCCTGCGGCGGTCCCGTCCTTGAAGCCCACGCTGCTTACCTGCCCCGCCGTCTGGTGGAGCAGCCGGCAGAAGCCCATCATGTTGACCTCCGAGATCATGGGGATCACCGCCATCCGGGTGGACCCGGCGAACAGGCGCGCCATTCTCACCAGCGGGCCGGGATCGCCGCCCAGGCTGTGCATCAGCCCCAGCCCGCAGAAGAGGACGCAGAAGTGCGATTTCCTGATCAGTTCGGCCAGGCCCTGGGCCGCCCCCACCTGGCTCTGTGCCTCCCCGGTGATGGCCTCGATTACCGCCCTGTCTTCACCGGGCTTGATCCTGATGGCCGGCTTGGACATGGAGCTCAGCTCCGTCCGCCTGACCTCAACGCAGACCAGGGTCACCCTGGGGTACCATCCGGCCGGATTGTACTCGCTGTAGGCGTAGTAGCTGTGCAGCGACAGGTGTCTGGGATGGGTGTTGGGCGGATCGGCCCCCCAGTACAGCAGCAGATCGGCCCTGTCCTTCACCTCCGCCAGTGAGCAGGCCGGCAGATCGCCGCCCAGCATCGCGGCCAGCAGCGGCCCGTACGAGAAAGAGGCGGCGCTGTCGATGGAGCCACCCAGCTTCCGGGCCAGTGCTATGGCCAGTGATTGAGCCGACAGGGTGGAGCTGTCCAGGCCGAAGATCAGCGGATTCCTGGAGTTGCCCAGGAGGCGTCTGGCCTCCGCCACCGCCTCGCCCGGACCGCACTGGCGCCCCCCGATGGTGCAGTGGGGACGCCTCTCCGGGTTGAAGCTGGCCTGGATATGGGCCGCCCCCTTGGCGCAGGCGTTCTCGATCAGGATGGGCCGGGAATCGTTAGTCTGGACCTGGATGTCGTCGCAGAGGCAGCCGCAGCCGGTGCAGACCAGGCTCCTGGACCTCAATGTCGGACCTCACCCGCCGTGTTCACGTCGTCATCAGTTCGAGATGCGCGCCATGGCCGCCTCTTCAAGCAGTGTGGAGGAGAGTCCCTCCGGCCCGATGAGGTGGATCCTTCCCTTTCCCGTCTTGGCGATCCGCCGCATCAGCTCCGGGTCGGCCGAGCGCTGGTTGATGCAGATGCAGGAGATGCTGATCCCCCTGCGGGCCACCCGGGCCGCCAGCCTCAGGGCATACTTCTGGGGGGACGGATGGGGCGCCGTGGCGTCCCCGTCGGAGACCAGGATGATGTGCTGCTTGGCCCTCCCTTTGGGATGGTGCTCCAGCAGCTCGCAGGCCTTGAGCAGGCCGTAGCCGATGTTGGTGAAGGCGTTCTCGTGCAGCTCCAGCTCCACCACCCGGCGGGTCACCTTGTGGGGGTTGCTGGTCAGGTCTACCAGGACGTCGGCCAGATTGGAGAAGGTGACCACCGCCACCCTGTCTTTGAAGGCCGTCGCCGCCAGCGAAAGGGCGATGGCGCTCTCCTTGGCGAACCAGAACTTCTCCAGTTGGAGCATGGTCCCCGATACATCGATGACCAGGACGATGTCCATTCTGGTGTGGATGTCCTTGATGCTCACCCTGATGTCTTCTCTGGTGATCTGCGTTCTGCGGTTCCGGATGGCCTCCCTCATGGTGTCCCGGATGGAGACATCCCGGTACTTGTCCCCGAAGCGGAAGTGGCGTGTGCCCACCACCTTGCCCTCGCCCAGACTGAGCTTCTTGCCCGAGCTGTGCCTGCCGTATCCGTAGAGGTACATCCCTTCGTCCAGCCGCGGCGTCAGCCTCTCCAGCAGCAGGTTGATGCCCCGCTGACTCAGCATCCAGCCGCTGCTGGTCCGCTCCAGGATATCCTCCTTCTCGAGGAACTCCAGGGTCTTGGCCAGCGCCTGCTGTTCCAGGATCTTGGCTATCCGCTCCTTCTCTTTGCGGTAGTCCTCCACCTCCCGGAGCAGTTCCTCGTCGAGGTTGTCGGCCTTGTACCGCTCCGGGTAGAGCTCCGGCAGGCGGGCGGCGATCTCCCGGTGAAGCTGGGCCAGCCTGGAATCGGGGAAGCGCTTGATCCTCCTCAACAGCAGATCGAAGGCCCCGTACTTCAGGGGCTTCCGGAACTTGTCCTCTCTGACGATCTCCTCCACCAGGGCCAGCACATCGTCGCGGGTGAGCGTGGCCAGCTCCTCTTTCTCCCTCGTCCGGCCCGAACCGGTGACCCTCTCCACGATCTCCTCAACGATGGCCTCCCTCTTGCCCGGCAGGTCCACTTCCGCGGCGAGCTTGAGGCGGTGGGGCAGCGACATGGCCGCTGCGGCCGAGAGCACCTCGTTCCCGTCCCCGTATCGCAATTGTGGGAGTTGGCCCAGAAGCTCGGCATTCCTGATCATCCCCCGCGTCCCCACCCCCCTCTCCACCTCTTCGTGCCGCCTAGTCTGGTTGACGATCTCGATGGCCTGCTCCACCAGCGGCCCGGCCAGCTTCTCGGCTTCGGCCCCCAGGTGGGACTGAACGATCTTCTTCTGCTTCTCCGGGTCATCCACGTAGCCCAGGTGAATGACGTCGAAGTTGTCCAGCAGGTCCAGGGGCAGGGACCTCAGGGCGTCGTCGCCGCCCGTGGCCACTATCAGCGTGTCCAGGGTCATCCTCTGCTCCAGGGCCCCGATGCTTATGGCATCACCCTGAACGGCGGACAGCATCACGTTGAGTACGTTCTCGGGCACCCTGTCTATGAAGTCCACCACCAGGATGCATCTGTTGGCCCTGGGCAGCTTCCCTGGAATGAAGGCGGTGGGGGAGTAGATGCCTTCCCTCAGAGCGGCTTCCGGGTCCAGGTCGCCGATGAGGTCCTCCGCCGTCAGTCCCCCGCTGCCCTGCACCCGGACCAGCCTCTCGCTCCTTCTGAGGACCGCCGGCTTCAGGGCTGTTCCCCGGGACCTCTTCTCTCTGCACCAGGGACAGTCGGCCTCCGCCGGCGGGCAGTGCAGCGGGCAGTCCGCCACAACCTCGATGTCATTCAGGATGTTCGAGAGGCTGCTGGCCAGACGGGTCTTGCCGCTACCCGGTGGACCGAGGAGGAGCAGATGATGGCCGCTGCAGATGCTGCTCAGCAGGGCCTGTTTCTGGGCCTCATCCAGCTGGAGATCGCCGAAGATGGCGGCGCTGAACGCCGCCGGGCCCAGCCTGTCCAGAGCGGTGATGATCTCTTCTCTGAGCAATTTCGCTTTCTGACTTCAGCCGTAGCTCAGGATTCTCCGGCAGATCTCATCTATGGCCTGGGAGGCCGGCGAGTCGTCCGGGATCTGGCTCACGGGCCTGCCCTGTGTGTCGAACTGGCCCACCAGCGGCTCAAAGGGGATGTACACCGCGATGCTCAGTCCGTTCTCCGCTGCCAGCCTGTCTGCCTGGGGCCGGTTCTCCGGTGTTACCCTGTTGGCTATGACCAGCATCTGCCCGAAGTCGATGCGCAGCTCCCTGGATAGATCGACGATCCTCCTGGCGCTCTGCATGGCGTTCTTCGTGGGGTCGGCCACAATGATCATGATGTCGACGTCCCTGGTGGTCCGCCGGCTGAGGTGCTCCAGCCCGGCGTGGCAGTCGATCACCGTGAAATCGTGTCCCTTGCCCCGGCTGTCCAGCACCTGGCGGATGACGTGGTTGACGGCGCAGTAGCAGCCCTCGCCCTCCGAACGTCCCATGACCAGCACGTCGAACTGGGGGAACTCCTCGATGGCCTCGTGGAGGGCCAGCTCCAGATACTCCTGTTTGGCGCTGGCCACCTTGCTCCGCGCCGGCGCGTTGAGAATGGCCTCACGGCTCTCCCCCACGTTCTTGGTCACTGACACGCCGAGGGCCTGGGGCAGGTTGGTGTCGGGATCGGCGTCTATGGCCAGCACGCTGCCGTGCTGGGAGAGCTTCTTCACCAGCATGCTGGACAGGAATGTCTTTCCCACCCCCCCCTTGCCCGAGACTGCTATGGCGATTCCCTTGCTCATCGTTTCCTGTTCTCCATGACGCTCTCCACCAGTTCCTTGATCAGGCCGGTAGGGTCGTCGTAGAACTTCGATTCCGGCGACGGCTTGATCCTGCTGCCCAGGGATGAAGGGGCCATCTCCCGGATGTCGTCCAGGGTCGGCTCCCGCCGGTCGTCCAGCTTGGCAAGGGCCTGGACCTTCTCGTAGAGGGACAGCGTGGCCCTCACGCTGGCTGCCTGGTCCATCTCCTTGTCCCAGGGCTCTTCGCGGGTGGCCCTGACCAGGGCCACGATAGTGTCTGTGATCTCGCTGGACACGTTGATGTCATCCATCTTCAGGCCGTGCCTCAGGAGGATGTCCCGCTCCCTCTCCGGGGACTCTGGATAGCCCATCTTGGCCACGTCGAATCTGTCCAGAAGCACGTCCGAGAGCTCCTCCACCCCGGCCCTCTCCCGGGGGTTCATGGTGGCGATCATGACGAAGTCGGCCGGGTAGTCCACGTCGTACGGTCCGATGGTGGCCAGGCCCTCTTCCAGGACCTGGAGCAGCGCATTCTGCAGCTTCTCAGTGACCCTGTTCAGCTCATCGAAGAAGACAATCCCCCGGTTGCCCTTGAGCAGCTTGCCGGGCATGAAGGCCCGGTAGTCCTGGGGACCATACTTGAAGGCCTGGGTGGGGTCGATGTCCCCCAGGAGGTCCTCCGCCGTCAGGTCGGGCGAGCCCTGCAGCCTGACGAACCTCTTCTCACCCGGGATGGTGATGCCCTGAAGCGCCTCGCCGGCGGATGCCCTGGCCTTGCACTGGGGACAGACCGGCTTCTCCGGGTGGCAGTGGTAGGGGCAGTCCTTCACCACTGTGATCGGGGGCAGGGCTGCGGCGATATGCCTGGCCAGCGTGGTCTTGCCCACGCCCGGCGGTCCTTCGATGAGCACATGGTGACTGGCCAGCAGCGAGGCCAGTATCCTCCGCTTGGCGCTCTCCTGTCCCACAATGACCGAGAGCATGTCAGTGCCATCGGCCACGAACTTCAGGATGGTCTCCCGCAGTCCCTCAATCATCGTTCCTCCTGTCAGGATGAGTATACTATGCAATGGTGGCCCGAGCCAATATGCTCAGCTGCGAGGTCCCGGGCCGGCCGCCCTCGTCCACCCCCCGTATGGCACGGCTTTGACCCTGCCGAAGAGCCGCTGCTATAATGGCCCCGCCGCGCCAGCGGAGAAGCGCACCATGTTGGGAAGACACCATGTTGACCGTTGACGACGTCAACAAGACCCTGGCCGAGAAGGGACTTCACATCACGCTGCCCTTGCCCTCCCATCTCCAGGTGAGGAACATGAAGATCCTGGAGAGGCGGAAGATCCCCGGCGGGGTGGGGGTTCTGCTCAGTGTGGACTTCGTCAATGAGAAGGGTGAGAGCGTCTCAGATCTGTTTCATTGCGAGGGACAGGTCGATGTGGACAGAGAGAAGAAGCTGCCGCCGACCGCTCCCCCTCCTCTCACGGACCTTCTGCCGCTCCGCACCCAGGAGGGCTTCCGCAGCGAAGAGGAGGCCAGGGAGTACCTGGGCGGGGCCATGGGCCACCTCCTGGAGGACAAGGGCTACCGCCCTGCTGAGAGCCCCGACGCCGACCTGTACTACGAATGGCAGGGGAGGGGCTTCTTCCTCGACCTGGCCCTGCGCTGTGATGATCTGGCCCTGGGCAGGGCCGGAGAGATGGTGGAGATGAGGGGCCGGCGGGGTGTTGATCACGAATACGGTCTGGTCATCCCCGCCTTCCAGGAGACCCTGGGCGTTTCCCTCCTCAGCGAGGAGCGGTGGATGCTGAGGCATCAGGAGCTGCTGGCGGCCAATCGCATCGGCGTCTATGCCGTGGACAACTGGAATCCCAACCTGATCTACGCTTTCGGCGTTCACCCTTCCCCGAGGGAGCTGAAGAAGTACTTCATGACCACTGGCCCGAAGTGGTCCCTGGTTCGGAGCCGCTACGTTCTGCGGCGGGACAAGAAGGCAAAGCCGGGGCAGCCGGGTTCGCCCGGCGACGCGGCCCAGGAATGAGGACGCCCCGCTGGGCAGTCCCTCCGGGTCCCAGGGCCGGCGCCCTGTACTCGCGGGGATCTGCTTCGGGGGCGGGCAACCGGGAATGAAGGCGCTGCTGCAGCGGGTGGTTCAGGCCTCGGTTGAGGTCGGCGGCGAGGAAGTCGGCCGCATCGGCCTGGGACTGGTCTGTCTGGTGGGGGTGGCTCAGGGCGATACAGAAGATGACGCCCGCCGTCTGGTGGACAAGACGGTGAACCTCCGCGTCTTTCCCGATCAGGCGGGCAGGTTCAACCTCTCCCTCCTCGACTGCGGTGGTCAGATCCTGGCCGTCAGCCAGTTCACCCTGCTGGCAGATACCCGCAAGGGACGGCGTCCCAGCTTCACCGAGGCGGCCTCCCCGGGCGACGCCGAAGCCCTGTTCAACCGCTTCGTGGAACTGGCCAGAGAGGCGGGGCTGAGGGTAGAGACGGGACGCTTCCAGCAGCACATGCTGGTCCACATTCACAACGACGGTCCGGTGACCATCCTTTTGGACAGCAGGGCATAGCGGGTGGGGATCGCCCTGTCGGCCGTTCCCCATGGGGTTGTGTTGGCCGCCGACAGGTGCTTCAGGACCCTGATTCAGGCTTCGGGAAGCAAACGGAGCCGCGGCCGGCGCCAGCCTGCCGCGGTGTCACCGGTCACGACTGGCTCTCTGCCAGTTGTTCCTCCTGCTGCTGGTCCTCTTCTTGCTCCTGGAGGATCAACTGGGCCTGATCTTCGACGAGGGCCACGATCTCCGCAGGCCTCTCTTCCAGGCTCTCCATCGGCGTGGTCTCCATCAGCGACAGCGGCTGAACGGGCTGCAATTCCTCGGCGCTCAGGCAGCGGGCGGGGATCAGTCTGCCGATGATGACGTTCTCCTTCAGTCCCACCAACCGGTCCACCTTGCCGTTGATGGCCGCCTCCGTCAGCACCCGGGTGGTCTCCTGGAATGAAGCCGCCGCCAGCCAGCTCTCAGCGTTCAAAGCCGCCTTTGTGATGCCCAGGAGGGCGGGCTGGGCTGTGGCCGGTTCGCCGGCCTCCGCCACCACCCTGGCGTTGATGTCCTCGAAGGCGAAGCGACCCACCAGGTCGCCGGGGAGGAGCTCGGTATCGCCCGGGGAATCCACCCTCACCTTCTGCAGCATGCGGCGGACCATGATCTCGATGTGCTTCTCGTTTATGGTCACGCCCTGAGAGCGGTAGACCCTCTGTATCTCGTCCACAAGGTATCGCTGCACCGCTTCGCGGCCTCTGATGCGCAGGATGTCCTGCGGGTTGGCGTTGCCGTCGGTCAGCTGGTCACCGGCCTTCACGTGTGAGCCGTTGGCCACCCTGATGTTGGCGGTGAAGGGAATGGTGTAGTCGGCCTCCTCCTTCTCTTCGTAGCTTATGATTAGCGTGTCGCCTTCAATGCTCACCCTTCCGCTGATCGGAGCCACCAGCGTGGGGGCGGGCGTCACGTCCGTCGTTGCCCGCTTCGACTTGCCTGTCGAGACCTGCTTGGCCAGCACCGTGCCCACATCCACCCAGTCGCCGTCGCTTATCTGCGGCCGTGTGCCGGGCGGCAGGCGGTACTCGTTGCGGTACATCTCGGAGCTGGTGATCCGGATTCTGTAGCCGTCCTCGGTGGGGACGATCTCCGCGATGCCGTCGATCTCCGAAAGTGTGGCCTGTCCCTTGGGCACGCGGGCCTCAAAGAGCTCTTCGACACGGGGCAGACCGGTGGTGATATCCAGGCCCATCACACCGCCGGTGTGGAAGGTGCGCAGTGTCAGCTGCGTCCCCGGTTCACCGATGCTCTGGGCGGCGATGATACCCACGGTCGTGCCCAGCTCGACCAGCCTGCCCTTGGAGAGGTCCATCCCGTAGCAGTTCTGGCAGACGCCGTGCCTTGACTGACACCCAAGTGCGGACCTGACGTAGACCTGGGTGATCCCCGCCTGCACGATCCGCCTGGCCTTCTCCTCATCGATCTCTTCGTTGCGCTCAACTATGATCTCGCCGTCGGCGGGATCGACGACCCTGGCGGCGGCCAGACGGCCCACGATCCGCTCGGACAGCGAAGGCAGGAATCCATCCTTGGATTCCGTGTACCAGATGCCCAGCGTCGTGCCGCAGTCATCCTCACAGACGATCACGTCCTGGACAATGTCCACCAGACGTCTCGTCAGGTAGCCGGCATCCGAGGTTCTCAGGGCGGTGTCGGCCAAACCCTTGCGGGCACCGTGCGTGGAGATGAAGTACTCCAGAACGGACAGCCCTTCATAGAAGCTGGCCTTGATCGGGAAGTCGATGATCTTGCCGGAGGGATCGGTCATCAGGCCGCGCATGCCGGCCATCTGTCTGATCTGGGAGATGTTGCCCTTCGCTCCCGACGTGGCCATCATGTACACTCCGCCGTGCCGGTCGAGGGAGTCCGAGACCAGTCCCGCCACCTTGTCGGTGGTCTCGGTCCACTGGTCGACTATCCTGCTGTAGCGCTCATCTTCGGTGATCAACCCGTTCTCGTACTGATCTTCTATCTGAGAGACAACCCTCTCCGCCTCCTGCAGGATCTGGAACTTCGTCTGGGGCACCCTGATGTCGTTGGTGCTGATGGTTGTGCCGGACGTGGTGGCATACTTGAATCCCAGCTGCTTCACGCTGTCCGCCAGACGGGCGGCGCTCTTGGTTCCCGATGCCTTGATGCACTCGGCGAAGAGCTTCTTCAAGCGCGACTTGTCCATGGTCTCGTTGATGAACCCCAGGGTTTCGGGCACCACCCTGTTGAAGATGATCCGTCCCACGGTGGTGCTGATCCGCTGCCCGTCGCCGTTCGCGGACACCTGAATCTCGGCCCCCAGGTCGATAATGCCCAACTCGTAGGCCAGTTCCGCCTCCTCGAAGCTGCGGAACTGCTTGCCCTCTCCCCTTGAGCCTGGCCTGGGCGATGTCAGGTAGTAGCAGCCCAGGACCATGTCCAGGCTGGGCGCTATGGCGGGCTCGCCGTTGCTGGGCAGGATCATGTTGTGAATGCTGAGCATCGATTTCCGGGCTTCGAGGACCGCTGCTCTTGACAGTGGTACATGGACGGCCATCTGGTCGCCATCGAAGTCCGCGTTGAAGGCGGTGCATACCAGCGGGTGCAGCTGAATTGCGCTGCCCTCGATCAAGACCGGTTCAAACGCCTGGATGCTCAGCCGGTGCAGTGTGGGGGCGCGGTTGAGCAGAACAGGCCGCTCCTTGACCACCTCTTCCAGGATGGCCCAGATCTCCGGCTTGGTTCTCTCCACCATTCTCTTGGCGCTCTTGATGTTGGTGGCCAGGCCCTGCTGCACCAGGCGGGCCATCAGGAAAGGCTTGAACAGCTCCAGTGCCATGCGCTTGGGCAGCCCGCACTGATAGAGCTCCAGTTCCGGCCCCACCACGATCACCGAGCGTCCGCTGTAGTCCACCCTCTTGCCCAGCAGGTTCTGACGGAACCGACCCTGCTTGCCTCTAAGCACGTCTGACCGCGACTGGAGGGGACGGTTGCCGGCGCCGGTGATGGCCCTCCGCTGCCTGCCGTTGTCGATAAGGGAGTCCACCGCTTCCTGAAGCATTCGCTTCTCGTTGTGGATGATGATCTCCGGGGCGCCCACATCCAGGAGCCTCTTCAGCCGGTTGTTGCGGTTGATCACGCGGCGGTAGAGGTCATTCAGATCGCTGGTGGCGAAGCGCCTTCCGTCGAGCTGCACAATGGGCCGCAGGTCAGGCGGCAGGACGGGCAGGACGGTCAGGATCATCCACTCCGGCTTGTTGCCGCTCTTCCGGAAGGCCTCGACAACCTGCAGTCTCTTGATGGCCTTCTTGCGTCTCTGTCCCGAGGCCGAGTTGATCTCATCATGCAGCGCCGAATGGACTTCCTCCAGATCCAGCTTCTTCAGGATCGCCAGGATGGCCTGGGCCCCGGTGTCCGCCTCGAACATGGTGCCGTGCTTCTTCTTCAGCTCGCGGTATTTCGAGTCCGTCAGCAGCCTCAGAAGACGCAGCTCCTGTATCTCCTCGATCTTGGCCTCGATCTCGGCATCGATGCGCGCCCGCTCTTCGATGCTCAGCTCTTCTCTCTCGGATACTTCCTGTCTCTCTTCCTTCAGACCGCGGACCAACTCCTCTCTGGCGGCTTCGTCGATGCTGGTGATGATGTACTGGGCGAAATAGATCACGCGCTCCAGACTGCGAGGTGACAGGTCGAGGAGCAGCCCCAGCCGGCTGGGGATTCCCTTGACGAACCAGCTGTGCGCCACCGGCGCCGCCAGCTCGATGTGGCCCATGCGCTCTCGGCGCACCTTGGACAGTGTCACCTCCACGCCGCACCTGTCGCAGCGTATGCCCTTGTAGCGCACCTTCTTGTACTTCCCGCAATAGCATTCGAAGTCCTTGGTGGGTCCGAAGATCCTCTCACAGAAGAGGCCATCCCTCTCCGGCTTCAGGCTGCGGTAGTTGATGGTCTCCGGCTTGACCACCTCGCCCCAGGACCAGCTCTTGATGTGCTGCGGCGAAGCGAGTGAGATCCGTATTCCGGTCAGGCTGTCAGCACTAAGCAATGTCAATTCCTCCCTGGCTAAATCTTCTCACCGCTGGATAGCTCAACTGCCAGCCCCAGACTCTGCAGTTCGCGGACCAGGACGTTGAAGGACTCCGGCAGGCCCGGTGGGTGCACGTCATCGCCCTTGGTGATGGCTTCATAGGCCTTGGCTCTGCCCGCGATATCGTCCGACTTGATGGTCAGCAGTTCCTGGAGGGTGTAGGCCGCCCCGTAGGCTTCCAGGGCCCAGACCTCCATTTCCCCGAATCTCTGCCCGCCGAACTGCGCCTTGCCGCCCAGCGGCTGCTGCGTGATCAGGGTGTACGGGCCCGTTGACCGGGCGTGGACCTTGTCCTCCACTAGGTGGATGAGCTTCATCACGTAGACGTAGCCCACCGTCACCGGCTGATCGAACGGCCTGCCGGTCCGGCCGTCGTAGAGAGGGGTCTTGCCGTAGATTGGCGGAGAGAGCTGCTTCTCCCGGCTGACCTTCTCCACCTGGTGTTGCACCTGCTTGTTGGAGAGGCCCTTGACGGAGACGCCCTGCTCCTTCAGCCAGAGGCGGAGGCAGACCCACTTGGCATTCCCGTCGTGGTTCTGTCCGAACACCTCCCCGGGATTCTCTCCCTGCGCTTCCAGCCAGGATTCGGCCTGCCGCAGCCTCTCGCCGGGCTCCGATACCAGGCTGGTGCTGCCGGCATTGGCCTGCCGGACGATCCAGGCCTTGGCCAGCGCGTCCTCTATGATCGCCGTGTCGGGCCCTTCAAAGACGGGGCAATCGCACTTGAAACCTAGCTCGTTGGCCGCCCAGCCGAGATGGGCCTCGAAGATCTGCCCCAGATTCATTCTGGATGGCACCCCGATGGGATTGAGGATGATATCCAGGGGAGTGCCGTCGGGCAGGAAGGGCATGTCCTCCACCGGCAGTATCCGGGCGATGACTCCCTTGTTCCCGTGTCTTCCGGCCAGTTTGTCGCCCTCGGAGCCCTTGCGCTTCTGGGCGATCCATACCCTGACCAGCTTGCTCACACCTTCAGGCAGTTCATCGCGGTTGACGAAGGTCTTCACCGCAATGACCAGACCCTTTTCACCGTGGGGCACCCGGAGAGAGGTGTCCTTCACCTCCCTGGCTTTCTCCCCGAAGATGACCCGGAGCAGCTTCTCCTCGGCGGTCAGCTCCGTCTCGCCCTTGGGGGTGATCTTGCCCACCAGGATGTCCCCCGACTCAACCGTGGCGCCCACCTGAATGATGCCGTCATCGTCGAGCTTGCGCAGGCTCTCCTCGCCCACGTTGGGGATGTCTCTGGTTATCTCCTCGGCACCCAGCTTCGTCTCTCTGGCTTCAACCTCGTATCGCTCGATATGAATGGAAGTGAACTTGTCATCCCTGACGATCCTCTCGGAGACTATGATGGCGTCTTCGAAGTTGTAGCCTTCCCAGCTCATGAAGCCGCAGAGCACATTCTGGCCCAGGGACAGTATCCCCTCCTCGGTGGCAGAGCTGTCGGCCAGCACCTGCCCTTCATGCACCCGCTGGCCCTTCTGTACTATGGGGTGCTGGTTGATGCACGTGCCCTGGTTGGTGCGGACGAACTTCAGCAGCGGATAGACCTGTTCCTCACCGCTGTCGTTCCTGACTACAATCGCGCTGCCGGCAACGGACAGTACTTCGCCGTCAGCCTCGGCCAGGATCAACTGGCCGCTGTCCCGGGCCACCTGCCGCTCCATGCCTGTCCCCACAATCGGCGATTCAGGGCAGAGCAGAGGCACTGCCTGGCGTTCCATGTTGGAACCCATCAACGCCCGGTTGGCGTCATCGTGTTGCAGGAACGGGATCAGCGAGGCCGACACGCCCACAATCTGCTTCGGTGACACGTCCATGAAGTCGATGTGCTCGGGCGTCTCTCTGTAGAACCGGTGACCCTTCCTGACCTCAACTCTGCCTTCGCTGAAGTGGTCCTGCTCTGTCAGCGGGGCGCTGGCCTGGGCAATGACATAGTCCTCTTCCTTGTCAGCCGGAAGGTAGACGATCTGCTTGGAGACGAATGGCAGCACCTTCACTGTCTTGCGGGACACCTTGGCGATCTGCTTGGCCATGCTCTGGGTGACGGTTGTCCCCTGTTCGCCGATGACATGCCCTTCTGAGTCAGCCAGCGACTCCTTGAGTGTTCTGCCCACCAGTTGCTCCGGCTTGTTGGCCACCTCTCGGAGCACTCTTCTGTACGGGGTGGTTATGAACCCGTATTCGTCGACTGAGGCCCAGGTGGCCATGGAGCTGATCAGCCCGATGTTGGGGCCTTCTGGCGTCTCGATGGGACAGATGCGGCCGTAGTGCGAGTTGTGGATGTCGCGGACTTCAAAGCCGGCGCGTTCCCGTGACAGTCCGCCGGGACCAAGTGTCGACAGACGGCGCTTGTGGGTCAGCTCTGCCAGGGGATTGGTCTGGTCCATGAACTGACACAGCTGTGAACCGCTGAAGAAATCCCTTAAGGCCACGGTTATCGGCCTGGTGTTGATCAGAGCATTGGGCGTGACCGTCTCCGGGTCAACGATGCTCATCCGTTCCTTTATCATCCTCTCCAGGTTGAACAAGGCCACATGGCAGTGGTTCTGGATCAGCTCGCCGACGGTGCGCAGCCTCCGGTTGCTCAGATGGTCGATGTCGTCGGGCGCTTCCATGGCGTTATTGACCATGATGATGTGCCGCATTATCTCCACCAGGTCCTCGGAGGTGAGTGACAGGCTCTCCTGCCCGATGGTGGAGACGTCCCGTCCCAGCCTCTTGTTCAGCTTGTAGCGACCCACCCTGCCCAGGTTGTAGTGCCGGGGATTGAAGAAGAGGTTGTTCAGCAGCGTCTTGGCGTTCTCCAGGTTCGGCAGGTCTCCGGGACGCAGACGCCGGTAGATCTCCAGTATGGCCTCATTCTCGTTCTTGATGGCCGAATCCTGCTTGGCGCTGGCGGCCACGAACGAGTAGTCGGGGGACGTGTCCACATCTTCGAAGAGCTTGAAGATGTCCTCGTTCGCTGGGTAGCCCACCGCCCTCAGCAGGGTGGTTATGGGGAACCGCCTCTTGCCATTCACCTTGACCCAGATCACGTTCTTGCTGGTGGTCTCGAAATCAAGCCAGGACCCGTGCTCGGGTATCAGCTTGCCGTAGCAGAGCTCTCGGCCGCTGGCTATGTCGGCGTTGGTGGTCAGATACAGCCCGGGGGAACGGATGAGCTGACTGACGACCACGCGTTCCGCACCGTTGATGATGAAGGTGCCGTTGGGCGTCATCAGCGGGATGTCGGTGATGAAGATGTTCTGCTCTTTGATCTCGCCGGTCTCTTTGACTATCAGTTGCACCTTGGCGTAGAGAGGGGCGGCGTAGGTCAGATCCCGCTCGCGGCACTCCGGCATGGAGTTCTTCGGGGCTCCCAGTTCGCAGTTCAGGAAGCGCAGCTCAAGTCGCGCGTCCTGGATGGTCAGGTCCTGGAAAAGCTCCCGCAGACCCTCTTCCTGGAACCTGGAGAAGGAGTCGAACTGGACCTGAATGAGGCTGGGGATTTCTAGAACTTGGTGTGTCTTTGCGAAAGACTTTCTGGGGGTTGTCGGTGCTTCGGAGGCTTGCGTTGCAGAAATCAACTCCTGTCCTATGTCTGCTCTCCTTTACATGGGTGTGATGCGCCTGGAGCCTATGAGACAGCGAAAAGAGGAAATGTCAATGGCAGGTACACTTAAATGGGAACGACAGAGGGATCACACAACATGTGATGATTTACAATCCTCTATTATGAAACAAACGGTTGTTTCTTGTCAAGGGCATTTGCGGATCGCGCTCCGGAGGACGGGGCCTCCGGGAAGACAGAAGGGTTGCCCGGAAAGGTTGGCAGCCGGGAGAGCCCGGCCTAGGCCACTACGTTCTCCTGGCACAACTTCTCGATATCGGCCTTGGAGTAACCCAGGCCCGAGAGCACCTCCTGCGTGTGGCGGCCCAGGGGCACGGCCAGGCTCCGGATCGTCCCCGGGGTATCGGAGAGCTTGATGCTCACGCCGATCTGCTTGATCGCCCCGAACTTGGGATGGGGCACGTCAACCACCATCTGCCGCTGGATCACCTGAGGATCCTTGAATACCTCGTCTACATCCAGAACCTTCCCCACAGGGACATCCGCCTTCCCCAGAAAGTCGAACCACTCATCGCGGGTCTTGGTGAGGAAGATCTTCTGCAGGTCCTGCAGGATCTCCTCCTTCTTGGGGCTGGGCGCGAACTCATGAGGGACCAGGTCTTCGCGGCCCAGCGCCTTGCACATGTTGTGCCAGAACCGGGGTTCAATGGGGCATATGGTGACGTACTTCCCGTCCTTGGTCTGATAGGCGGTGTAGAAGGGACTGTTACCACTGGTCAGCGTGTCTCCCCGCCGCGGCAGCACCCCGCTGTAGAAGTACTCTGTTGCGCCCGGTATCCCGGCGAGCAGTCCCACCACGCCGTCGGCCATGGAGATGTCCACCATCTGGCCCTTGCCGGTCCTCTCCCTGGCACAGATGGCCAGCAGCACCCCCACGGTGGCATTCAGATAGGCCACGGCCAGATCGGCCACGACGTTGAGGGCCATCACCGGTCCGCCGTCCTTCTTGTCCCCCGTCAGGCCCAGAACGCCGCCGAAGCCGGCGTAGTTGGCATCGTGACCGGGCAGGCTTTTGTATGGCCCGGTCTGACCGTAGCCCGAGACAGCGCAGTAGATGATCTTCGGATTGGTCTTGGATAGGGCCTCGTAGCCCACATTCATCCGGTCCATAACGCCGGGACGGAAACTCTCGATGACGACATCGCACGTTGCCACCAGCTTGTGAAAGACCCTCTGCCCGGCTTCGGTGCGGAGATTGACCGCAATGCTCTTCTTGTTGCGGTTGATGGCCACGTAGGCGGTCATCCTCTCCGCTTCCTCCGCCTCTTGCGGGAAGTAGTCCAGACCGTCGCCGACTCCCCTGTGCCCGCCACCAGGCGGCATGTCCAGCTTTATCACTTCTGCTCCCATGTCCGCCATTGTCATCGAGACTAGGGATGATGGCCCCAGGCCGGTAAGGTCGATCACTCGAATTCCGCTCAGCGCCGTCGCCAACTCGAACCTCCTGTCTCGCACCGGACAGCCGCTGTATCATGGCACTAGCAGAGCTGTTCTGGTGTCGAGTTCCCGCGTTGTCCTTCGACTCGAAGGCGTGAATCAGATGTCAATGATACAGCATGCGTGCCTGCACCGGCAAACCGCTGATCGGGGGTTGGGCGCTGGTTCCTGGGGACTGTCGGCGGCGGTTGCCCTGCGCGGTCCCATCGGGGCGCTTGGGCTTCAGGCCCACCGCCAGATCTGGCCATCCCCGCCTTCCGTCCTGGCGGGAACGATGTTGCCGGCGGCCAGCAACCTGGCCATCTCTCGTTCCGCGGTGTCCGGAGGCACATCGATCATACGAGATACCCTCTCGGCCAGGTCTCCGGGGCAGTGTTTCCGGTGCCCCAGCTTCTCTATGGCATTGCTCTTCAGCAGCTTCCACACGAAGTCCTGAGTGGCCGTGGTGGACACCCTCTCCTGGCAGAGCGGGTCTCCCTTGCTGGCCTCCGCCTGGATGTTGTCCCACGCGGCGCTGATGGACCGCTCGTAGTCGGCCAGTATTCTTGTCATTCGGTCCCCGGAGAAGCCGGTGGGTTCGGACACCGGCCGGTTGGCGTCGTACTTGGCCCAGTCCTGGCTGAGGATCCTGATTCCGTATTCGTTGGCCTTCTCGCGGACCTCCGTGCCGGGCATCGGGGCCAGGATATGGAAGCCGTAGTAGACCCCGAATTCCCTGCGCAGCTCATCTGCCAGGCTGACCGACTGCCGAGCCGTCCTGCCGTTCTCGCCGGGGAGGCCCAGGAGGAAGGACACCATTACTTCCATGCCCGCCTCCTTGGCCATCTTCACCGCCTGCCTCGATTGAGCTACCGTGATCCTCTTCTTGATGTTCTCCAGGATCTTCTGCGATCCCGACTCCAGTCCGAAGCAGACCCACGAGCAGCCCGACCGCTTCATCAGCCGCAGCAGCCGTGGGCTGACCGTGTCCACCCGTGAGTAGACAGACCACTGGATGTTCAGGCCGCGGTCCATCAAACCCTCGCAGATGCCCTGGACGTGCCGGTCCTTGACCGTGAAGGTATCGTCCACGATGTTGATCTGCCGGAAGCCGAACTCCCGGTTGATCATCTCGATCTCGTCGACCACCGCCTCGGGGTCCCGGAACCGCACCCCGCGGCCGAACATCTTGGGGGCTGAACAGAAGATGCATCCAAAGGGACACCCTCGGCTGGTGATCACTGTGCACGGAGCCTTCAGGGCCCGGTACTTCGACAGGGGCAGGAGGTGGCGGGCAGGCAGGGGCAGTCGATCGAGCTCCTTGATCAAGGGCCGTGGTGGTGTCAGCGCGGCCTCCCCGTTCCTTCGGTAGGCGATTCCCGGCACGCTGGACAGATCCCTCCCCCCGGCCAGTGCGTTGAGCAGATCCACCAGGGTGTGCTCGCCCTCTCCCCTCACCACGATGTCGATCCATGGGGCTTGCGCAATCACGTCCGCCGCTGTGAAGCTCACATGTGGCCCGCCGATGAGGGTGGTCAGGCCGGGGTCATGGTTCTTGCACACCCGGAGGATTCTCGATGCGATGTGGTAGTTTAAGGTGGAGCAGGTGGCCGCCACGAAATGCGGCTGGTACTCCTTCAGCTTCCTCTTCAGTGCCCGGGGGGTGTACTGGGCCACCAGGAGATCGAGTACCTGCACATCGGCGCCCTCATTCTCCAGCGCGGCGGCGATGTATGCCAGGCCCAGTGGCGGCACGGGATGTTCGTCGAAAGGGAAGGGGGTGTTGATGAAGAGCACTCGGGTTTGCATCAGACAACAAGACATCGCCCGGTTGCCAGGCCCGGGAATCAGAGCATATTCTGGGCCAGCCATAACCTCCATGTCAAGCTGGCGCTGCGTGGCGTCCCCGCACTGACGCCTCTTGACAAGCAGCACGGCCTGTTCTAGACTTCTGCCTCAGAGCGAGAAGGGCTCTAGAAAGGAGGGTGAGATCGCCTAATGAGCAGAGATTCGACGTCGAGGACTCAGGGTGGCCTGATAGTGGCCCTCGGGGCCATTGCCTTCCTTGCAGGCATGCTCCTGGCCATTATTGCCGGCGGCGTGGAACGGGACAACGGTAGCATCCTGCTTGCCCTGGTGATCCTGGGCATCATCGTAGGCCTGTTCAACATCACCAGCAGGGAGATGATACCGTTCCTGGTGGCAGCGGTTGCCCTCGTGGTCGTGGGCAACACAGGCCGATTCGACTCGCTGGACAAGGTGATCGATGGCATGGGGGAAGTCCTCAATGGCATGGTGGACTACATCGCCGTGTTCATGACCCCTGCGGCCATCATCACTGCCATCAGGGTGGTCTGGTCGCTGGCCCGTCCTGGCGACTAGCGGCCAGTGGTGACGTCTGCATCCACAGAACATAGTTGACATAAGTACCTGAATGACAAGACCAAACCCCGCGTCCTGAGATCGCGGGGTTTGGCACATCTATCGCCTGAAGTCCGCTCCCCCGTTCCTCTGCACACGGGGATCCTGGCCGGTTCACTGGCCACCAGGAATCTGCTACCATGGAGCTGCGAAGCTGGTCTGGAACGGTGGTCCTGGATGGAAGTCGTCATCAGCAACGGAAGCAGGCTCCTCCTTGTTCAAGGGGATATCACTGAACAGACCACGGGGGCCCTAGTCAACGCGGCCAATTCCAGCCTGATGGGAGGGGGCGGCGTTGACGGTGCCATTCACCGCGCGGGCGGGCCGGTCATCCTCGAGGAGTGCAGGCAGATCGTCTCCCGGCAGGGCAGGCTGCCGGCGGGAAAGGCCGTGATCACCGGCGGAGGGAACCTCAAGGCGAGATACGTCATCCACACCGTCGGTCCCGTCTGGCGCGGTGGCCAGGCGGGCGAGCCAGAGCTTCTGGCCAGCGCCTACAGGGAGAGCCTGCACTTGGCGGCAGTCCGTGGCATAGAGAGCGTCTCATTCCCTTCGATAAGCACCGGCGCGTACGGCTACCCCACGGGACAGGCCGCGGTGATCGCTCTGCGGACGGTGCTCGACTTACTGGCTCAGCGGAGTTCGGTCAGAGAGGTCACCTTCGTGCTCTTCGATGCCAGGACTCTGCACATCTACCAGGACGCCCTCAAGGAGCTCACGGCCCTGGAAGAGCGCACCGCAGGCTAGACGGTGTCTCCGGGCGGCCCACTCATCGTCAAACGGGTGCGGCGCGAACGGCATGATGTGCTATAATTGCCTTCGTGGCAGGTACCGGCAAGGTGTTCAGGTTCTCCCATCCCCAACTGGGGGAGGACGTCAAAGGACGGGCGGGGTACTGCGTTGCCATGGAGGAAGGCAGCCTCTCGCACGAAGGGCGGGAGGTGCTCTACATCCTGGGGTATGCCTGCATCGACAACTCCTGTTGCAGCGCACCGCGGAACTGGGGCTATGTTCAGGTCCCCGGCTTCCTGCTCAGAAGGAACGTGGACCACGATGATGGCGGCAGACCTGTCTCGGAAGTGGAGACCATTGGGGACGAGAGGGACCGGAACCGCATCAGGCAGGCCCTCTTGGAGAGGTATCCTGGCATCCAGGTGGATATGTGGGAGTCGAGCTATGGAGAGGCACGGCCCTCGCCGTCTGCCCCGGGGACTGCCTGCAGCGCTGTTTGAATCGGGAGGGATCGCATAGAGGCCTAGTGCGGGCGCCTGCTAAGCGCTTACAGGGGCTTAAACCTCTGTCGTGGGTTCGAATCCCACTCCCTCCGCCAGGATAGAGAGACCTCCGCATCGGTGTGCCAGCAGCCTTCCTCCCGGATCCAGCACCCTTCCCAGCCGAGCCTGTGACTGACCTGCTCTGAGGTGACATCTCCCTATGTCCGGCTACTATATCTGGACCATCGGCTGTCAGATGAACAAGGCCGATTCGGAGCACATGGCCTGCACTCTGGAGCGGGCCGGGTACTCACCTGCGCCGCAGGCCGAGCAGGCGGATATAGTCGTCCTGAATAGCTGTGTGGTCCGGGGAAGCGCTGAGACCAGGGTGGTCAACAGGCTCAACTCCCTCAAAGGACTGAAGAAGAAGTGTCCTGCGGTGACCATCGCCCTGACCGGGTGCATGGTGGACTCCAGGGTGGATGATCTCAGGCGGCGCTTCCCCTGGGTGGACATCTTCTTCCAGCCCCAGCAATGGCAGGGTCTTGAGGACTGGATCAGTGAACGCGAGTCGTCGGACTCGGCCCAGAGAGGCGGTGCCGCGACCCCGCCGGGCGGCACGGTTGCCGCCTTCGTGCCGGTGATACACGGCTGCGACAACTTCTGTGCCTACTGCGTTGTCCCCTATCGGCGTGGCCGGGCCAGAAGCCGGCCCTTGACAGAGATCTGCTCCGAGGTGGAGGCACTGGTCGAGCGGGGCGTGAAGGAAGTCACCCTCCTGGGCCAGATCGTCGATCTCTATGGGAACGACTTGCCATCGGGGCCGGACCTGGCCGGTCTGCTGGCCGAGTTGAACAGGATGGCGGGTCTGGAGCGCATCCGATTCCTCACCAACCACCCCAACCACATGAGCCCGCGGCTGATAGGTGCCGTCGCCGATCTGGACAAGGTCTGCGAGCACATCAGTCTCCCCGTTCAGGCGGGGGACGACGCGATCCTCAGCCTGATGCGGCGGGGCTACACTGCAGACCAGTACCGCAGGCTGGTGACGGACATCCGGCGCCGTGTCCCCGGCATCTGCTTGAGCACGGACGTGATTGTGGGTTTCCCCGGGGAGACGGAGGAGCAGTTCGCCCGGACGGCGAACCTCCTCAGTGAGCTGAGATTCGACAAGGTTCACATCGCCGCCTATTCGCCCCGGCCCGACACCATCGCTTCACGAAAGATGGAGGACGACGTCTCCAGGGAGCAGAAGGAATCCCGCCGCGGGAGGCTGGAGGCCATGCAACTGCGCATCGCCGGCGAAATCAACGCTGGTCTGGTGTACGGGAAGGTGGAGGTGCTGGTGGAGGGTTTGAAGGGAGGCAGGTGGTGGGGCAGAACCAGGGGTGACAAGCTGGTCTTCTTCCCCGGCAACCCCGACCTGGTGGGGAGACTGGTGCCGGTCAGGGTGGACAAGAGCAGCCCGGTGGCCCTGCAGGGGATGCCTGTCTAGCCGGCCCCGGAGTTGGCCGGACCGCTGCCCATGAAGCCCTTCATGTGTTCGAACCACTTCAGCTTGAGCTCGTCCGGCCAGTCGGCGTTGAACTGAGGGAACTTGTCAATCAGGATCACCAGGGTCTGGAAACGGGCAAACCACTCCTCCCGGACCTCTTTGGGCCAACCCGGATCGAAATCGGGCAGTTTGCTGGCGAAGTGGTGTGGGCCGGCAGCCCTCGTGCTGGCCGGATGGTGCCTCGATGAAGATGATCCCCGCCTGGTCCGGGGCAGGGCGGGCACCGGATGGGCCACGCTCTGGGCCGCCCCCAGCCTGGACCTGGTCACCAGGTTGGGCGATAGCGCTATCCCTGCGTCCTTGGCCAGGGCCAAGAAGAAGGAAAGGCACTTGCTGCCCACGTTCTTCTCGGCGCCGTAGTGCTTGAAACGCTCCTCTATCTTCCCCAGGGTGGTCTGCCGCAGGTCGAGGTCTCCGAGCACGGGCTGATAGGCCGACTCAACCATGTCCTTCAGTTGGGCCTTGTAGTCCTCCCCCTTGGCTTCCAGCAGTGCCCTGAGCCGCACCGTCGGCTCCCCGGTATGCGGGTCGATCAGGCCCAGGAAGGACAGGGCCGACTTGATGGTCAGGGCGGTGCTCTGCGAGAACCCCAGGTACATCAGGTGGCTCCGGTCCAGGTGCGATGGCGTGTGCCGCCGCAGGGATTCCAGCAGCCTGTGCCAGGTGGCATAGGTCAGGTATGGGGGGAGGCGGATCCTTTCCTTCGGTTCCCTGGTCACCTCGGCAACTCCTTTGCAGTGTTTCAACAATATAGCCCCGGCGAGGAAGCATGTCAAGTCTGAGATTACCATGCAATTTCAATGCATCATGAAATATCTATTGAAATGAGATCATACTGTAATATTTGGGCAATGCAGTGCACATAATTACATAATGTAAACAATGTGTTTCATATCGAAAAACATCTTGACAAGGCATTTTTCTTTCGGCTTAAATATCAGGCGTCGTTTCATCTCTTGCTTTGGTCCATAGCGTCAGACAAAATATTCGAAAGGAGGGAGCAGTGGACGAAAGAACCATGAGAGTGCCCGCACCCATTAAGGTAATTGGCGTGGGCGGAGGAGGATGCAACGCCGTACGCCGGATGCTCAAGAAGCCGACCCCCGGAGTCCAGTACATCGTATGTAATACGGACATCAAGTCCCTTGATTCCTGCCCCACGGAGATACTCTCGGTCCAGATAGGAGAGCATCTGACCCGTGGCTTTGGGGCCGGCGGGGACATCAGGGTAGGGGAGAAGGCTGCAGAGGAGGGTCGCTTCTTGTTGAAGCGCGCTCTCAAGGATGCCGAACTTGTGTTCATCACGGCGGGCATGGGCGGTGGCACGGGCACGGGTGCTGCTCCCATCGTGGCCGAGATAGCCAAGGAGAGCCGGGCGCTGGTTATCGGCGTGGTGACCACACCGTTCTCCTTTGAGGGAAAGAGGCGCTTCTCTCTGGCTCTGACCGGCATCCGCCGATTGCGGCCGGCGGTGGACAATCTCATCATCATTCACAATGATCGCCTGCTTCAGTTCGTGGAGCAGAACAGCCCCACCGGCCATGCCTTCGCGGTCGCTGACGAAGCCGTTTCGGAAGGCATCCTGGCCGTTTCGCAGCTGATCAATGTGCCCGGAGAGATCAATGTAGACCTGGCCGACGTGAAGAGCGTCATGGGCATACCGGGCGGCGCCCTCATGGCCATCGGCAGAGCGGATTCCCAGGCTCGCTACCCGGCTCAGGAGGCTGCGGAGCAGGCCATCTCCAACCCCTTGCTGGACATCGACATCAAGGGTGCCCGGGGCATTCTGTTCAACTTCAGCGGCGGCCCGGATCTGACCCTCGGCGAGGTAAACGACGCGGCCAATCTCATCGCCAGGGAAGTCCATCCTGACTGCACCATGTTCTTCGGCATGTCCACCGCCAGCGAAGAGATGAGAAACCAGGTCAAGCTGACTCTGGTGGCCACCGGCATAAACCCGGCGCTCCCCACTAACTGGCTGGCTGAGATGGGCGAGACCATCAAGGAGGTGCTCACCGGGCAGCGGAGGGGCAGGGGCTAGAGGAGGGCGCCTGGAACCCTGTCGACAGCATGGGATGCAAGTGGCGGCTGAATCAAGCCGAAAAGGGGGTCAGGTAAGATGTCACGGTTGTTAGCATGGCTCAACACAGCAGCGGGATTGATCCTGTTCTTTGCCATGTCGGGCATAACCCAGTGGGTCATATTCTCCACACCCCAGGCCAAGGTGTTCCCCTTTCTCATCGGCATACTGCTACTGGTGAACGCGGTCTACCTTGCCGTGTCAGAGGCTGAGCCCTACGGCCATCGCAGTTAAGGAGGTCATGAGATGTCACGTTTGTTGAGTTGGGGCAACCTGCTGGTCGGCGGGCTGCTTCTGTTTGCCCTCTCGGACATAGCCTGGACCTGGTTCTCGTCCCCGACATCCAGACTGATCGTGTTCATCCTCTCGGTCTTGCTGATCGGGAATGCAGTGATGCTGGCCTTCTTCGGGGATGAGAGACCGGCTTGGCGGGAACGAGGGTAGGGTGATCCAGCCTCCTCTCGCTCAGGCTAGGGCAGGAGGCTGGCCACGGTCTTCGGACACATGGAGGAGAGGAATTCCCTCTCCTCCGGTCAGAACAACAGAGCCAATCGCAATAATTAAGTGAAGGGGGAGTCATATGATCGATTCGATGCGGGGAGGAATGAGATCAATGGATCGGGCCAGGGCGCCGGCACTGATCAAGGTCATAGGTGTCGGCGGTGGTGGCTGCAACACCGTCCGCCGCATGATGCGAAACCAGCGGATCCCTGGCGTGGAGTACATAGTAGCCAACACGGATGTGAAATCCCTGGATCTGGTGGATGGGGCCCTCTCACTGCAGATCGGTGAGCACCTCACTCACGGATTCGGCGCCGGCGGCGATCCCAAGGTGGGTTGCCGGGCGGCGGAGGAAGCCGACTTCCTTCTCAAGCGGGCCCTCAAGGATGCCGAGCTGGTCTTTGTGACCGTGGGTATGGGCGGGGGTACGGGGACTGGTGCGGCTCCGGTGGTGGCCGCAACCGCCAGAGAGAGCGGGGCTCTCGTTCTCGCAGTTGTAACGACGCCATTCTCATTTGAAGGCAGGAAGCGCTTTGACGTGGCCATGGATGGCGTCGGCCGGCTCAAGTCCATGGTGGACAACATGATCGTCGTCCACAATGACCGCCTTCTGCAGTACTCAGATCATGATGCCAGCATCAGCCAGGCCTTCTCCATGGCTGATGAAGTGGTCAGCGAGGGCATTCTCAGCGTCTCGCAGCTGGTCAACGTTCCCGGAGAGATCAACGTAGACTTGGCCGATGTGAAGGGCGTCATGCGTCTGCAGGGGACTGCCATCATGGCCATGGGTACTGGTGAAGGGGCGCATCCCGCCATGGATGCTGCGGAGAAGGCCATCTCCAATCCCCTCCTGGACGTAACCATGAAGGGAGCCAGGGGACTCCTGGTCAGCTTCTCCGGTGGACTCGACCTCAGTCTCGGCGAAGTGAATGAAGCGGCCACCCTGGTGGCCCGCGAAGCTCACCCTGAATGTAACTTCAAGTTCGGCTTGGCTTCGCTTAGTGAGGAGCTCCGGGGCAAGGCCAAGGTAACCCTGATTGCCACCGGGATCAGATCATCGGGGTCTGGCCCATCGGTGTCATCGGCACCGTCGCACGCAACGCATGCCGCGTCCGCGCCGTCACGCACCGCGTCGTCCGCGGGGAAGTGGCTCTCCGGTCTGGGAGAGAAGCTGAACAAGGCCGCCAGATGGTAGCCTGATGGCTGCCGGGAATCGGAAGGCGATCTGAAGGAGGGAGGCACAATGTCACGTGCACTAGGTTGGTTCAACGTCATAGTCGGATTCTTCCTGCTGTCTCTGATTATGTCCGGCGTGTTCAGCCAGGTGCTCTCAGACATATCGGACTGGAACCAGTTCAGCAGCGTCGGGGCCAAGATCATCGTTGCCGTTGGCGGCATTCTGGCCATCGGCAGCTCGGTCTACCTTGTGCTGGGACGCAGCCGGCAGGAGAAGTGATGTCGAGGCGGCAGGGCGGCATCGGTCCGACTGCGGACCTCGATGATCGTTCCGCCGGTCCAACGTCCGGTCCGGCAGCCAGCCATATCGGTCTCGTTCGTGTACCAGGCCAGTAGCCCGAAGGACGAAACTACGAAGAGGGGAGACGCTGAAAGATGGAACAGATGGAGATAATGAGGGCGGGCGATGCTGGTAGGGTGGTAGCCCGCATCAAAGTCATAGGCGTAGGTGGCGGTGGCTGCAATGCCGTGCGGCGAATGATGCATCAGCACTACCAGGTGCGGGGCGTCGAGTATGTCGTGATGAACACCGACGTCAAGTCCCTCGAGCTGACCTCCAGCGTCAATTCCATTCACCATAGCATCCAGATCGGGTCGCATCTCACCCAGGGCTTCGGGGCTGGCGGCGATGCCAAGGTCGGAGAAATGGCCGCCAGAGAGAACATGATGGTCCTTCAGAAGGTCCTCAGGGGCGCTGACCTGGTCTTCATCGCCGCGGGGATGGGTGGGGGCACCGGCACCGGTTCGGCTCCGGTGGTGGCCGAGATCGCCCGGGAGGCCGGGGCGCTCGTCGTCGCCGTAGTCACCACGCCCTTCTCTTTCGAAGGCGCCAAGAGGGCTGAGGTGGCCCTCGGTGGTCTGCGCCGCCTCATCGAGCGGGTGAACAGCACCATCATCGTCCCCAATGACCACTTGCTCAGGCTGGGCGACCATGATGTGCCCGTTCGGGAAGCCTTCGCTGCCGCGGATCGCGTTGTATCTGAGGGTATCACGGCCATCTCTGAGCTGATCAATATCCCCGGGGAGATCAACTGCGACCTGGCTGATGTGAAGAAGGTGATGAGCATCCCGGGGATTGCCATCATGACCACCGGGCGCGGCGAGGGTCCCAATGCTGCCGAGCATGCCGCTGAGGAAGTCATCTTCGAGCCCCTGCTGGAGACGCATGTCCATGGTGCCAAGGGTGTTCTGTTCACCTTCACCGGCGGGCCGGACCTCACCTTGGGATCGGTGCAGAGGGCGGCAACCCTCATCGCCAAGCATGTTGACCCCACCGCCTCCATCTTCTTCGGCATGAACCTGCCCAAGGAGGAGCTCACCGGACAGGTGAAGATCAACCTGGTGGCCACGGGGATCAAGCAGACCGTAGAAACCGGCTGGTTCGCCGGCATCAAGCAGAACGTCAAGACCACTGCCCAGGCTCAGCCGAGCAAGTTGACCCGATTGAGCATGAAGTATGCCTGAAGGTGGGTGACAGGCCCGCCTCGGAGCAATGTGAGCGGGCACAAGTAACGAAAGTGGTCCGAATCGAAACTGTGTAGAGGGGAGGTCAGACGATGCCGCAGCTACTGTCATGGCTCAACGTGATGGCCGGATTGATCCTGTTCTTCGCGATGTCAGGTATATCTGAGTGGGTCATATTCTCCTCGCCGCAGGCCAAGGTATTCCCGTTCTTCATCGCCATACTGCTACTGCTCAACGCGGCGTACTTGGCTGTGGTCAAAGGGGAGTGGGCCCGGCGCTAGAGTCAGACCTGGCGGATGGAATTCGCCTCATTCGTTCGAAGCACAACAGCGAGACTGAGGAGGCAGCAAGTACAAGGCGCAGGATGACCTGCCCTTGCCCGGTTGCTGGGCGCCCCCGGAGGGATGGAGGAGGCAGAGACAATGCCGAGCAAGACGGAAGTCATGGTTTGGGGTTTTGTGGTCATATCCATGTGCATTGTGGTCATGGGCATGATGAACCCCTGGTCCTAGACCGGTGAGGCCGGAATCAACAAAGGATTCGGTGATCCCTGGTTGACCAAGCACTGAATTGAAGGGACTCTGTCTGGGATGAACTGGAATGCTGGTTCCCGACGGCAAGCCGGGAACTTGAGGATAGGGAAGATGAGAAGAAGACGCAACCCCAGGACGCTGCGCGGCCTCCTCAGATTGGCGGGGATCACCCTGGTGGTCCTGCCGGAGCCGTTCACAACTCTGCCCGGGGTGGCATTGCTTTGTGCCTCTTTCGCGCTGCCGGATAGGAGCTACAGGCCTGCTCCATGCTCCGGCGTGATTGTGCGCCGTGGCGCGCTGCCGGCCTGAGGATGTGCTTCTGTGGCAATTGAGATAGCGAGGGGATTTCCGGGCGACTCAGGAGGACGCGACTGTAGTTAGAGAGGATGTCAGCAGGCAGGCTAGGAGCACAAGGCTCCCCCCCTTTGCTTGGCAGGTCATTTTGTTGAGCCAAGGCCGGGGCTCAGAGGTGCCCACCTCCGTTGCTCCACAAGCCTTCATCAAATGAGACCCCCCTGCACTAGCCTGCCTGCTGGTCAATCTGGCCGAAGAGCCGTCTCTCGACCTCTCTGATCCTCTCGATGCCCTTCACTTCATAGGGGAGAAGGGGCAAGATGCAGGAGTTCAGTCCATATCTCCCCTTCAGTTCCGCCAGGTAGCCCTGCTGCATCCGGGCCTTGGTCTCCAGGAACGACGAGTCAGCCTTCTCCACCACCTGATTGACGATCAGTCTGTCCATGGTCAGTCCGTAACCGTTGAACTCACTGAAGAGGTCATCCAGCTGGCGCACCGCCAGGGCTTCGGCTATGGTGACGATACTGAACTCCACCCTGCTCCTCAGGAACTCCATGTCTCTGTCAGAGAGTTCCTGCCACTCCCTGATCACCCCCAGGACCGAGCGCTTCATGTTCGGCGTTGCTTTGAGCGATGAGTAGATCCTGGCTGCCGGCTTCAGATGGTGATTCATCAGGGAGGGCATCCTCAGCAGCCCCAGGGTCTGCCCTGCCGGAGCGGTATCCCAGACTATGCTCTCGAACCTGCCGGATTCACTGAGCTCCCTGATGTAGTCCACCATGAACTCGTCTCTGATGCCGGGAAGGATGGTGGCCACGAAGCTGGTGAACTCGCCGTAGTCGATGTCAACGAAGGTGGAGAACACGTCGTACATCTGGGGGCCGAACTTCTTCTCCCATTGCGCCTTGACATCGCCGTAGCTGATCTCATCCAGGTACAGGTTGTCGGTCACCCTGGCCGGCTTATCAGAAGAGTTCACCTCGAAGATGTCCCTCAGGGACGGCGTGAAGTCGGTGGAGACCACCAGGGTCTTCCTGCCGGCTGCGGCGCGGTTCAAGGCGGTGGCCGCCGCTGAGGTGGTCTTGCCCACCCCGCCCTTGCCGCAGAACATGGTCACGTCTCTTGACTTCTTCTCGGCTGGTATTCCTCCCATGTCCGGCCTGTCCGCAATACCAGATTAGCACACTGCCGGAGAGGCGGCAAAGCACCGACCCTGTCTCATGACCTCATCCCCGGCCAGGCAGAGTGGATCATGCGGACGGGTAGGCATAAATGCCTACTGCCCCCTGCTGGTGCGCGACATTTCGGCAACGGGAACAGGCATTATGGCGCAAGATGGCTTACTGGCCCTGTGCTATCTTTGATCCTGTTTGTGAGAGGCGAAGGGGAGGAGAGTTCGGTGGCAGGTCATTAGGCCAAGTGATCCATAGCCGGAGGCCAGAGAATCCTGAGGGGGCAAGGCAGCGAATGCAGCCTGCCCTCTCTGTTTTGGGAGCGACTGGTCCTCGGCCTGGTAGAAAGGAGGAAACGGCCTGTGGACTTGAACCGTAGGGACTTCCTTAGGCTGTCTGGAGCTGGTCTGGCCGGTGCGGTGGCCTTCGGTGCCATGCCTGACACGCCGGCGCTGGCGGTCAAGAACTTCCCGCTGCCGCTGAGGGCCAGCGAAACGCAGACTATCTGCTGCTACTGCTCCGTCGGCTGCGGGGCCATTGTCACCGTCTGGGGGGAGAACGGTGAAGGGGGCATCAAGATAGAGGGCGACCCCGATCACCCCATAAACCAGGGCTCCCTCTGCCCCAAGGGCATGGCCATGTATCAGATCCACGAAGTGGAGGGGGAGGTCAACTCCGAGAGGCTCACCCGGATTCTCCACCGGCAGGCCGGGGCCGATGATTGGGACGATCAGGAGTACGACTGGGACCAGATACTGGACATGATCGCCCGCCGGGTCAAGGAGACCCGCGACGCGGCCTTCCTGGAGACCGATGAGAACGGCAAGAGGGTCAACCGGTTGGACAGAATGGGTTCTTTCGGTGGGGGAGAACTGGACAACGAGGAGTGCTACCTCCTGTCCAAGATGGACCGGGCCCTTGGCCTGACCTACGTCGAACACTGCGCCAGGTTGTGACATTCCTCCACAGTTGCGGCTCTGGCAGAGTCGTTCGGCAGAGGGGCAATGACCAACCACTGGATCGACATCAGGAATGCCGACTGTATCCTGATCATCGGGTCCAACGCGGCAGAGAACCACCCCATATCCTTCAAGTGGGTCACCGCGGCCATGGAGCGGCCGGACAACCCGGCGAAGCTGATCCACGTTGACCCCCGCTTCAGCCGCACCTCCTCCAAGGCTGACATATTCGTCCGGATGAGGTCCGGCACCGACATCGCCTTCATGGGGGGGATGATCAACTACCTGTTGAAGGACATGAGGCTCCATCCCGGCAACTACAACATCGAGTACGTGCAGCAGTACACCAACGTGGCATACATCGTCAACAGCGGCATCAAGCTGCCCGGAGAGGACCCCGCCCCCGGCTTCTTCAGCGGGTGGGCGGACAACAAGTATGCCCCGGCCACCTGGAAGTACGCCGATATGGCCAGTGCTACCGCCGAGGCCAAGCTGCTCACGCCGAACTGGGAAGGCTGGACCAACAGAGGGGCTGATGATGAGGCGGCTTGGGCGGAGCTCCACGATCGGTGCGTCCTCAAGCTCCTCTGGAAGCAGTACCGCCGCTACGATGAAGAGAAGGTCTCCCGCATCACCGGAGTCCCCGTGGACAACCTGCGTGAGGTCTATGCCGAGTACGCCAAGACCGGCGCCCGGGGCAAGGCCGGGACCATCATGTACGCCATGGGCGCCACTCAGCACACCTACGGCACGCAGAACATAAGGGCCTACTCCATTGTCCAGCTCCTGCTGGCCAACATGGGTCTTGCCGGCGGCGGCATCAACGCGCTGCGCGGCACCTCCAATGTCCAGGGCTCCACGGACATGGGCCTGCTCAGCCACATACTCCCCGGCTACATCAAGGTGCCCAACGATGGCGATACGGACGCTACGCTGGCAGGCTACCTGGGCAGGATAACCCCTGCCCCGACCCTGCCGCCATCGGAGCTGGCCGCGGACAACCCCGTCAACTGGTGGCAGCACACCCCCAAATACGTGGCCAGCATGCTCAAGGCCTGGTGGCCCGGGGCCGACCCGGTGGTGAGCTACGGCTACCTGCCCAAGGGGAAGGCCAGCGGCGTCAACTACACTCACCTGGGCCTGATCGAAGCCATGGGCAACGGCAAGATCGACGGCCTGTGGGTCTGGGGACAGAACCCGGCGTCTGGTGGACCCAACTCCAACGGGGCCCGTGAGGCCCTGGGCAAGCTGAAGTGGCTGGTGGTCAGCGACGTCTGGATGAATGAGACCGCCGAGTTCTGGAAGAGGCCGGGCGTTGACCGCGGCGACATCGATACGGAGGTCTTCGTCCTGCCCGCGGCTGCCTCCTTCGAGAAACAGGGCAGCGTGTCCAACAGCGGCCGCTGGGTGCAGTGGCGCTACAGGGCGGTCCTGCCCCCGGGCGAAGCTGCGCCCGACCTGGACATCATGAGCCGCCTGATGAAGAAGATCCAGGAACTCTATGAGGAAGAGGGAGGAGCCTACCCAGACCCCATCCTCAAGCTTGACTGGCCCTACGGCGACGAGGTGGACCCGGACCTCGTGGCCAGGGAGATCAACGGCTATGCACTGGAGACCATCACCGTGGGGGCAAGGACCTACCAGGCGGGAGAGCTGATCGACTGGTTCGGCGATCTGCAGAGCAACGGGAAGACCTCGTCCGGCAACTGGCTGTTCTGCAACCAGTACACCACGGCCTCAGCCAAGGACAAGGCGGACTACCCCGAGCTGATCACGGTGGTGCAGAAGAACGCTGGCACGGCGGCCATCGAGTCCATCAACAAGGCCAGGAAGCGCAACAACATGGATACGTCGCTGAACGAGGTGGGCCTCTACCCCAACTGGTCCTGGTGCTGGCCGCGGAACCGCCGCATCATCTACAATCGCGCCTCAGTCGATCTCAACGGCGCGCCCTGGGACGCGGATCACCCCGTCCTCCGCTGGACGGGCACCGGCTGGGACCCCGCCGGTGACGTCATCGACGGCGGTGGTGATCCCATCAATGTGGCCGCCGATACCAAGAAGAACCTGCCCTTCATCATGAACTCCGAGGGGGTGGGCAAGCTCTGGGGCTACGGACTGAAGGACGGGCCCATCCCCGAGGCCTACGAGGCCTGGGAGAGTCCCATCAGCAACGTCATGTCCCCACAGCAGACCGATCCGGCGGCCTTCATCGGCAGCTTCATGAATGCCCGGGGAGACGCGGCCCAGTACCCCTACGTGGGCACCACGTACCGCTGCACCGAGCACTGGCAGACCGGGATCATGACCCGCAATCTGCCCTGGCTGAGCGAGATTGTCCCTGAGATGTACGTCGAGCTGGGCGAGGACCTTGCCGGGGAGCTCCGCATCCGGGCAGGGGACAGAGTCAGGGTCAGCTCGGCGCGGGGAAGCATAGAGTGCGTGGCCGCGGTCACCCGGCGCTTCCAGGGCATCAGGGTGGACGGTCAGACCATTCATCACATCGGCGTGCTCTGGCACTGGGGATACTCGGGCCGTGTTCGGGGTGATAGCGGCAACATCCTTACCCCCGGCATAGGCGATGCCAATACCACCATTCCGGAGTACAAGACCTTCCTCTGCAACGTTGAGAAGCTGACAGGGAAGGAGGCCGCAGATGTCTAAGGGAGTGCTCTATGACGGCAACAGGTGCATCGGCTGCCGGTCCTGCCAGGTTGCCTGCAAGAGCTGGAACCGGAACCCGGCGGAAGACACTACCAACAAGGGAGGGTATGACAACCCGCCCCGGCTGTCGGCGACCACCTTCACCACCGTGCGATTCCGGGAGGTCGACCACAACGGGAAGTTCCACTGGGCCTTCGCCAAGACCCAGTGCATGCACTGCCTCCATCCGGCCTGTGAAGGGGCCTGCCCTGTGGGCGCTCTGAAGAGGGACAAGGACACCGGGGCCGTGGTCTACGACGACGGCCGTTGCTTTGGCTGCCGCTACTGCATGGTCGCCTGCCCGTTTGGCATACCTACCTTCGAGTGGGATGACCCGCTCCCCTGGATCCGCAAGTGCACCTTCTGCTCCGGGCGTCTGGATGGCGGCTTGGAACCGGCCTGCGTCACCGCCTGTCCCACCGGGGCCCTGCAACTGGGGGAACGGGAGGACCTCATCACCGAGGCCCGGGCCCGGATCAGCGCCTCGCCGGACAAGTACGTCGATCACGTCTATGGGGAGAAGGAGGCCGGAGGCACGTCATGGCTCTACATCCTGCCGGTGCCCTTTGAGGAGATGGGCTTCCCGGCCCTAGGCGAGGAAGCCCCCACCGAGAACCCGCATATCGCCATGCGCACCCTGCCCTACTACGCCGGCGGAGTGGTTGTGCTCATGGCTGGTTTCTACTGGCTCACCAAACGGAAGCAGAAGCTGAGTCATACGGGAGACAAGCACGGCAAGAAGGAAGGGGTGGCCAAATGATGCAACAGAAACGCCCGTTCCCCTACGGCACCTTGATCCTGAGCATAGTGGCGCTGGTCAGTGTCCCCGTGATGATCATCCGCTACCTCTACGGGTTGGGAGCCATGAGCAACCTCAGCGACGGACGCGCCTGGGGGTTGTGGATCAGCTTTGACCTCTACTGCGGCGTTGCCCTGGCGGCAGGCGGATTCACCCTGGCGGCCCTGGTCCACATCTTCAACGCCGAGAAGTACCATCCCGTGGTCAGACCTGCCATTCTGACTGCCTTCCTGGGCTATATCATCGTCATTCTGGCCTTGCTGGTTGATCTCGGACAGCCCTGGTACATCTGGCACATTATGATCAACTGGAATATCCATTCCCCCTTGTTCGAAGTAGGCTGGTGCGTCATGTTGTATACCGGGGTTCTGGCTCTGGAGATGAGTCCGGCGCTCTTCGAGAGGCTGCACTGGAGGATCCCTCTGCGGTTCATCGGCATGATCCAGATCCCGCTCATTATCGCCGGCATCGTCATCTCCACGGGGCACCAGAACTCCCTGGGATCGATGCTGCTCCTTCTGCCCTACACGCTGGACCCCCTGTGGTATACGCCCATACTGCCCGCCCTCTTCTTCGTCTCAGCAGTGGCGGTGGGACCGGCCATGGTCATCCTGGAGTCCACGCTCAGCGGCATGGCCTTCGGACACGCCGTGAAACTGGACGTTCTGAGTGGTCTGGGCAGGATCATCCCCTTCTTCCTGGGCATCTACCTCATCATGAAGCTGGCTGATCTGGCGGCGGCCGGACAGCTGGACATGATCGTCAACAGCTATCCCCAGAACGTCTACTGGCTGGCGGAGGTCATCGTAGGCGTGGTGCTGCCCATGGTCCTGTTCTCCATTCCCAAGATCAGGAACAACAGGGCCGGCCTGTTCGGAACAGCCCTGCTGGTGATCGGCGGTTTGATATTCAATCGCTTCAATGTCAGCCTGCTCTGGCAGGAGATCCGTCCCGGATACACCTACTTCCCGCACTGGATGGAGTTCGCCGTCTCAGCGGGGGTCATCGCCTGGGCCATCATTGTCTTCATGCTGGCCATCCGCCTGCTGCCCATTTCTGAGCACCGCGGCGAGGCTGAAGCCCCCGCGGGACGCGTCCCGGAGGCGGCGGCTTCCTGACAACTCCCGGCATGCCGCTGTTCCCTGCTCGCAGGTGGCCATGGCCCTAGTGGCCCGGCCACCTGTGGGCCACTCAGGACCACTGAACCTTACTGACTATGCTGCGGTCTTCCTTCACCGGTGACGCCTGTCCGATTGCGGCGTCCCAACCGCCGTGATAGAGTGTTCTCGCCTCGGCGCAATCGCCACGGCGCGCCGGCCCGAAACGGACTGACTCAAGAGCGGGAGGGCCCGTATGGACGTCATCGAAGCCATCAACGGACGCAGAAGCATTCGTGCCTTCAAACCCGATCCGGTGGCCCGGGAGACACTGGAGAAGATCGTGGCGGCCGCCCTGCGGGCGCCTTCCTGGGAGAACTCCCAGCCGTGGGAGTTCTCCGTCCTGGGCGGCGAGGCGATGAGCGATTTCAAGACCGCCGTCATGGCCATGATGAAGGCCGGAGAGAAGCCCCGCCTGGACATACCGTGGCCGCGGCTGTCGGGACGCTACCTTGAGCGGGGGAAGGAGGATGGCCGGCGATTGTTCCGGGAACTGGGCATTGCCAAGGAGGACAGGGAAGCGGTGATACGTTGGTGGCAGTCCATGTCCCGCTTCTTCGACGCGCCCAACGGGGTGGTGGTCTACATGGACTCCTCGCTGGGCGAGTGGTCGCTGGTGGACATCGGCATATCCGTCCAGAGCCTCATGCTGGCGGCCTGGCGCCACGGCGTGGGCAGCTGCGCCCTGGCTGCAGCGGTGGCATACCCCGACGTCATCCGCAGCCTGCTGAACATACCTCAGTCCAAGCGGATTATCATCGGTGTGGCTCTGGGCTATCCGGACCTCTCAAACCCGGCGGCGCAGTTCCGGTCCAGCCGGGACCCCATGGAGGCCGTGGTCAGATGGCACGGGTTCAGCCCCTAGGGCAGGCTGCATCTGACCTGAACACCATGCCGCAGATGGACACCAGGGAGCCACCGTCATCGCTGGCCGGGCACTGGGCATAATCGATGATCTCCCCACTGACACGGGGCAGCACCGACAGGGCCATATAGATGGGCGGCAGCCCGCAGATCCTCCTCTGATCGCCTTCTGCCCTGATCTCCTCGAAGAAGGCCTCTGCGCTGCCCTGGAGGAGGGAGCCCATCAAGCGCTGATCCTGCCCCGCCAGTTTGGCCCGCCCGGCCACGTCTATGGGCAGGCGGTCTCCGAATGCCGGGCCGACATGAGCCAGGTCGGCTGCCGCTACCACCAGCGTGCGCCGCCGTGAGGCAATCCTCCTCAGGGCTGCAGTGGCCGCTGACACGGAGGCACCATTCGAGGGACTCCCGCCGCCGTCAATGAACGACCGGAAGGAGCCGCAGAGCACCGGGAGTATCCTGAAGGTCCTCTCTCCGACCAGATGGTGTAGCCAAATCAGGGCTGCCTCGATGGAGTGTTCGCCGCGGTGATGGAGTTCCTCTCTGAAGGCCTCATCCCCGCCCAATGCCTCTGACACCTCGTCCAGGGCCGCGTCGTCTGTGTGTACGATCCCCCAGGGTGTCTGGTACTGTTGCCTGGTCAGGGTGATGCCGCCCTCCCGTCCGATGTGGTCTGTCCCCAGAATGACCATCAGTTCGGCCTCCCTGGCCGATGCGGCTGCTTGCCCCC
>VGOM01000018.1 GCA_016875915.1 Chloroflexota bacterium
TGCTGGGCCCCCATCCCTTGGGGTAGACCTTCTGCATGGCTTCCTTGAATAGCGCCAGGCTCTTGACGGAACACAGCGGCCAGCGATCGGCGCTGACATTGTCCCGCTTTCTCAGCGGGTGCTTGATCTGGCGGTCCCAGTTGATCTCATCGAGGAGAGGGAGGTAGCTGGGCCAGTCGCTGAGCACGCAGCCGCCCTCCCTGTCGATGTTTCCGGTTATGGCCCGCAGCCAGCACTTGCCCAGCACCGAGCTGAGTCCAGCCCCGTTGCCGAGGTGGCAGTTGGCCACGCCGAAAGTGATCACCGCTGCCGGTGCTTTGGCGAAGGCCCTCGCCGCGGCGGCGATGTCCTGGGCCGGAACGGAAGTGATTTGGGATGCCTTCTCTGGCGGGTATTCTCGGGCCAGGGCGCTCACTTCCTCGAAGCCCAGGCACCACTTGGCCACGAATTCCTTGTCGTAGATCCCCTCATTGATGATCACATTCAGCATGCCCAGTGCCAGGGCGCCGTCGGTCCCTGGCCGGAGCTGCAGCCAGATGTCTGCCTCCTTGGCGCATTCCGTCGGTCTGGGGTCGACCACTATCACCTTCATGCCCTGGCTCTTGGCATACTGGTAGCCGGCCCAGATCCTGGGCTCTGACTGGGACATGTTGGCCCCCCAGACAATGACCGCGCCGGTCTTCTGTGGATCCAGGAATGTGGCCCAGGCGCCGGTGGTGTCATGACCATACATGGCGCATTCGATGGGATACTCGGCCTCCCCGCAGTTCTTGCCCAGGTGGAAGAAATTGGGTGTACCCCACAGGTTGCACCACTTCCAGGCGGCGGGGTCGCCCGGACCGTGAGGAGAGCCTCCCAGGACCAGCACCGCTTCTGGACCGTAGCGGGCACGGATAGCCTCCAGCTTGCTGGCCATCTCGTCCATGGCCTGGTCCCAGTCGATCCTCTGCCATTTGGCCTCACCTCTGGCGCCCTTCCTCTTCAGGGGATAGTTCAGGCGTTTCGGGTGATAGTGGTAGTCGATGGCGTTGGCGCCGCGCTCACACAGGTTGCCGAACAGGGACTCCTGGTCAGGTTCGACCTTGGTGATCTTGACCCCGGTGAGATGCGCCTTGATGAAACACGCTGATCCGCAGACCGGACAGGTTCCCTTCCTCACGGTTGTGCTGCTGGCTTCGGTTGTCATGGCTCCCCCTCCTTCAGAATCCCAGCGCGACCTGGACGCGAACGTCGTGACACATGAATGTTGAGCTTGCCCAGGATGATACAGGATGGGCACGGGAGGCTGTCAAACGCACCTTGAACAAGTAGCGGGGAGCCCGATTGTGGGGACGGGGGAAGGCCCTACTGGGGATGCCCCGGCCTGTTGCCCGGCCGGAGAAGCTCCTCGATCCGCCGGACCATGCCCTCCAGGGGCAGGAGTTCGCTCTGTTCGCTGTCGCGCCACTTCAGTTCGGCGCTCTTCGACTTCAGAGTGCGTGGGCTGATCACCAGTCGCAGGGGTATGCCCAGGAGGTCGACGTCGTTGAACTTCACCCCGGGCGATTCCTGGCGATCGTCAAGAAGTACCTCAATGCCCTTCGACCCCAGTTCGGCGTAGATCTCTTCCGCCGCTGTGGCTACATCAGCCTTGTCCGCCCCCAGCGGGCAGAGGTATACGTGATAGGGGGACAGCGGCACTGGCCAGACGATGCCCTTGTCGTCGTGATTCTGCTCGATGGCCGCGGCCATCAGGCGGCCCACCCCGATGCCGTAGCAGCCCATGATGATCGGCCTGGTCTCCCCCTTCTGGTCCAGGAAGGAAGCCCCCAGCCCTTCGCTGAACACCGTTCCCAGCTTGAAGATGTGTCCCGCCTCGATACCCCTGGTGGAGACAAGCGGGCTTCCGCACCTGGGGCATCCCTGCCCCGGCTGAGCCACGGCGATGTCCAGCATCGTGTCAACCTGGAAGTCCCGAGGATAGTTGACGTTGCTCAGATGGTAGTCTGGCCTGTTGGCCCCGGCTACGAAGTTCGATCCCATCTTGATGGAGTCGTCGGCCACCGTCCTCACTCCTGACAGGCCTATGGGAGAGGCCCATCCGGCCACCAGCCCCGCCTGGCGCACCCTTTCCTCTCCAGCCAGTTGCAGATCGGCGCACTTCAGGGCGTTCTTCAGCTTCGTTTCGTTGACTTCGAGGTCGCCCCTGATGAGCACGAAGATCAGGCTGCCGTCGGCGGCGTAGAACACCGCCTTGAGCGTCTGCATCTTGGCAATGCCCAGGTATCCCGCCACTTCCTCGATGGACTTCATCCCCGGCGTGGCGATCTCCTCCTTCTCTTTGAGCGGCCCGTGCTCGCCTTCCGCCTTGGCGCTCTGCGCCTTCTCCATGTTGGCCGCGTACTTGCACTGCCGGCAGCGGATGATCACATCCTCGCCGCTCTCTGCGACCACCATGAATTCGTGTGAGTCCTTGCCTCCGATGGCCCCGCTGTCGGCCTCAACCTCCATGGTGGGCAGGCCGCAGCGCTCGAAGATGTTGAGGTATGCCCGCCTCATCTTCTGGTAGCTGGCATCCAGTCCCTCCTCGTCCGTGTCGAAGCTGTACAGATCCATCATGGGGAACTCCCTCACCCGGAGCAGACCGCCACGGGGCCGCGGCTCATCGCGGAACTTCGTCTGGATCTGATATAGGAGGAGAGGCAGATCACGGTAGCTCCTCACCTGGTGGCGGACCAACTCGGTGATGATCTCCTCATGGGTTGGGCCCAGACACAGCCGGCGTTCCCGCCGGTCAGTGAGGGTGAACAGACTCTGCCCGAAGGCCTGATCCCGGCCCGTCCTTTGCCAGAGTTCGTGGGGCTGGAGGACCGGCATGGACACCTCCTGCCCGCCCGCTCCGTCCAGTTCCTCGCGGATGATCTGCTCCAGGTTGCGCAGCACCCGCCACCCCAGTGGCAGGTACGCATAAATGCCCGAGGCCACCTGGTGGATCATCCCTGCTCTGACCAGCAACTGGTGGCTCACCGTGTCCGCCTCGGCCGGAGCCTGCCGCAGTGTCTTGGTCATCAGTTGAGACATCCGCATCACTGAGTCCTCGCCATCTTCAGACTAGATTCGGGCCACCTCGTCCATCAGGCTCTCCAGGAAGTCCTTCTCTTCCACGGTGCGGACCACCTCGCCCTTCCGGAAGATGGCCCCCCGGCCCTTTCCGCAGGCGATGCCGACATCGGCACTCCTGGCCTCCCCCGGGCCGTTGACTACGCAGCCCATCACAGCCACCTTGATCGATCGGTCAACAGTGGAGAGCCGGCCCTCCACGCTTTCGGCCAGGCTGACCAGGTCCACTTCGCATCTGCCGCAGGTGGGACAGCTCACCAGGGTGGGGCCCCGCTCCCGTAGATTGAGGCTCTTCAGGATCTCGTAGGCCGCCATCACTTCATCTTCCGGTTCACCGGTAAGCGATACCCGGATGGTGTCCCCAAGCCCGTGGTAGAGCAGCACCCCGATCCCCACCGCGCTGCGAACGACCCCGGTCCTGGGCAGACCCGCCTCGGTGATGCCCAGGTGCAGGGGATAGGGGGCCTTCTTGGCCATGAGCTGATACGCCGCGATGGTGTCCGGAACGTCGAAGGCCTTGAGCGATATCTTGATCAGGTCGAAGTCCAGGCTTTCCAGAAGGCGTATCTGGCCCAGGGCAGCCTCCACCATCTGCTCCGGGAGGGAAGCCCTGATCTTGGCCGACTTGGGCAGGCTGCCGGCGTTCACTCCTATACGGATGGGCACGCCCCTCGGTTTCGCCTCCTGGACCACGGCCGCGACGTGTGATCTCCTGCTGATGTTCCCCGGGTTCAGCCTCAGGCCGTCAACCCCGGCCTTGAGGGCCGCCAGGGCCAGCAGGTGGTCGAAGTGGATGTCGGCGATGACGGGGATGCTCACCCGGCGCTTGATTGCAGCCAGGGCTTCGGCGGCCTGGTCGTCAGGCACGGCCACTCTAACCATTTCGCAGCCCGTGTCCTCCAGTGAGTGGATCTGCCTGACGGTGGCGGCCACATCTCGGGTGTCTGTCTTGGTCATTGATTGGACCACCACTGGGGCGCCTCCGCCCACTGTCACGCCGCCGATCACTAGGGGCCGGCTCATCCTGCGTCTCTTCACGGTCACAGGAAGTCCTCCCCCTGGATCAGCCGGGCGATGTCCAGATAGAAGATCACCACGAATAGAGTGATCATCAGCGCCGTCCCCACGGCGTAGACGAAGTGGGTTGTCCGTTCCGAGATGCGTTTCCCCCGGCGCAGCCCCTCTATCAGGGCTATGGACATGCCGCCTCCGTCCAGGGGCGGGATGGGCAGGAAGTTGAACAGGGCCAGCCCCATGCTGATTAGGCCGCCCATGAACAGGACGTTGGCGTAGCCGCCTGAGCTGACCGTCTCGACGGTCAGTTGTCCGGCACCGATCGGCCCCACCACCGCCAGGTCAGGGTTATCCCTGATCATGGGGATGGACTCCTTGATCAGGCTGGGAATGTGTACCATGAAGTCGCCTCCGCGGTAGAAGGCCTCCCACACCGGCAATCGCTCCGATACCAGGGCCGCGCCGTCCACCCAGCGGTTGCTGATGCCCAAAGGAGCCCTGGCCTCCACGGTCAACTCTATGATGTCCTCGGAGCCGATCTCCCGATCATCGACCCGCAGTAGCACCATGTCCAGTTCACCGCTGTCGCCGGCGGAGTCGATGGCGGCGGTCATGCTTTCTTCATCGTAGACCGACCTGTGATTGATGCCTAGGATGGTGTCTCCGGGCCTGATGCCCGCCCGCTCCGCCGGTGAGCCCTCTTCGATGCCAGCCACTACCCCCCAGCAGAGGATAACCCCGATAAGGTAGCGGTCGCTGTCCGGGTCGATCTCAGGCTTCAGACTGACCTCCAGTTCTTCACCATCCCTGTCGATGATCAGGGTCTTCTCTGATCCGCCGTCTCGGTTTACTGCGTCCTGCAGGTCCTCCCATTTGTGTATCTCGCGGTCGCCGACCCGGAGGATGATGTCGCCCGACCCAAGGCTTGCCCGGGACGCAGGCGAATCATCGGATACGTAGTGTATCATGGCCCCGTTGCCGTGCAGCACCTTCATCGGCACCATGAAGAAGGCGCTCAGGAAGAGGAAGGCCAGGAAGGCGTTGACCAGAGGGCCAGCGAAGTAGACTCCCATCCTGGTCCACGGACCTCTGCCGGCCAGACCGCCCGGCACGGCGGGGTCATTCTCTCCCAGAGGCCTGACGAAGGCCCCCACCGGCAAGAGGTTGATCGAGTACTCGGTCTCTCCCCGTTTCAAAGCGAACAGCCGGGGAGGAAAGCCGATGCCGAACTCCTCGACCTTGATCCCTGCTCTTCTGCAGGCCAGGAAGTGGCCCAGTTCGTGGCAGGTGATCAGGAAGAAGAGAACGCCCACGAAGACCAGGATGATGAAGGCGATGCCCATGGGCTATCGAGGTCTCCATTTCGCGGCCTGCTCCCTGGCCCAGGCATCGGCGGCCAGTATCTGTTCCAGGGTGGGCTGTGCCACGGCCCGGTGCCGGTCGAGGGTGTCTTCGACCAGCCTGGCGATATCCAGGAAGCCGATCTTGTGAGCCAGGAAGAGATCCACTGCCACCTCGTCCGCGGCGCAGAGCACAGCCGGATAGGTGCCGCCTTGCTCTGCCGCTTCTCTGGCCATTCTGAGACAGGGGAACTTCCCCGTGTCGGGCGGCTCGAAATTGAGGGACCTTGGTCGGCCGAAATCCATTCGAGGCAGATCAGGATTGGCCAACCTCTGTGAGTGGGCCACTGCGTACTGTATGGGCAGGCGCATGTCCGGTTCGCTGAGCTGGGCCTTGACGGAGCCGTCGACGAACTCCACCATGGAGTGGACGATGCTCTCGGGATGGATCACCACGTCGATCCGGTGCAGGGGCAGGCCGAAGAGCCAGCGGGCCTCGATGATCTCCATGCCCTTGTTCATCAGATTGGCCGAGTCGATGGTCACCTTGGGTCCCATCTTCCAGGTGGGGTGTCTTAGGGCTTGCTCCGGTGTTATCCCTGCCATCTCCTTCTCCTTGCAGCGCAGAAAGGGCCCGCCCGAGGCGGTGAGGATCAATCGGGCCACCTCATCGCGGCTCTCGCCCCGCAGGCACTGCCAGATGGCGCTGTGCTCGCTGTCCACCGGGGTGATCTCCACCCCTTGTCGCTCCGCTTCGGCCATGACCATGGCCCCCGCCATGACCAGGACCTCCTTGTTGGCCAAGGCTACGTGCTTCCCGGCCCGGATGGCTGCCAGTGTCGGCACCAACCCCGCCTTGCCCGAGGTGGCCACTACCACCACGTCGACATCGGGGCATGAGGCCATCTCCTCTGCCGTCACCGGCTGCGCGGATGGGGCATCGGATGGCCAGGCCGGACTTTGCGTCTCGTGGGTTGCGGATTCAAGGGAGACGAATCGCGGCTGGAATTCCGTGACCTGTTCCGCCAGGAGGGTGGCATTCTTCCCGGCTCCCAGGCCCACTATGCGGTATCTGTCACTGAAGGTGCGGCCTATCTCGAGTGTCTGCTGCCCTATGGAACCTGTGGAGCCGAGGATGGCTATCCGCTTCAGTCCACCGCCCATATGACGTAATAGTATGCGATTGCCCCCGTGAACACAAGGCTGTCTATTCGGTCCAGGATCCCCCCGTGGCCGGGCATCAGCCGGCCGGAGTCCTTGGCTCCCGCCCGGCGCTTGATGAGGGATTCCAGGAGATCGCCGAGTTGGGCGAGGACGCCCACTAGGCAGCCGACGACTGTGGTCTGGATGTAGTCTAGCGGCAGTTCCCAGCCCCCCAGGTTGAGCAGGCTTCGCAGTGCCAGGGCGGCCGCCACTGAGGCCGCGAAGCCTGCGGCCGCCCCCTCCCAGGTCTTCTTGGGACTGATCACCGGCGCCATGCGATGCCTGCCCCAGGTGCGGCCGATGAAGTAGGCTGCTGTGTCGCAGGCGAAGGTGGAGAACAGGACCAGAAGGACCAGTTCCCTGCCGTGGTCGAGTTCCCTCAACATCACGTAGTGACCGAGCAGCCAGCCCATGTAGAGGATGCCGGCCACCGTCCACCCCCAGTTGACCACCAGCCTGTCTCTTCCGGACGCTGACAGCGGGCTTGTGGACGGTGGGGCATGCTGTTCTTCAGCGGGGTCTTGGGGTGACCCCCGACGGACCCAGCCCAGCCAGATCAGTGGCAGGACCGCCGCTGAGGCAAGCAGTGCCGAGTTGACATAAAGCCTGTCAAAATGCGCGGCGACCACGAAGGCCGGGGCCCATATCACTCCGAACAGGGTCAGTGGCCGGCCCCCGGCTCCCGCCGCGAGCCGATAGAACTCAAGCGCTCCGAGAATCGCTATGAGGCTGATCAGGAAGATGAGGAGCGGGACACCGAGACCGGGTACGTCAAACCACACGCAAGCCAGCAGGAGGGGGATGGCCCATAGCGCGGTGGTGACCCTCTGTCTCATCCCAGCTCGGTGAAGCCCTCCGGTGAGCGGCACTAGACTCCGAAGTTCCGCTTCCGCTCACTGTAGGCGACCAGCGCTTTGCGGACCTCTTCTTCGTCGAAGTCCGGCCAGTAGACCGGGGTGAAGTAGAACTCGCTGTAGGCAGACTGCCACAGAAGGAAGTTGCTCAGCCTCACTTCCCCCGCAGTCCGGACAATGAGGTCGGGATCCGGCAAACCGGCGCTGTAGAGGTATCTGCTGAACAGGTCTTCATCGATCATCTCCGGGGCGATGCCGCTCTTCGCTACCTGCTGTGCAGCGTTGACGATCTCCGCCCTGCCGCCGTAGTCGAAGGCCACGCTGAGGGTCATGACAGGGTTGTCCTTGGTGAGGTCGACGGCATAGCGAACCTGCTTCTGAACCCGCTCGGAAAGCCTGTCCATTCTGCCCAGATGGCGGAGTCGGATGCCCTTCTCGTGCAGGGCTTTGGTCTCGCGCTTGATTACCCGGCCCAGGATATGGAGTAGCTCCCTCACCTCCGCCTCGGGGCGGCTCCAGTTCTCCGTTGAGAAGGCATAGAGTGTCAGGTATCTCACCTGGTACTTCACGAAGGCCTCGACCACCCGGCGGATGTTCTCCGTGCCGGCACGGTGGCCCTCCATTCTGGATTTGCCGCGCCCCTCGGCCCACCTGACGTTCCCGTCCATGATGATGGCCACATGGACAGGCAGAGGCGTGATTGCTGCGTCGTTGGCCTGGGCTTGTCTCATTCTAGAAGGGAGGCAGGGTCTTCCGGGGTCAGGTAGCTGATTCCGGTGTTCAGGTCACGCCGATGTGGCAATGGTCTCTCGTGACCAGAATCCAGCTAGATCTCCATGATCTCGGTTTCCTTGTCTTGGCCGATCTGGGCTATCTCGGCGATGAACCGGTCGGTCAGCTTCTGCAGTCTGTCTGAGGCCCGGACGCTCTCATCGTGCGAAGCTCCCTTGTTCTTCTCCAACTTCCTCAGTTCCTCCATCGCATCCCGTCTGAGATTGCGGATGGCCACCTTGGATTCCTCCACTCTCTTCCGCACCACCTTGACCAGCTCCTTCCTGCGCTCCTCAGTGGGGGGTGGGATGACCAGCCGGACGACATCCCCGTCGTTGATGGGGTTCAAGCCCAGGTCGGACTTCAACAGGGCTTTGTGGATGTTGGTCATGATGGTCCTGTCCCACGGCTGAACAAGGATGAGCCGGGCCTCCGGTGTGGAGATGGTGGCCAACTGGTTCAGAGGTGTCGGTGTATCGTAGGCTTCGACCTTGATGTGCTCCACCAGGGCTGGCGTTGCCCTGCCGGAGCGTATGGTCTCCATCTCTCTCTTCAGCACCTGGGTGGTCTTGTGCATCTTGGCGTCGGCTTCCTGGAATATTTGGTCGATCATGGTTCTACCCCCGTGAAGACCAGAGTACCGATAGCTTCCCTTGCCACGGCCCGCCGTATGCTGTTGGGTGCGTTGAGGTCGAAGACAACGATGGGCAGGTTGTTCTCCATGCACAGAGAAAACGCAGTCGCATCCATGACCTGAAGGCCCAGGTTCAATGCCTGCCGGTGGTCTATGCGGTCGAACTTCCTTGCAGTGGGGTCTCTTTGAGGATCTGCGGTGTAGACGCCGTCAACCTTGTTCTTGGCCATGAGCAGCACCTCTGCCCTGATCTCAATCGCCCGCAGGGCTGCCGCGGTGTCCGTGGTCATGTAGGGATTCCCGGTGCCGGCAGCGAAGATGACCACCCGGCCCTTCTCCAGGTGTCGGATAGCCCTGAGTCGGATGTAGGGTTCGGCCACCGATTGGATAGGTATGGCTGACTGCGTCCGGGAGACGAGCCCTTTCTTCTCCAGGGCATCCTGAAGAGCCAGGGCGTTTATGACCGTTGCCAGCATTCCGGCATAGTCCGCAGCTGCCCTGTCCATTCCGGTTGTCGCCGCGTCGGATCCACGCCAGATATTGCCGCCGCCCACGACGATGGCCACCTCGACCCCGGATTCCTCCTTCACTGCCCAGATCTGGTCGGCGACCATTCTCAGGGTGTCTCCATCGATGCCGAAGTGGCCTTTGCCCATCAGGGCCTCGCCGCTCAGCTTCAGGAGTATCCGTCGGTACCTGGCGTCAGACATGCTCGCTCCGAGATCCGCACAAGCGAGGGTCATCCGGCGACGCTTGTGTCGGTGAGTGCCCTCGTCTACTTGGAGATCTGGAATCTGGCGAATCGGCCGACGACCACCTTCTCGCCGACCTTGGCCGATACCTCGGCCATGATGTCCGATATCTTCCTGCCTGCGTCCTTGATGAAGGGCTGAGCCAGGAGGCACGCTTCCTCAGGGCTGACCTTCGTTCCCTGGGGGATGTCTTCAGGGGAGATATACTGTGGATTGGTGGCCGCTACTTGGAGTGCCAGATCGTGGGCCAGGGCCTTGAACTCATCGGTACGGGCCACAAAGTCACTCTCGCAGTTGAGCTCAATCATGGCTCCGATGCGGCCCCCGGCATGCACATAGGCCTCCACCAACCCCTGTGAGGCGATGCGGTCCATCTTCTTCTCGGCCTTGGCCAGGCCGCGTTCCTTCAGGATGTCGCTGGCTTTGTCCAGGTCTCCCCCGGCATCGAGGAGAGCCTGCTTGCACTCCATAACGCCGGCACTAGTCTTCTCCCGCAAATCTCTTATCAAAGTCACTGAAATCTCCACTGCGCTCTTCCTCCTCAGGACCAAAGGTCAGCGAGGCAAGCGACTCAATAGCCTCTTCGCCTGCCTTCTCTGCGCTTTCCTGCTCTGCCTTCTCTATGATCCTCCTGCCTTCCAGCACGGCATCGGCTATTCTGCTGCACATCAGCTTCACCGCCCGCACAGCGTCGTCGTTGGCGGGGATGGGATAGTCGACCTCGTCCGGGTTGCAGTTGGTGTCTACAATGGCCACGATGGGGACCTTCAGGGTCCGTGCCTCAGCTATGGCGATCCTCTCCTTGGAGGGGTCAACGATGAACAGGGCACTGGGGAACTTGGTCATCTCCTTGAAGCTGCCCATCTGCTGATTCAGTCTTTGAATGGTTCTCTCCATCTTCAGGGCTTCCTTCTTTGGCAGGCGGTGGAAGAACCCCCTGACCTTCTGGTCCTCCAGGTGGACGAGGTAGTCGACCCGCGATTGGATGACATTGAAGTTGGTCAGCATTCCGCCGATCCAGCGCTGGTTGACGTACGGCATGCCGCACTTCTTCGCCTCTTGCTCAACGGCCTCCTGGGCCTGCTTCTTCGTTCCCACGAAGACGATATCGCCTCCATTGGCCACTACTTCAGTGACGAATCTGCATGCCTTCTCCAGCAGGGCCATGGTCTGCTCGAGGTTGATTATGTGGATGCCATTCCTCTCGATGAAGATGTACCTCTTCATCTTCGGATTCCATCGACCGACCTGGTGCCCGAAGTGTGCGCCAGCCTCCAGAAGCAGCTTGACCGAAGTAGTGCCTACCGTTGCCTGTTGCGTCATTTCACCTCACAAGATGTAGCGGCCGAGGTTCTCATCCTTGACCATGTCCCCGACTTGCTCGATAACGTACGGCGCGTCTATTTCGACGCGTTGCCCTTTCCTCTCCGGGGCGGTGAAACTGAGATCTTCCACCAACTTCTCGACTATGGTGAACAGCCTTCTGGCCCCCGTGTTCTCCGTTCGCTCGTTCATCAGGGTTGCCAGCCGGGCGATTTCCTGGACCCCGTCTTCGGTGAAGACCACACTGAGGCCTTCGGTTGCTAGGAGCGCCTCATACTGCTTGACCAAGGAGTTCCGCGGTTCAACGAGGATTGTCTCCAGATCCTGCTGGCTGAGCGGATTGAGCTCCACGCGCAGGGGGAAACGTCCCTGGAGTTCCGGTATGAGGTCAGTCGGCTTGCTCTTGGAGAAGGTGCCCGCGGCCACGAAGAGTATGTGGTCGGTCTTCACAGGGCCGTATCGCGTTGCCACCGTGGTGCCTTCCAGCAGCGGCAGCAGATCGCGCTGGACCCCCTCGCCGGATATGTCTCTTCCCAGATCCAGCTTCGGGCCGCAGATCTTGTCCAGTTCATCGATGAACACGACCCCATCGTCCTCCACCCTTCTCATGGCCTCATCCACCACCTGGTCGTAGTCGAGCAGCTTGTTGGCCTCCTCGCGGGTCAGGATACGCCTTGCCTCCTTGACGCGGACCTTCCTCTTGCGCTCCCCGGAAGGCTCTCTCTGGTTCCGGCAGTCACCGAAGACACCGTCGTTGACCATGTCCATCTCGAGCCGTGGGTCGAATCCTGCCCCGGCTGGCTCTGGGTCACTGACTTCGATCTCAACCAACTGGTCCTCCAGCTTCCGGCTGGCCAGAAGCTTGGCCAGCTTGGCACGGGTCAGCGTGACCGTCTCCCTGCCCTTCCAGGACGGGTGGGGCCCTTGCATCTTGGGGATGCTGCCCGAGACCCGCCGGCCCTCATGCTTCACCTGTTTGTCGGTTGTGGCCATCTGCTGGTAGAGGTAGGTGGCAATCCGCTCGGTGGCCAGCTTCTCGGCGTTGCTCTCGATCTGCTTCACTTCTTCGCGGTATACCTTTGCGGCACTCACCTCAACAAGGTCGTGGATGATCGATTCCACATCGCGGCCCACGTAGCCCACCTCGGTGAACTTGGTGGCCTCGACCTTGGTGAAGGGGGCATCCAGAATCCCTGCCACACGGCGCGCCAACTCCGTCTTGCCGACCCCTGTCGGGCCCATCATCAGGATGTTCTTCGGCATCACGTCAGCGCGGATATCCGGCGGCAACTTCCTGCGCCGCTCACGGTTGCTCAGGGCAACGGCCAGGGCCCGCTTCGCCTCTTGCTGGCCGATGACATACCTATCTAGATCCTCAACAATACTCCTGGGTGTCGGAACGGTCATCCTGGTCTCCCGAGGGGAGGTCTGTACTGTCGGCGTACAGTTTAGCATAGAGGTTCGAGCAAGGCAAGGCGATGTACTCGTTCACAGAAGCGTGGCCCCGGGGTTCTCTGGCGCTCGCAGAAACTGCTCCATAACTGATTGACGCGGCTTCGTGGCTGTGCTAGTATCGCAGCGAGCGTGAAGCTGGGATGTCTGCGCTGACTGACCTCTGCAATGAAATCGCTGGTTGCCGTCAGTGCGACCTGGCCAAACAACGCAACAGGGTAGTCCCGGGGGAAGGTGCTGAGGACGCCACCATAGCCTTCATTGGCGAGGCCCCCGGGTGGCACGAGGACCAGCAGGGACGACCGTTTGTAGGTCCTGCGGGACAGTTCCTTGACGAACTGCTGGCCTCCATCGGAATGAAGAGGCAGCAGGTGTATATCTGCAATGTCCTCAAGTGCCGGCCGCCCGGCAACCGCGATCCCCTGCCGATGGAGGTGAAGACCTGCCAGCAATGGCTGGATCGGCAACTGGCGCTGATTCGGCCCCGGATGATTGTCACCCTGGGGAGATACTCCATGGCGAGGTTCTTCCCCGGGGAAACCATCAGCAAGATACATGGCAAAGCCCGCAGAGAAGGCGGCATCATTCACTATGCGATGTACCACCCTGCGGCGGCGCTCCATCAGCAGGCACTTCGGGATACCATCAAGGCCGACATGCGTAGGATTCCTGCGCTGCTGGCTGAGACCCAGCCGCAGCCCGACGCCAAGGTGGCTCCGAAGCCCCGGCAGTTGAGCTTCCTCTAGAGGCTGGCGGACTCATGGGGCAGGGCTGGGTCAACCGGAGGAGTGGCGGGGGTCTCCCCCAGGTCCTGGAGGCGGACAAGGCTTATGGGTAAGGGCAGATCCGGCGGCAGCGAAGGGCTCTCTCCCTCCTGGTCCACTGTGACCCTGCGGCTTCTGTGGCTCGTCTTTGTGGGAGTCCTCCTGTTTGTGTTTTGGCCGAGACTCCTGGACACGCTGGGGCTTGGGACTTTCCTGGCCGTGCTGGCAGTGGTCGGCCTGACGGTGGTGTTCTGGCAGAGGAGACTAGTCATACTCTGGGAGAGGTGGAATCTCTGGCTTGGGGTTCTGGCGTTCATCGTTGCCTTGCTCGGCACACTGGCCTTCTTCAAACCCGGGGATTGGCCCAATTCGCTGGGGGGCGCCTGGGGATTGGCCATAATCGGCAATCCCCAGAGGGACTGGCAGACCGCTCTGGGTGTCCTGCGCGTTGTAGGTGTATTGATTCTCGGGGTGGCTCTCTTCGCCCCCGACTTCGCTCGGCGCGAGGCAGGGAGTTGGACCGAGAGGGCCTTGCCGGTATTGAGGCAAGGCCTTCAACGAGTCGGGCAATCGGCGTCGCGGGTGCTCAAACAGCGCTCTGAGCATTCATTCCCCAGACGCATTCTATCCTGGTTCGGGGAGCGTCGCTCCGCGTTGGTCTCGAAGGCGAGGCGCAGCAAGCAGGTGAAGGAGGAGCCCAAGCAGAAGCAGAAGCCCGCGCCTTCACCGAGGGCGCCGGCCAAGGCAGTCAAGGTTGTGCCCGCAGACCACCCTCCCGCCGCGCAGGAGGAGTGGCAACTGCCCAGCATCGACCTGCTTGAAGAGACCGCCAAGGCGGAGTTGAGCAGAGCCGACGCGGAGAGAAGGGCGAGGGCCATTGAAGAGGCGCTGGCTAGCTACGGCGTTGAGGCAAGGGTGGTCCAGATAAACCAGGGGCCTGCCGTCACTCAGTTTGGGGTGGAGCCCGGCTGGGACAAGAAGTACAAAGAGGTCAAGGAGAAGGACCGTTACGGCAACACCAAGGTACGCACCGAAGAGGTGTCCAGGACCAGGGTCAAGGTGGAGCGCATCACATCCCTGGCCAATGATCTGGCCCTGGCCCTGGCGGCCCCCAGCATCAGGATTGAGGCACCTGTCCCCGGCAAGGCCCTGGTGGGCATTGAAGTTCCCAATGTTGCTGCGGGGCTGGTCGCCGTGCGTGAGGTGTTAGAGAGCGCTGCCTTCAGGAAGCTCAGCGGCCGCTCGAAGATGGCCCTGGCCCTGGGAAAGGGCACCTCTGGTGAGGCGTCGGTAGGTGATCTGGCCAAGATGCCCCACCTGCTGGTGGCCGGTGCCACCGGAAGCGGCAAGACAGTCTGTCTGGACGCCATCATCATTTCCATTCTCATGAACGACACGCCCGATGAGGTCAGGTTCATCATGATCGACCCCAAAAGGGTCGAGCTGATCGCCTTCGATGGCATTCCCCATCTGATGAATCCGGTCATTACCGAGAGCGAGAAGGCTGTGGATGTGCTCAAGTGGCTGGCTCATGAGATGGACAACCGCTACCGGAGATTGGCTGAGGTGCGGGCTCACAATATCGAGGCGTACAACCGGAGCCCCAAGGTGACCAAGGCGATGCCCTGCATCGTCCTCATCGTTGATGAACTGGCTGATCTAATGATGCTGCAATCGGACGAAGTCGAACCGGTCCTCTGCCGTCTGGCGCAGATGGGCCGGGCGGTGGGGATCCATTGCGTGGTAGCCACCCAGCGGCCTTCCGTTGATGTGATCACCGGGCTGATCAAGGCCAATTTCCCGACTCGGATCAGTTTCGCTGTGGCATCTCAGGTGGATTCACGGACCATTCTGGATACCATCGGTGCCGAGAAGCTGCTGGGCCGGGGCGACATGCTCTACCTGACTCCCGAACTGGCCAAACCGAGGCGGCTGCAGGGGTGCTTTGTCTCACCGCAGGAACTCGAGAGAGTGACTGCCTTCTGGGGCAAACAGGCGCGAGCTCAACCGGTCGAAGTCCTGACCTTCTCAGGGGAGCCGGACTCCGGCGATCCCCTGCTGAACCAGGCGAGGAAGTTGGCCAAGGAGGGCAAACCGATCTCGGTGTCCTACCTGCAGCGGCAGCTCCGCATAGGTTCTGCTCGGGCTGAGGAACTGGTGAAGATGCTTCAGCAGGAGGGGGGCGGCGACGGCACAGGGCCGGGAAAGCCCGATCAGCCGGTGGCGCATCCATGACCGAAACGGGGCGGATACATGGTTCAGTTTGACAATAATGGCGCCAGTCTGTTATGGTTGAAGTTGCCATCGACCGCAGGGCGGTGAGCAGCACGATATCGTAGGGCTTAACAACTAGATCGCTTGGATCGGCAACGACCGAGACGGTTGAAGAGCGGGGATTGTCTGGGGCCTTCTTGGCGTTGCCAAGAAGGCCTTTTTTCTGGGCCGGTGTCATATTCACAATGCAGAGAATCGGATTCATAGGGGCGGGAACGGTGGGAACAGCCCTGGCCGCAAGGCTGAATGAGAAGGGCTATGTGGTCACAGCTGTTTCCAGCCGCACAAACACTTCGGCTGAGAGGCTGGCTGCTGTGGTCGGCAAGTGCCAGATCCACGACAGTGGCCAGGGCGTGGCAGATGCAGCGGAGGTGGTCTTCATCACTACGCCTGACGCTGTTATCCCTCAGATTGCAGCGCAGGTCAAGTGGCATCCAGGGCAAAGCGTGGTGCATTGTAGTGGAGCAGACTCTCTGGACGTCCTCACACCAGCCACGCGGAGCGGAGCCTTGACAGGAGGCTTCCATCCATTGCAGACCTTCGCCAGCATCACCCATGCCATTGAGAACATCCCTGGTTCCACCTTTGCCCTGGAAGCGGAAGAGCCACTGTTGAGCACCCTGAGGGAGATGGCGGTCGCCTTGGATGGGCGATGGATCGCCCTGAGGCCCGGCGATAAGGTTCTCTACCATGCTGCGGCGGTGTTTGCCTGCAACTATCTGGTGACTCTGGTGAAGATGGCAACTGACCTCTGGCAGGCCTTCGGTGCCTCCGCTCCGCAGGCGGTGGAAGCCTTGCTGCCCCTGCTGCGAGGCACGACCAACAACCTGGAGAATGTGGGCTTGCCCAACTGCCTCACGGGGCCGATAGCCAGGGGTGACTCGGGAACAATAGAGAAACACATCGCGGCGCTGAAGGCCAGGGCGCCGCAGCTGCTGCCGGCCTATCGGGAACTGGGGCAGCAGACCATACCTATCGCTCTGGCCAAGGGGAGAATCGACCAGGCGCAGGCCGGGCATCTGGCGGCGATACTGGACCGTACCGATTGATGAGTAGTCTGCAGCCGACTTGCTAGGAGGTTTCGTTGATGCGCACCATGTTGCGGAGCAAAATCCACAGGGCCAGAGTCACGGGAGGGAATGTTGACTATGAGGGTTCGATCACCATCGACAAGCTGCTGATGGATGCAGCCGACGTCCTCCCCTATGAACTGGTTCATGTGCTCAATGTCCACAACGGTGCCCGGTTCCAGACCTACGCCATTGAGGGCAAGCCGGGCAGCGGGGAGATCGTCCTGAATGGGGCAGCGGCGCGACTGGCCGCCAAGGGCGATGTCGTCATCATCCTCACCTATTCCGCACTGGGTGATGATGAGGCGCGTCATGTTGAACCCAGGGTAGTCTATGTGGATGCCAGCAACGCCATCCGCAGCCAAAGACAGGGCCATCAATGGGTGGATGACCTGGCGGAGTCCTTGAAGACCCTCTAGCCAGGCCACAGCTTCCAACTGCCACACCGGAGAACCTCCGGGAGATCAAGGAGGGGAGATGCGGGTCACCATTGGCCAGATCCGGGAGATGAAGGAGAAGGGCAAGATCATCCCCATGCTCACTGCGTATGACTACGCAACGGCGAAGATGATCGACGAAGCCGGCGTGCCCCTCATTCTGGTGGGTGACAGCCTGGGCATGGTCGTGCTGGGCTACGAATCGACCATTCCGGTGACCATCGAGGAGATGCTGCATCACACCAAGGCGGTGGTCAGGGGTACAAGACGGGCTCTGGTCGTCGGAGACATGCCCTTCATGACGTACCATACCAGCATCGGCGAGGCTCTTCGCAATGCTGGTCGCTTCATTCAGGAGGCGGGGGCTCAGGCAGTGAAGCTTGAGGGTGGTGAGGCCATGGCTGAGGTGGTTCATCGGGTTGTGCAGTGTGGCATACCCGTCATGGGGCATATCGGACTCACCCCGCAGTCCGTTCATCAACTCAGTGGCTTCAGGGTCCAGGGCAAGACCCCCGAAGCGGCCGTGCGCCTGGTGAACGATGCCCGCGCCCTGGCCGACGCCGGAGTCTTCTCCATAGTGCTGGAAGCCATACCTACCGAACTGGCCAGGCTGATCACCCGGAAGGTGAATGTCCCCACGATCGGCATTGGCGCCGGCCCGTACTGCGACGGACAGGTTCAAGTGATCAGCGATATCCTGGGGCTGTTCACCGATTTCGTGCCCAAGCATGCCAAGCAGTATGCCAGGTTGGCTGACCTGATCAGGAAGGCCGTGGCCGAGTACGTCGGTGAGGTTGAAGGTGGCAGCTTCCCCACGGAGAAACAGAGCCACTCCATAGACGAAGGCATTCTGGCAGGCCTTGAACAGGAGTAGGGTTGGCGGGACTCCCTGGACCAAAGAAGCGCGGGACTCTCTCCCTGGAGGAGACCCTGGCCAGGAGGAGGTCCGTACGGAGTTTCGCTCGCAGAGCGCTTGACCGTGAGCAGATCGCGCAGCTTCTGTGGGCAGCGCAGGGAGTGACGGAGGGCAGACTCCGTACCGCTCCATCGGCCGGGGCACTGTATCCCCTAGAGGTCTATCTGGTGACCAGCGATGGCATCTACCACTACCGCCCCCTGTCACACGAATTGGAGCGCCTTGCCGAGGGTGACTTCCTTCCCCAACTGTCAAGGGCAGCCCTGGGGCAGGAGTGCGTGCGGGAAGCGCCAGTCAGCGTTGTCATCGCCGCCGTTCATCAGCGGGTGGAGAGACGCTACGGAGAGCGGGCCGCCCTCTACATCTGGATCGAGGCCGGCCACGTGGCTCAGAACATCCACCTTCAGGCGGTGGCCATGGGCCTCGGTTCCGTGCCCGTCGGGGCCTTTGATGACCGGCAGGTGCACAGGGTGCTGTCACTGCCCGAAGACCAGATGCCCCTCTATGTCATCCCGGTGGGGTACACTGCAGAATGAAAGTCTTCTCCAGCACCGCCGCCTTCAGAGAAGCTCGGCACGGGATGGCCTGTACGCTCGGCTTTGTGCCCACCATGGGCTATCTGCATGAAGGGCATTTGGTTCTGGTCCGGCGGGCTAAGGCGGAGAACGGTGCAGTGGCGGTGAGCATCTTCGTCAACCCGGCGCAGTTTGGGCCGAAGGAGGATTTCGCCCGATATCCCAGGGATCCGGAGCGGGATCTCGCTCTCCTGGAGAAAGAGAAGACCGATCTGGTTTTCATGCCTGATGCGGGGGAGATGTATCCTCATGGGTTCGTCACCTGGGTTGATGTGGCCAAGGTGACCGAGAGGCTGGAGGGCTCTACCCGGCCGGGGCACTTCAGGGGCGTGGCCACGGTGGTGGCCAAGCTCTTCAACATCGTCGAGCCGAATAGGGCCTATTTCGGAGAGAAGGATGCTCAGCAGGTGGTGGTCATCAAGCGGATGGTTGCCGATCTGAACATGAGTCTGGAGGTGGTCGTCGTGCCCACCCACCGTGAGCCAGATGGACTCGCCATGAGCAGTCGCAACGTCTATCTGAACATTGAGGAGCGGCAGGCCGCCCTTGTCCTGTGGAAGTCGCTCGGCCTGGCCCGGCAGCTTTGGTCAGGGCGGGAACGAAGCGCCGAGATTCTGAAGCAGCAGATGGCGGCTCTGATTCGGAAGGAACCGCTGGCCAGGATCGACTATATCAGCGTCGCTGATCCGGAGACCCTGGAGGAACTGTCGGAGGCCAGGCACGGTGCCCTGGTCTCCCTAGCCGTCTACGTGGGCAAGACCAGGCTGATAGACAACATCACCCTCCTCCCCTAGGATTTTCCCCGCTGCGTCAATCCCGCTATAATACATCTCGCCGAAGTGTCCATTCTCGCGGTCACCACACTACAAGTACACGTGTTGGAGGTTACATGCCCCAATTCGACCTAGGACAGTTTGCGGAGATGGCCCAGCGAATCAGAAGGAAGGCCGCCGAGGAAGGCCGGCTGATGGCCAATCCTTCTGATCAAGAGTTGAGGCCGATAGTAGAGAGGGAACGAGGGGTCAAGGAGACCAGGTATGGCAGCCTCATAGCCGAAAGCGAGCCGACGTCGAGGTCGGAGGCATTCACCAAGAACAGCGTGGACCATCCCTTCGGCGAAGTTGAGCGGAGGTTGCTGGCCCAGTGCGAGGAGACCCTGAACTGCAGGAAGCTGATCTCCATCGACAGGATAGTGGGCAACGAACACAGCGATACGGTGGTCAGAGTGACCGTACCGGAGGAGTTCGCTCACGTCGCCTACGGAGGCCAGAATCTCTTCATCCCGGTGAAGCGGGCGGTGGCGCAGCCGGACTACGAGATCATCTTCTTCGGGGATGAGGCCTTCGAGCCGAACAAGGCCAGGCTCCTGCCGGAGAAGGACATCACCATACGGCTGGCTATGGTGGGCGATGGAAGGATAGTCAAGGTAGTCCGGAACTCGAACTACATTGGGGAGTACAAGAAGGGTGTCTTCGCCTCGGAGGACTGGGCAGCCAAGACGAAGAAGGGCGGGCTCTTCCTGCATGCCGGCTGCCGGGAAGACTGCCTCCAGACGGAGAATAGGGACTACCGGACCATCCGGACCCTGCTCATAGCCCTGAGTGCCAATGGCAAGACCACCACCACCTGCAAGACTCTAGCCCGGAAGGGGAACGAGAGGTCCTGGCTGGTCCAGGATGACGGCGGAACCTTGATGCCTGACGGGTCCTTCCATGGCTTCGAGCAGGGCGGCGTGTTCGTCAAGACCGAGGCTGTCAATCCCGGTGAACAGGTCGAGGTCTACTACGGGCTGCTCAAGCCGGGGACTGTCGGCGAGAACATCCATGTAACGGAAGATGGCGATTTCGACTTCTACAACTACTCCCGGACCTCCAACGGCCGCGCTGTCATTCACAGACGGGACATTATGCATGCCAGCAGTCACATCGACGTGGAGCGGGTGGACAACCTCATACTGCTGACCAGGGGGCCCTTGATTCCGGCAATATGCCAGCTGAGCATGGAGCAGGCAGTGGCGCTCATGATTATGGGTCAGGCCATGGAGTCGTCGGCCGGTGACCCCACCAAGGCAGGCAGGATCAGGAGTGAGTTCTTCTACGATCCGTTTATGGCTGGCAACAAGGCAGAACACGCCAATATCCTCTACGAGATGGCCAGGGGCATGCCACACATGCAGTACTACCTGGTGAATACCGGCTGGATAGGCGAGGGTGAGCGGTACAACAAGATCAGGCTGGAACACACCCTGACCGTACTAGAGCGTCTCCTGAGAGGAGAGCTGGTGAACTGGGTGGACTCTCCCTCCGGGTTCAAGGTCCCTGCGGCGGTGCGAGAGGTGGACGATCTCTATCTACACCCGGAGCGTCTGTACTCAGGGGCTGACTTTGAAGCGAAGCAGAGAGAGCTCAACCGGTGGAGACACGAGGCCATTGAGAAGGTGGGGAGTGGCCTGCACTCAAACATAAGAAGAATATTCTAGCCCCGTCCCCAGCCATCTTGTCCCGGCGGGACCGCGCGGAACCCCCCGGAGGCGATCACTTGCACGTCCCCATTTGCACCCTGCTGAGACCATTCTGTGATACCTGCGGTCTTCCTTGAGACGGGGATGTGATCTGTGCGGGCAGTGCTCGGCGATCCAGCCGCGACTAACTCCATAGACAGCCCGAAGAACGACAACTGGGCTTCATACTGCGAATGAGAAAGGGACGACGTTGAACCGCCGCCCGTAGGTGGTCACTTGGGCGACGGGGAGTCAATAGTGAAACCGGCCCCTTCGGGGTCGGTTTGTGTTTGGAGAAGGCCGACACCGTGTCCGGGCATTGAATCTGTCAGTCAGACGGCAGGGCAGCTATGAATGCCGTGGAGATGTATGAATGACAAGGACTGGAAGAGACTCGACCGCTAGTGACACCCTCAGCTTGGCAACCTCTGCGGGCCATTCCGAGCCTGGGGTGGCCGGGAAACCGGAACTGGTGGACCAATTGAAGGCGTTGCTCGGCGGCACCACGGAGGGACTGGTCCTCGTCGATTCCCGGGGAGAGGTGGTCAGGGCCAACAGGGCATTCCATGATATCAGTGGATACCCCCAGCAGGAAACCGCCGGGAAGCGTTTGGAGGATCTGGAGGTGTTTGACCAGACCACTGCCACCGAGATGGCTCGGCGCTTCTCCGCTGTGCTCTGCGGGCAGCAGCCGGGCCCCCTTGAGACGCCAGCTACAGGCAAGACCGGTCAGCCGCTGAATCTCCAGCTTCTCTTCTCGGCCTGGAGAAGGGCCGGGAGGATAGCCGGGGTTGTCGTCAGCGTGAAGGAGGTCTCCAGCATCAAGAAGATGAAGTCGCTCCAGCGTGACGAGGAGCGCTTTCGGAATCTGGTCGAGACCACCAGTGACTGGGTCTGGGAGACGGACGGGAAAGGCGTGTACACCTACGTCAGTCCGAGAGTGGCCGATGTACTGGGTTACCAGCCCCACGAGGTAGTCGGCAAGAGCCATCTGGACTTCATGCCGCTGGAAGACGCCCGCCAGTCCAATGGGAAGGTGACCGCCATCATGGCTTCAGGGGAGCCCTTCCGGTTCATACTCATGAAGAAGTTGCACAAGAACGGCCATCCGGTGTTCCTGGAGACAAGTGGCACGCCCTTCTTTGGTGATGATGGGGACATCCGCGGGTATCGTGGCATCCACAGAGATGTCACTGAGCGCAGGAAGGCGATGGATGAAGTCCAGAGAACGTATCACAAGCTGGAATCGACCGTGGAGAGCGTCATCCAGGCCATGGCGTTGACAGTGGAGAAGAGGGATCACTACACGGCCGGTCATCAGCAGAGGGTCAAACAGCTGGGCTGTGCCATTGCCAAGGAGATGCAACTGTCGGACGAACGCGTCCAAGTCGTCCGTGTAGCCGGGTTGCTGCACGATCTGGGGAAGATATTCGTGCCGGTCGAGATACTCACCAAGCCCGGCCACCTCAGCGAAACCGAATTCGCCATCATCAGGACCCACCCACAGTCGGCCTATGACGTGCTGGGCGGCATAGAGTTCCCCTGGCCCATCGCCCAGGTTGTCTTCCAGCATCACGAGAGAATGAACGGGTCCGGGTACCCCGAAGGACTGCAAGGTGCTGAGATCACTTCCGAGGCGCGAATCCTGGCCGTGGCCGACGCCGTTGAAGCCATGACCTTTCACCGGGCCTACTGCCCTGCCCTTGGCCTGGACGCAGCGTTGAAGGAGATCGTCCGACAGAAGGAAGCGCTGTATGACGCGAAGGTTGTGGAAGCCTGTCTCAACGTCTTCCTTGATCGCGGCTTCGCCTGGGCCTGACCCCGTCACCTCCCCTCACCGCCTATCGCATGGCGGAGAAGCTGTTCCTGTACGGAACATGGGCTCCGCGTTCCGCCTTTGAAAGAACATTGTGACGACACGGCTCGCCTCTGAGACGTGGGGGCAACGCCTCTGCCCTATACTCCTTCCTCAGTGCCAGCCGCAGCACGGTTGGGGTATTCAGCAGGGAAGAGAGCCATGGGTATCAGCAGTACCACCATTCGCCGCTCTGGCCTGCCCTTCACTCAAGGGAGTGCCGGCCAGCCGAATGCGCCCACCATGGCAAAACCAGGAACCGAGCCTGTCGAGCGCCAGTCCCAGGCGGGCCTGAAGCCGCTGATCCTCATCGTCGACGACGACGCAGCCATGGTCAAGCTGGTGGCTCACAACCTCGATGCCGCGGGCTATCGCGTGCTGATGGCCAGGGACGGCGAGCAGGCGATACGCATGATCCGGCAGGACAAACCCCATCTGGTCCTCCTTGATGTCTTGCTGCCCGGAATGGATGGCTTCCAGGTTTGCCAGAGTATCCGCGAGTTCTCAGACATACCGGTGATGATGATCACTGCCAAGGGAGAGACCCAGAACGTGGTTCGTGGACTTGACATGGGAGCGGACGACTACATGTCCAAGCCCTTTGATATCGATGTGCTCATTGCCCGGGTGAGGGCAGTACTGTCCCGGACGCGATTCAGTGAGAAGCCCGAGCGCCCGCCGATGATGTTGGGAGAACTGCGCATAGACCTCTCCAATCGTGCGGTTGCCATGGCTGGCCGCGACATCGCGCTGACCCACACGGAGTACAGGGTCCTGTGCCTTCTGGCCCGCAATGCTGGACGGATGATCACCAAGGATTACATCCTGACTGAGGTGTGGGGACCGGAGTACCGCGGAGATGACCATGTTCTCCAGGTGACCGTGGCCCGGCTGAGAAGGAAGATAGGCGACTACCAGCGCAACCCCAGATACATTGTGACCAAGATGGGAGTCGGCTATATGTTCCGGAAGCTGGAGGACCAGGCGGGCATCGCCGCCGCGATCAGCCCCGGCGGGACGACCCGCGAGAGCCCGGCGCAGCCGTGCGCCGGGCGGGAGAGACTACTCCAGTCTGTCACTCCGTGAACGACCCGCGGGTCCTGGCTCTTTGAATCATCCAGAGGAGAACTAGGTGACGACGAGGAAGATCCAGTCCGGTGGGGTGGAGGGGGCGGAGGTGGTAGATAAACTTCGCCACGCTGATCCTGCGGCGGTGGAGTATCTCTATGACACCTACTTCGACAGGATATTTGCTCTTGTTTTCCGGCTGGTGGACAGGGATCAAAAGGCGGCAGAGGACGTGGTCCAGGAGACGTTCCTTGCTGCGCTACGCTCCCAGAAGAGCTACCGCGGGGAGAGCAGTCCGTACACCTGGCTGTGCAGCATAGCCTACCACAAGGCGGCCGACTACCAGCGCCGCGGTATCCGGGAGCACCGGAAGTGGCAGCAGCCTCTGGACATGGACGGGTGCGATCCGGATTGGCCGGGACGGGCGGGTCCGTCGGTGGCGGACATGACCGAGTCCGTGGAGAACCGCGAGTTGATCCGGGCGGCGATGGCGGAGTTGCCCGAAGACTACCGGCGTGTCCTGATCCTGAAGTACGTGGAGGATCTGCCGGTGGCCGACATCTGCCGTATCATGAGACGATCGCCGAAGTCCGTGGAGGGCCTGCTCACCAGGGCACGCAGGGCATTGCGCAGCCGGGCAGGCAGCGAAGCCCTGAGCCACTGAAGTCCCTGAGGACACCTTCTTCCCTCCTCAATACCCACCCGAACACTCTCGTGCTACTGCCACGTATGTAGTGGTTGCATCATCCCTCCGTGCCGTCAGATCATCGGGCAACCTGACCCATTGACAATGTTGGCGTGTGATAATAGTCTGTTGCCTGTATAGGGCGGGGAACCCCTGATCTCGGAGTGACTCCCTGCGGACCGTTCCGTCCGCTGGACCGGCTTGAAGGAGGCGTCCATGGGGATAGAGACCGGATACTACCAGAAGCCCTGGCTGAAGCAATACCCCGCCGGCGTCCCTGAATCCTTTGAGGTCGTGGACAAGTCACTGCCCCAGGTCTTCGACGAAGTGGCCGGCAGGTACCCGGGCAAGAACGCCGTGGTCTTCTACGGCAGTGAGACCACCTACGGCAAGGTGAAGGAGGACGTGGACCGGTTCTCCGCCGCCCTGCAGGGACTGGGGATCGGCAAAGGGGACAGGGTGGCGGTCTATCTCCTGAACAGTCCGCAGTTCATCATCGCCTACTTCGGGGCCCTCAAGGCCGGGGCGGCGATCACCCCGATCAGCCCGGTCTACACCAGCATCGAGGTGAAACATCAGCTTGAGGACAGCGAAGCCCAGTCAATCATCTGTCAGGATTTCCTCTATGAAAACGTGGAGCAGTCGGGGGTGAGACTGAAGAACGTGATCATCACCGGCATTGAGGAGTACCTGCCCATGTCGAAGAAGATCATGGGCAAGGGCATCTCGGGGCGGTTCGGCAAAGGGGAAGCCATTTCGCCCAAGGCGGCGGAGGAACGGGGCCTGCACCTGTTCCAGAAGCTGATCAAGAAGTACCCAGCCAGTCCGCCGTCGGTGCCCATCGATGCCGGCAAGGACATCGCGGTGCTGCCCTACACCGGCGGGACCACGGGGCTGCCCAAGGGAGCTGTGCTGACCCACCGCAACCTGGTGGCCTCCCAAATGCAGTGCCGGGCCTTCCTGCCGGCGCTGGAAGAGGGCAGGGAAGTGGTCCCGGCGCTGCTGCCCTTCTACCACATCTACGGTCAGGTGGTGGTCATGCTGAACAGCCTGACCATGGGGGCGACGCTGCTGCTGTTCACCACGCCCGACCTCGAAGAGATCCTGGATGCCATGACCAAGTACAAGGCGACCACCTTCTTCAGCGTGCCCACGGCGTACCAGTTCCTGAAGGACTATGACAAGACGGGTAAGGTCAACTGGAAGGGTCTCAAGGTGATCGTCAGCGGGGCAGACACCCTGCATGAATCGACCATCAAGGACTGGGAGAGGCGGACGGGGTCCAGGATCCAGGAGGGCTACGGGCTGACGGAGTGCAGCGCGGTGTCCCACCTCAACCCCCTGGGCAGACCGAAGGTGGGGTCGTTCGGCGTGCCCCTGCCCAACATGATGGCGGCGGTGGTGAATCATGAGACCAACGAGTTCCTGCCGCCGGGCGAGATCGGCGAGATGATCCTGAACGGTCCGAACGTCATGAAGGGCTACTGGAACAGACCGAAGGACACCCGGGAAAGCCTGGTGGAGATCGACGGCAGGGTGTGGCTCAAGACCGGGGACCTGGTCAGGATGGATGACGAGGGCTACTTCTTCTTCTATGACCGGAAGAAGGACATGATCAAGTACAAGGGCTACTCGGTGTTCGCCCGTGAGATAGAGGAGGTGCTGCACCAGCATCCCCAGGTCAAGGCGGCCGGCGTCCTCGGGGTGCCCGATGCGGTGGTGGGCCAACTGATCAAGGCCATCGTGGTCCTCCAGCCGGAAGCCAGGGGGAAGCTGTCCGAGGAGGAGCTAGTGAAATACTGCGCCGAGAGGCTGGCGCACTACAAGGTCCCCAAGATCGTGGAGTTCCGGGGCGAGCTGCCCAAGACCGACGTGGGGAAGGTGTCACACCGGGAGCTGCGGGAGGAGCTGGAGGAGGAATGACCCTGAGTCCACCCTTCCTTGAGGTGGAGAAGCTGACCAAGAGCTTCGGGGGGCTGACGGCCGTGAATGACGTCAGCTTCCGCATCGCGAAAGGACAGGTGGTCGGCCTGATCGGCCCCAACGGGGCGGGGAAGACCACGCTGCTCCGCCTGATGACCGGAATCCTCCGGCCCGACTCGGGCAGGGTGCGCTTCAAGGAGAGGGACATCACCAGGGCCAAGCCCTGGGACATCGTCAATCTGGGCATCGCCGGCACCTTCCAGGTGACCCGGCCGTTCCGCCGCCTGCCCATCATCGCCAATGTCATGGTGGCCTGCCTGTCGCCCCGGGCGATGAAGAGGGGGGAGTGGGTGAAGACCGTCGAAGCCAGGGCCCTGGATGCCCTGGAGTTCGTGGGCATCTCGGACCTGGCCCGCGAGCCGGCCTCCTGTCTGGCCCACGGCGACCTGAGGCGCCTGGAGATCGCCCGGGCCATAGCCACCGACCCGGAGATGCTCCTCCTGGACGAGCCCTTCAGCGGGCTCAATCCGGCGGAGACGGGCCTGCTGGCCAAGTCGATACGCCGGCTGCACAAAGGGGGGAGATTCGGCCGGCTGCACAGCGAAGGACCGACCATGATCATCATCGAGCACAAACTGGCCGAGCTGATGAAGATAGTGGACAGGGTGATAGTGCTGGACTTCGGCCAGTTGATCGCCGACGGCACCCCGGAGGAGATCGTGAGGAACGAGAGGGTGATGGAGGCGTGCATCGGCAAGGGGGTCTGCCCCAGTGCTTCTTGAAGTATCCAACCTGAGCGTGTGCTACGGGACGGCCGTCCTCCTCAACGGGGTGAGCCTGTCCGTGGGCGAAGGCGAGTTGGTCAGCCTGGTCGGCCCCAACGGGGCCGGCAAATCAACCCTGCTCCGGGCCATCACGGGACTGGTGAAGTGGGAGCGGTCCATGATGAGGGGAACACGGGCAGGCGACATCACCCTGGAGGGCTCCGTGATCTTCAACGGGCGGCGGACCGACGCCATGAAGCCCCACGAGATCGCCAGGAGCGGCCTGGTCCACTGTCCGGAGAGGGCCCGGGTGTTCTCCGAGATGACCGTGGCCGACAACCTCAAGGCCGGGGCCTACCTGGGCAAAGACAGAGGGGAAACCGAGGAGAACCTGAAACGGGTGTACGAGCTGTTCCCCATCCTCAAGGGGCGGCTGAGCCAGATAGCGGGGACGCTGTCGGGAGGGGAGCGGCAGATGCTGGCCATCGGCCGGGCGCTGATGATGCGGCCCAGGCTGCTATGCATCGACGAGCCGTCCACCGGGCTGTCCTCCAAGCTGAAGGCGGAGCTCTTCCGGCGCATCCAGGAGATCCGCCAGACCGGGATCGCCCTGCTGCTGGTCGAGCAGGACGTCAGCTCCGCGTTTGAACTGGCCAGCCGGAACTACGTCCTGTCCCACGGAAGGGTGATCGCCGAAGGGAGCGGCGAGGAACTCCTCCGGGACGAGACCATCAGGAAGACCTACCTGGGCCTGTAGTCCGCCCTACCGGGCCAGCTCCGCGGTGCACACCCGGCACTTCTGACGCCAGGCGACATTCTGCAGCTTGCACCGGGGGCAGATCTTCTCCGTCTTGTCCCGCAGCCAGGTGATCAGTCCCCGGGGCATGAAGAGGAGGACCAGGAGCACGATGCAGGCGAAGATGAGCAGCTTCCGCTGCGCGAACTCCTCGGAGAACTCCGCCAGGTACCTGATCAGCACGTACTCGGTCAGCGGGTAGAGGATGAGGACCCCGGCCATGGGCCCGTAGATGGTGGCCATGCCCCCGAAGACGGCCCAGATGATGGCCTGGAAGGAGAGGAGAAGCTGCAGGGTTGAGGGACTGGCCGACTTGAGGAAGTGGACGTAGAGGCCCCCGGCGATGCCGGCGAACAGTCCGCTGAGGCAGAAGGCCAGCAGCTTGTAGCGGGTGGTGTTTATGCCCGACGCCCGCGCGGTGACCTCGTCCTCCCGGATGGCATGGAAGATGAGGCCGATCTTGGAGTCTGTGATCTTCCACATGATGAAGCCCAGGACCATCATGGAAGGGATGGCGATGTAGTAGGACGCCACCCTTGATCCGGCCAGGGGGTCTATGCCGTCGTTGATGCCCAGTTCCCCCTGGGTGAATCTGGGCAGGGCATAGACCACGCCGAGGAGGATCAGGGGGAAGGCCAGGGTGGCGAAGGCCAGATATGTCCCCCGCAGCCGCAGGCAGGGCAGGCCGACCAGGAGGCCGGCCAGAACCGCTGCGGCGGCGCCCAGGGGGATGGTGGCCCAGGGGGGCAGTCCCACGTTCCGGTTGAGAAGGGCCGAGGTGTAGACGGCCACCCCGAAGAACAGGGCGTGTCCGAAGTTGATCTGCCCGGTGAAGCCGGAGAGCAGGTCCCAACTGGCGGCGAAGATGGCGAAGATGGCGGCCAGGATGAGCACCCGGAGCAGGAAGGGCTCCTGGGAGATGAGGGGGAACAGCAGCAGGAAGGCGCAGACTGCGAGGAGGACGGTTCGAGCGGGGAGGACGAAGACCTCGTCCTTGAGCAGTCTCAGCCACCGGGCGGCGTAGGCCGCTGCGACGCTCATCCCCTCTCCTCCTCGAAGACCACTCCGAACAGCCCCTCGGGCTTGATGAGGATGACGATGAGCATGATGGTCAGGGCCACCGAGGTCTTGAGGAAGGCTCCGGACGGCGCCAGGAAGACCACCAGGCTCTCAGCGAAGGCGAGGACCAGGGCGCCGATGAGGCTGCCCTTGAGGCTGCCCAGTCCCCCCAGGACTACGACGGCCAGGATCATCACCAGGGGATGGGCCCACATTGCGGGGGTGAGCACGAAGAGGGGGGCCACCAGCGCCCCGGCCACGGCGGCCAGGCCAACGGAGATGGCCATGGTGAGCATCTCCATCCGGGGAACGTCGATGCCCATGAGGTTGGCCACCTCTCTGTCCTGAGCTACCGACCGGATGGCGACGCCGGTCTTGGTCCTCATGAGGAAGATCCAGGTGGCCAGGAGGAGCAGGAGGACCACACCCAGGGTGAGGAGCTGCTGGTTCAGGACGGAGACGCCGAATACCTCCGTGGCCCCGGCCACGATCCGGGGCGTCCCTGCCTCGGGCTCGCCGCCGAATCCCTTGAGGACGGCTTCCTGGATGATCACGGCCACGGCTATGGTGACGATTAGGGTGGTGGCCTCGTGCTGACGGACCCTGGCGATGAGCACCCTATAGGTGAGAATGCCGGTGATGGTCACGGCCACGATGGCAATGACGATGGAGGCGTAGAGGCTGAGGCCGGCGCTGCTCGTCAGGCCGAATATGAGATAGGCGGCCAGCATGTAGAAGGCGGTGTGGGAGAGGTTGACGATGCGGGCGACGCCGAAGATAAGGGAGAAGCCCAAGGCCAGCAGAGCGTAGACTCCGCTCAAGACCAGCCCGTGAATGATGATGTTCTCTGCCATGGGCGGTCCGGCCCGGAGGCTTCTTCGGCTAGTGCAGTGCTTCTCAGGTATCGCTATGTGGGGTGGTGCCAGGCCGGATCAGGGACCCGACACCCACCCCACGAACGATAGTCAATCTAGCGAACCGTTCACCACGCTAGGTCCAGTAGTCGATCACCCACGGCGGCAACTGATAAGGCACGATGCCTTCGTAGGTTACGCTGGGCCCGCCGACAGGCCAGGAGCCATCCGCCGGCGGCCAGACGCCCTTCAGTTCGCCGTCCTGCCACTGGACGCCGACCCCGGTGACGTAGCCCGGTCCCCAGGTCACGTCGTGCTTGGCGCTGAAGACGAAGCGGCCCCCGGTGCCGACGTAGTCCGTCTTCTCCAGCTCGGCCACGATGTCATCCTGCTCCAGGCTGTCGGCCCTCTCGATGGCCGCCTTCAGGATGTAGAGGGCATCATAGGTCCCGGCGTTGTAGGTCGGGGTCTCGCCCATCTCATCGATGAAGGCATCCATGAAGGCCGCCGTCTTCTCTGTCAGATCGACATCCCGGGCATAGACGTTGAGGGTCATCTCGTAGTTGCCGAATCCGCCGGTGTTGTCAACGAAGCTGTCAGCTTGGGCCATGACGTTGATGCCCACCGAGGCGGCCGGTATCTTCATCTCGCCCCAGGTCCGGCCGTAGGCGATGCCCACCGTCCCGGACAGGGCGGTCATAATCATGTTGGCCCCGGAGTCCTTGATGGCCGTGAGCTCCGCGGACACGTTGGTGGCCTCCGCTGACGGCTGCCAGACGCCGACCACCTGGATTCCCTTGGTGGGAAGAATAGCCTGGGCAGCGCCCACGATGGCTTCCGTCCAGGACGCCTTCTCGGCCAGCACAGCCAGCTTGGGGGCCTTCAGGAGCTGTGTCCCCACCTTCTGGGCGACCATGCCCACCAGGGTGAAGTTCATCTGGCCCAGATAGGTGTTGTTGAACGGGGTGACCCGGAACCAGTACTTGTAGCGCTCGTAGTCCTCAGCCACCTTGTCGCTCATCTTGGTTTCGCTGGAGCCGCAGACCATGAAGATGGTCTGGGAGTCCATGGCCACTTCCTGCACGGCCAGGGCGGCCTCGCTTCTGATGGTCCCCATGAGGATGTCCACCTTGTCTACGGTGATGGCCTTCTCGGCCGCGCTGGTGGCATCGGTGGGGCTCAGAAGCTCGTTGGAGTCCACCTTGACCAGCTTGATCTTGTAGGTCTCGTCGCCGACCTGGATCCCGCCGGCCTCGTTGATCTCGTCAGCGGCCAGGGTGGCCCCCATCCAGTGGTGCTTGCCCATCTGGAACTCCATGGGGCCGATGACGCCGACCTTGATCTGTTTGGCTTCCTCTCCGGCACAGCCCAGTGCCGTCAATATCAGACTGGCAACGAGCAGCAGGGTCGCTCCCCTGATCAGCCACTTCATCTCTTTTCCCCCTCTCTGGCGTTTACTCCGGGCTGCCAAGTGATTTCATCGTCGGGAACTGCCTCGCGTCAGGTCAATAGTGCTACCTCCCTTCTGCAGTAATTCCCATAGTAGTAATGTCACACAGGCTGGTCTGTGACAATATTCTGCCTAGCGGCGGCTGTTGTCAAGACCTGGCTGCGGGGCCTCCGCCCCACCACCCCGGCCCCGTGGATCCCGGGTCAAGTGCGGGATGACATGGAGAAGTGTTTGGGCTATCAAGTGCGGCATGATCCTTCCCGGAAGGGAAGGACCTGGCGGCATGCCCCGCCCCACCCCGGGATGGCGGATCGGGTTTGGGTTGCCTGACCCGGGAGGGGTTCCCCGGGGAGGACGCAGGTATATCTACCTACTCCACCAGGGCCCTGACCAAGCGGTTTCTGCTCCCACAGTGATCTGTCATTGGCGACTTTTCGGCAGGCTGCGACAGGTATGGCGGCGGAAGTCGAATGGCCCCGCCCGGTGCTACCCTTATCGTGGAAAAGAAAAAGGCCCACCGCCTGGAGAAGGAGGAACCAAAATGGAATGGGAGATGGTGGTAGCAATAGCAGTGGCAACCCCGGTAATCCTTCTGCCGGTGGCCTTCGTCTGGTACCTCAACCTGGCCGGCCTCTACGCGGCGGTCACTGAGGCCCGGAAGGCCCGCAAAGGCGCCAAAGCGACGGCATAGGCAGGATGAGTCGAGAGGCGCTCCGAGACAGAGATGATGCGAAGGAGGCAGTGAAATGGAATGGCAGTTCATCGTAGCGATGGTGGTGATAGTCCCGGTGATACTCCTGCCGGTGGCGTTCGTGTGGTACCTGAACCTGGGCGGCCTGTATGCCACGGTCCGCGAGGCCCGTGCCAAGAGGGCAGCGGAGAAGCGGCCGGCCACTGAGAAGGTCAGAGCCGGCTAGCCGGGTGACAGAGAGACAGCAGAACTCCGCAGAGTCTGGGGCTCCGTGAGGAGCCCCTTTCCATTTGTGGTCATCATGCCGGGCGTCAGCGCAAGCTGCGGTAGATCGGGACAAGAAGAAAGCCCACTCATCAGAGTGGGCTTCTTTTCTTCGTCAGAAAGGGGGGTGACCTCTCAGACGATACCTATTCTGGACCAGACAGGTCCGGTTCTCTGTAACTTATGTCACCCGTATGGGGGTGACTTGTGAAACGCGCAGGGGCTGATGTGATCCGGTTGTGAGGCCGCTGGTGTACACTGCGGCCATCATGGTGTGCCCGGCTGGACCCCGGAGAGATGAGCGCGGCTTCACCCTGGTGGAACTGCTGGTGGTGGTGGTCATACTGGGGGTGATTGCCGCCGTGGCCACGCTGGGGGTAACCCGATTCATCGGCAGCAGCAATGTCGATGCGGCCAACACCGAGATGCATCAGGCGAGGACGGCCATCGTCCTCTGCCTCTACGAAGCCGAAGCGATGGAGATCGATGCAGCGGTCCCTGCGGGTTGGGATGGCAGTGCAGGCGTGGTTGAAGCCACCGGTGCATCCGGGACGACCCACGATGCTGCCGACTATCTACACGGGGGAGCACCGTTCAAGGCCAGCTACATCCTGAACAAGGCCGGTCACATCACCGGTGTGGCCAGCGTCTCCTGGCCCAGCGTGACCTGGGCGGGCGACCACTGGGAATAGGAAACAAACAGGAAAGAGGGAAGCCCACTCGTCAGAGTGGGCTTCTTGTTTTGGTCGGAAAGGGGGGTGACCTCTCAGACGATCCCTATTCTGGACCAAACCGGTCCGTTTCTCTGTAACCTGTGTCACCCATATCGGGGTGGACCTAGGACTGACCGAAGGCCTCCTCGCCATCCATCATCCACTTGTTGCCGACCTTGTTCAGGGTCATCGTGGTGGTCTGGGTCTGACCCTGCATGGTGGCGGTCACCGTGGCGGTGGCGGTGGAGCCGTTGACGGTGACGTTCTCAACCGAGTTGATGGTGATATCGCCGGTGAAGCCGTGGGCCATGGCCAGTCCGGCCTTGATGGTCTCGCGGTTTTCAGCGGTGATGCCATTGAGGTAGCCGAGGCACCCGTCGTAGTCGGCCTCGTTGTAGGCGACGAAGATGCCGGTGATGGCGTCCTCCACGGCGGCGGCGTCCGACTGCGCCTCGGCGGCACAGCCCAGGACGACCAGGCCGAAGGTGAGCAGAAGCAGGGAGACAAGCAGCAGCCTTTTCACTATAGGACTCCTTTTCACAGGCTGCCGGCGGTTCAGCCGGCGCGATGGACAGAATAGAGGAAAGCCCCTACGGGCATGTCTCAGGGTGGGTGGGGGATGTCACAGGATTGTCTCAGTTGGGGTGGAGGGCCACTCCCCTCCCCATGGATGCCGCATCAAGCGCGGCATGACATGACACAAATTGATTTTGATGGGCGGGAAAAGCGGCGTATAATCTGATTAGCCCACTGGTTTGAAGCCGGTCTGTTTGAAGCAACCCCGGAGGCAATGTCCGCGGCGGATGTAGCGTCCGCCAGCAGAATGGAGACTGCACAGGGGGTGGGTCTTGATCCTGACACCGGGACACCGCGCGGTTCCCGGCCAACCCAGCACAATCCCAGCGACGGATGATCACGCCCCGGCCCCTGCCGCGGGCTGCCGGTGGGCGGCAGGGGGACCGGTGGGGCGGCCAATGGGGATGAGGAGCCGGAGAGGCCCTGAGACGGCAGGGCTGCGATAACTGGAGGAGAGAGATATGAAGAAGGAGCAACAGAAGATCAGGAAGGCGGCGGTGCTGGGGGCGGGAAACATGGGCAGCAAGATAGCTGCCCTTCTTGCCGGGGTGGACATCCCCACCTATCTGCTGGACATCGTGCCCAGAGAGCTGGACGAGAAGGACAAGAAGAAGGGCCTGACCAGGGAGTCGCCGGAGTTCCGGAGCAAGCTGGCCCGGCTGGGGATCGACTACACCCTGATGGCCAGTCCCCCGGCCTTCTTCACCAGCCAGGACATCAAGCTGATCAAGCCGGGGAACTTCGAGGACCACCTGGAGTGGCTGGCCGACGCGGACTGGATCATCGAGGTGGTCGCCGAGGACCTGAAGATCAAGACGGACCTGCTGGCGAAGGTGGAGGAGTACGCCAAGCCGGGGGCGATCATCACTACCAACACCTCGGGGCTGTCCGTCAACAAGATCGCTGAGAACCTGACCCGGAGGCATCAGAAAAATTTCATGGGGACGCATTTTTTTAATCCGCCAAGGCACATGAAGCTGCTGGAGATCGTCCCGGGAGCGTCGACAGACCCGGATGCAATTAGCTTTATGTCATCTTTCTGTGAGAGGCGGCTGGGAAAGAGTGTTGTTTATGCAAAGGACACCCCGAACTTCATCGCCAACAGGATCGGCTGCTACGCCCTGCTGGCGGTGATGAGGACCATGGTGGAGGATGGCTACACCGTCGAGGAGGTGGACGCCATCACCGGCCCGCCCATGGGCCGGCCGAAGTCGGCCTCCTTCCGGACGGCGGACATGGTGGGACTGGACGTCTTCGCCAAGGTGGCCCAGAACGTCAGCGACAGCCTGGATGACCCGGCGGAGAAGGAGGCCTTCGCCGTCCCGGAGTTCCTGACCAAGATGATCCAGTTGGGCCTGATGGGTGACAAGTCCCAGAAAGGGTTCTACAAGAAGGTCACCGGGCCCCAGGGCTCGCAGATCCAGGCCATGGACTACACCAGCCTGGAGTACGTGCCCTCCCGGAAGGTCAGCCTGCCCGGCCTGGAGGCGGTGAAGGGGGTGGACGACCTGGCGGAGCGGCTGCAGACCCTGGCCTACTCCGACGACAGGGCGGGGCGCCTGGCCTGGAAGGCCCTGAAGAAGATGCTCCTCTACTGCGCCAGCAAGGTGCCGGAGATTTCGGACGACATCCTGAGCATCGACCGGGCCATGAGGTGGGGCTTCAACTGGGAGATGGGCCCGTTCCAGACCTGGGACGCCATCGGGGTGCGCCGGTCCGTGGAGCGGATGGAGAAGGAGGGGGAGAAGATCCCGGCCAACGTCAAGGCCATGCTCAAGTCCGGCCAGGAGAGCTTCTACGAGAAGCGCCGGGGCCGGTGGCACTACTACGATTTCGAGAGCTCCGGCTACGTCCGGGTGGAGGAGAGTCCGGAGCTGATCATCCTGCCCTCGCCCTCGGAGCGGAAGAAGGTGGTCAAGTCCAGTCCCGGGGGCAGGCTGATCGACATGGGGGACGGGGTGGCCTGCCTGGAGTTCCGCTCCCCGAACAACGTCATCGACGGCGACGTCATCCAGATGCTCCACGACGCGGTGGCGGAGGTGGACCAGAACTTCGAGGGCATGGTCATCGGCAACCAGGGGGCCAACTTCTGTCCCGGGGCAGACGTGAAGCTGATCTACGGCCTGGCCATGCAGAAGGACTGGAAGACCCTGGAGCAGGCGGTGGACCAGCTGCAGCAGGCCACCTTGAAACTGAAGTACTCGGTCAAACCGGTGGTGGCCGCGCCCTTCCGGATGACCCTGGGCGGCGGGTGCGAGCTCTGCCTGGCCTCGAGCATGGTCAGGGCCTATGCCGAGGCCTACATGGGGCTGGTGGAGATGGGGGTGGGCATCATCCCCGCCGGGGGCGGGACCAAGGAGATGCTGCTCCGGGCCATCGAGTGGGTGCCGCCGAGCATCCCCAGCGCGGCGCCGGGCGGGGCCAAGCCGGACCTGATCCCCTTCGTGGCCCGGGTCTTTGAGACCATCGCCACGGCCAGGGTGTCCACCTCGGCCATGGACGCGCAGGGCATCGGCTTCATGAGGCCCAGCGACAGGGTGAGCATGAACCTGGACCACCTGCTCCACGACGCCAAGGAGTCGGTGCTGTCGCTGGTCAAGGAAGGCTACCGTCCGCCGCGGCCCAAGGACGACATCAGGGTGGTGGGCCGGACGGGCATGGGCATACTGGAGCTGATGGTCTTCATGCTGAAGGACGGCGGGTACATCAGCGCGGCTGACGCCCACATCGCCAGCAGGCTGGCCTATGTGCTCACCGGCGGCGACCTGGACCAGAACACCCTGGTCACCGAGCAGTACATCCTGGACCTGGAGCGGGAGGTGGTGCTGTCCCTGGCCGGCGAGGAGAAGACCCAGGCCAGGCTGAGGAGCATGGCCGAGACGGGCCGGCCCTTGAGGAACTAGAGGCGGACAGGAGAAGCAGCGATGAAGGAAGCAGTGATCGTTTCAGCAGTGAGGACCGCCCTGGGCAAATACGGGGGCACCCTGAGAAACATCAGGCCGGAGCACACGGCCACGGAGGCGGTGAAGGAGGCCATCCGGAGGGCCCCGGGGCTGAAGCCGGAGGAGATCGACGACCTGGTCATGGGCTGCGCCTTCCCCGAGGCGGAGCAGGGGATGAACGTGGCCCGGAATGTGTCCCTCAAGGCGGGGCTGTCCAGCCGAGTGCCGGGGATCACGGTGAACCGGTACTGCGCCTCGGGCCTGGAGGCCATCGCCCTGGCCTGCCAGAAGGTGATGTGCGGCTTCGGCGAGGTGATGGTGGCCGCCGGCGTGGACCACATGACCCTGATCCCCATGGGGGGTAACAAGCCCCTGCCCGACCCGGACCTGATCGAGAGCTGGCCCCAGGTTTACATAACCATGGGGCTGACGGCAGAGAACGTGGCCCAGCGCTTCAACATCAGCCGGCAGGACCAGGACGCCTTCGCCATGGAGAGCCAGCGCAAGGCGGTCAAGGCCCAGGACGCCGGGGTGTTCAAGGACCAGATCGTGCCCCTGAAGGTGGTGGACCGGGTCTTCGAGGGGGGCAAGGCCGTGCGGAAGGAGAAGACCTTCGACACCGACGAGTGCCCCCGGCGGGACACCTCGCTGGAGGCGCTGGCCAAACTGAGGGGCATCTTCCGGCCCAACGGCACGGTGACCGCGGGCAACTCCTGTCCCATGAACGACGCCGCGGCGGCGGTGGTGATCATGACCAAGGAGAAGGCGGCGGCCCTGGGCCTGAAGCCCATGGCCACCTTCCGGTCCATCGGCGTGGGCGGGGTGGACCCGGACATCATGGGCATCGGGCCGGTGGTGGCCGTGCCCAAGGCCCTGAAGTACGCCGGCCTGACCCTGGACCAGATCGACCTGATCGAGCTGAACGAGGCCTTCGCCTCGCAGTCGCTGTATATCGTCCGTACCCTGGGCATAGACATGAACAAGCTGAACGTCAACGGCGGCTCCATCGCCCTGGGCCACCCCCTGGGGTGCACCGGGGTGTATCTGACCACCAAGCTGCTCTACGAGATGCAGCAGCGGAAATCCAGGTACGGCCTGGTGACCATGTGCATCGGCGGCGGCATGGGGGCGGCGGGCATCTTCGAGAGGGAATAGAGCGGAAGGAGGAAGCCATGTCGGAGAAGAAAGCGTTCAAGAGGGGCGGCTCGTTTCTGCTGGAGGAAGTGAAGCCCGGGGATCTGTTCACCCCGGAGGACTTCCGGGAAGAGCACAAGATGATCGCGGTGACCACCGACGACTTCGTGAAGAGGGACGTGGCCCCCCACAGGGAGGCCCTGGAGCACAAGAACTTCCCCCTGATACGCAAGCTGATGCACAAGGCGGGCGAGCTGGGCCTGCTGGGGGCGGAGGTCCCCGAGGATTACGGCGGCGGTGGCCTGGACACGGTGGCCTCGCTCTTGATCGCCGAGCACATGGTGGCCGCCGGCTCCTTCAGCGTCACCCTCAACGCCCATACCGGGATCGGGACCATGCCCCTGGTCTTCTTCGGCACCGAGGCCCAGAAGAAGAAGTACCTCCCCGGCCTGTGCAGCGGCGAGACGCCCGGGTGCTACGCCCTGACCGAGCCGGGCGCGGGCACGGACGCCCTGTCCAGTCAGAGCACGGCGGTGCTCACCCCCGACGGCAAATACTACAAGCTGAACGGCACCAAGCAGTTCATCACCAACGGCGGCTTCGCCGACCTGATCACCACCTACGCCAAGGTGGACGGCCAGAAGTTCACCTCCTTCGTCCTGGAGCGGAACCTGGAAGGGGTGTCCACGGGGCCGGAGGAGAAGAAGATGGGCATCCGGGGCACCTCCACGGTGAGCATCATCCTGGAGGACGTCAAGGTCCCGGTGGAGAACGTGGTCTTCGAGATAGGCAAGGGCCACGTGGTGGCCTTCAACATCCTGGACCTGGGCCGGCTCAAGCTGGGCTCGGCCTCCGCCGGGGTGGGCAAGATGGCCATCGAGGCCTGCGTCAAGTACGGCAAGGAGAGGGTCCAGTTCGGCAAGCCCATCTGCCAGTTCGGCCTGATCAAGCAGAAGATCGCCGACATGGCCATCAGGACCTACCTGGTGGAGAGCATGGCCTACATCACCGGCGGCATGATCGACGTCATCCTGGAGACGCTGGACCACAAGGCGGCGGACTTCGGCCGGCAGAGCGGCAAGGCCATCGAGGAATACGCTATCGAGTGCTCCATCAACAAGGTCTACGGCTCGGAGATGCTGGGCCTGATCGTGGACGAAGCGGTGCAGCTCTTCGGGGGCTACGGATACGTCGAGGAGTACCCCGTGGAGCAGATGTACCGCGACTCCCGGATACTGCGCATCTTCGAGGGCACCAACGAGATCAACCGGCTGATCATCATGCAGTTCCTCACCCGGAAGGCCATGAAGAACGAGATACCCCTCCTGGAGGCCATGGGCAAGGTCAAGGCGGAGCTGCCCAGCATCAAGCCCCTGGTCCCGGCGGTCAACGGCCGGCCTCTGCAGTACCAGAACCAGCTGGTGGAGAGGGCCAAGAAGCTGTTCATCTTCGTCACCGAGGCGGCTGTGACCAAGTACGGTCAGGGCATCGCCGATGAGCAGGAGGTGCTGGGCCGGCTGAGCGACATCGCCATCGAGGTCTTCGCCATGGAGTGCGGCCTGGCCCGGGCCCAGAAGTGCATGGACACCCAGGGCGTGGAAGCGGCGCAGATGAAGATCAGCATGATGAAGGTCTACGTCAACGACGCCGTGGGCCGGATCAGCGAGTACGCCCGCGAGGTGCTGGTGGCCACGGCGGCCCCCGACGCGCTGCTGGGCCAGCTGGCCACGGTGAACAACCTGATGCACCAGGAGCGGGTGAACACGGTGGCCCTGCGCCGGGCCATCGCCGACAGGACCATAGCGGCGGAGAAGTACATCTGCTAGGCGGACTGTTCATCCAGGCCGGCTGAAGGGCCACTTCAGCCAAAGAGGGCGACAGGTTCCTCGGGCGTCAGCTCGAGGAACCTTGTTTTGGGGAACTCAGCGGCCAGCCACTCCCGGTAGCTGCGGATATCCACGGTGTAGGAGATGGGGGGCATGAAGTTGTCGTGGTGTATGGGGACGACCATCCCCGGCTGCAGGGCCGAGGTCACCGCGCTGGCCAGGGGTAGGACATCCCGCCTCCCGGCCAGAGGGAGAAACAGGCAGTCGCAGCCCCTGTACCGCGACAGGCCCTGAGGGCCCTCCCGGGGCAGCGTGCCCAGGAAGACCACCTGCCGGGACTGCCCGCCCGCCTCCATCTGCAGCGCCCAGGCCAGCACCCCGCGGTGGGGGAAGGCGAACTGCACCTTCGCGTAGTAGCCGATCCTCCGGATCACCCGGGGGTTGAGCAGCACCCGCAGGACGGACCAGGCATCGTACTTCACGTGGCTGGACCTTGTGGCCTCAGCCCGGATACGCACCCGGCCGTCCGCAGCGGACAGTTCGCAGCCATCCCCGCCGCCTAGGGTATGCATCCGCGACCAGTCCCCCTCCGACAGTGCGCAGGAGTAGGCCCGGAAGATCTCGCCCTGGCACAACCTGCGGCAGGTCTGCACCACCGGTGCGGGGACATAGGCATGGGCAGAGGGATGACGTTTCAACAAGTGGGGCAGATTCAGAATATGGTCGTAGTGGCCGTGGCTGACCAAGATGGCGTTCAGAGGGTGCATGTCCATCGTCCGGGCATCAGCGCTGATCCGGGGCCTAGCCTCCGGCGGCCTGTCCAGGTAGGGATCGAAGAAGACCCCCAGAGCCCCCTCCAGGGCCAGGTGCAACGCGGCGGTGCCGTAACAGGTGGCGGTGATGTTCATGGATACCTCTGATCGTGAAGAAGCATAGCACGGACTATCAGCTGTGCTCAACGAGCCGTAGCCCACGCGCTTCATCCTGCCGGCGGAGACCGGCCTGAAATGCAGCATCCGCCGAGAAAGGAACAGGTCGGCTGAATCGGACCGCATCATGGAGATGCCCAAGTGATCAATTCGGAGGCGAGGGCTGACATGCCGCCAGAGGCCTGAGGCTGACCTCTGCCCGACAATGGAACATCAACAACGCAGTCGTCCTAGACTGGACCCTTGCGACTACCTATACTATCGGTCGCAATGCCGACGTCTCGAAACGGGAGGAGCTTCATGAGTGGACAGCAGAAGTTGTACGACCCGGCCGCATACCGGCTGCACAACATCGTCGAGATGGCTCTGCAATTCTCAGCCATGCTCCGTCTTTTCGAGAAAGGCTCAAAGCTGAGCTTTCGCGAGGCTGTGATAGACCAGGTGGCAGCGATCTCCAGATTGGAGTCCGAGAGTGATTTTGCCCAACTGCATCACGCCTTCTGCAACTGGGGAGTCGACAATATACTCCTGGCGGAAAGAAATCGTAAGGGGCAGGTCACCAAACGTGGCATGAAGGCAAGCTACGGCCAGATAGCGAAGGTCCTAGATGTAGCCCTCAACGTCATGGTCAACGATTGTCATCTTCCCAACTGTGAGAAAGCACAACAGATCTCTGGATGGCTCAATGCGGCCGTTGACACCAAGATGATGGCTATGCTTAGGAAATGCTACCCCCAAGATCTGAAACCTTGGCCTAGGACTATTGAAGATGTGGATCGTGACGCATACGTGGCAATCCAAAGAACTGTTCGACGGTTCATAGAAGACAAGCACCGAGGCGCAATCACCCCAGTCCAATTTGATGACATCTACTGGTGGGTTCTGAACAAAGGGGGAGCGCTGTGAAGGGTGTTGAACCCGCCGGACGATGCACGGTATGCGCAGACCTGCGGATCAACGCAGGGCTCTACGATGGCAACATCCATCCGGGAGCAAGACCGTTCAAGGGAAAGGATCCATGGGTATTGCTGATCGGCCAAGATCCAACGGTCAGGTGGCGACAGATCGACTGTGTTCTAGACTTGGAGAACAAAGAAGGTCCTCTCTACAAGTACATCGTTGGTGAGATCTTGGAGCCTGTGGTGACCTGCCCCCGGTAGTGGTACCACCTACAGAGTTAGAGTGACGAGCATTTTGGCTTCAGGAGCTGGTGGCTTGTAGTGCAGTGAACTGTGCGGCCGGACCTGATTGTATTCCTTCCTCCAGCCGG
>VGOM01000019.1 GCA_016875915.1 Chloroflexota bacterium
CTACGGTCGGTGGTGCGCCGGTGGTCAGGCTCTTCTCCGCGCCGTAGCCGGTGCCATTGCCGACCGCCCTGGCCCGGTAGTAGTAGGTGGTGCCGCTGGCCAGGCTGCTCACGGTGAACTGGAAGGTCCCCACGGAGTTCTTGGCCTCCGGCGTGGTCTCGAATCCGTAGACCCCCGGCGAGGTCCCCAACTGGAACGACACGCTGACACTGGAGGCCGTGCCCAGCGAAGTCAGGTTGCCGCTCAGGACGGCCGATGTCCCTGTGATGCTGCTGGCACTGCCGGTGGCCACCGCCGGCGGTGTGGCTGTGGTGAAGCTCTTCTCCGCCCCGTAGCTGGTCCCGTCACCCACCGCCTTGGCCCGGTAGTAGTAGGTAGTGCCGCCGGCCAGACTGCTCAGGATGTGCTGAAACGCCCCGGTGGAGTTCCTCACCTGGGGTGTCGTCTCGTAGCCGTAGACTCCCGGCAGGGTGCCCATCTCGAAGGAGACACTGACGCTGGTATCGGTGCCCAGCGCGGTCAGATTGCCGTTGAGCTGGGCCGAGTCAAGGCCGACATTGCTGGCATCGCCGGTAGTCACCGTCGGCGGCGTGGTCGTCGGCGTGGCCGTGGTAAACGCAACGTCACCGCCATAGACCGTGCTGTCACCCACCGCCCTGGCCCGGAAGTGGTAGCTGGTCTGCGGGCTCAGTCCGCTCAGTGCGAAGCTGAAGCCCCCGGTGCCGGTCTTGCTCTGCGGCGTGGTGGTATTGCCGTAGCTTGTGGTCAGCCCCCACTGGAAGGACACCTGCACCGGTGATATCGAGCCAAGCCCGGTAAGATTCCCGTTCAGGGTGGCCCCCGTAGTCGAGATGCTGCCCGCTGCCAGGGTGACCACCGACAGGGGCACTTCCGTGCTCAGGCTGGCCTGCGTTGGGATCTCCACCTTGGTTGCCGTGCCGCCTATGCCCAGCTCGCCATACTGGTTCCTGCCCCAACCCCAGAGCGTGCCGTCCGTGCGCCATCCCACGGAGTGGGCGTCTCCCGCGGCGGCAACCAGCCAGTTGGCAGTGCCGATGACCTGGGAAGGGGCCAACACCTTCTCGGAGGAGTATCCCACGCCCGTTTCGGCCTCATAGTTGCTGCCCCAGCCCCACAGCGTACCATCCGTGTGCAGTCCCAGGCAGTGCACCCTGCCCGGGGCCACCGCCGTCCAGTTGGTGGCACTGCCCACCTGAGTGGGCACAAGTCTGTCCGTCTCGTCGCCCAAGCCCAGAATACCATTGTAGTTGTAGCCCCAGGACCAGAGGGTGCCGTTGGAGCGTATCCCCAGGGAGTAGTGGAAGTCGCCGCCTATCTTGACCCAGTTGTTGTCGCTGCCCACCCGGGTCGGACTGTAGGTCGTGAACTTGTGGCCCAGCCCCAGTTCGCCAGCGCCATTGTAGCCCCAAGCCCAGAGACTGCCATCGGAGCGCAACGCCAACGAGTGGTCCCAACGCCCGGACACCGCCGTCCAGTCGTGGACGCTGTCCACCAGCGCGGGGGCGGTTCTGCTGACATTGTCCCCCAGGCCCAGTTGACCGTATCCGTTGTTGCCCCAGGCCCAAAGGTTGCCATCGGAGGTGAGGCCCAGGGAGTGACTCTGACCGGTGCTCACCGCCACCCAGTTGGTGGCACTGCCCACCCGAGTCGGGGAGGGCACAGAGGAGCTGATATACCCCAGGCCCAGCTGACCGTCGCCGTTCCTGCCCCAGCCCCACAGGGTGCCATCGGCGCGCACCCCCACAGAATGCCACCACTGTGCATCCACAGACTTCCAGTTGGTGGCACTGCCCACCTGGGTCGGGGTCAGTTTCTGATCATAGTTCCCCTGGCCAAGCTGACCGTAGTTGTTGTAGCCCATGGACCACAGGGTGCCATCGGCGGCCACCACCAGGGAGAAGCTGTATCCGCCGGCCAGTGTGGGGGTGGTCACGGCCGGACCCGCGGCCACGAGCTGAACTGTCCCCAGCGACGCCGCAACGGACACCCCCAAGCTGCACAGGACGATCCCGGCAACCATGAGCAGCGTCAACAGCAGCCTGACAGCGGCTGACCGGGCTGTGACATGCCTCATCGGTGTATCGACTTTCCTCCGGGGAATGCCTGTGACGCGCTGACCGGCTTCGGTGGGGGGGGTTGATCAAGCATGCGCCCTGTCCACACAAAAAGCGTTGCGGACAGTAGTATAGGACAGATATTCCACATAAGCAAACAGAACGGCTGCCGCTGCCAGAGCTGACCCACTCCCAGGCACCTATGCCGCGGCAGCTGCTTCGCCTCCAGGACAAGGCGGAGGGTATAATTGCCCGAAAGGGGAGATTGACAACCACCGCCATGAAGAACGGCCTGATTGCTCCCTGCGGTATGAACTGCGCCTTGTGCAGCAGCTATCTGGCTTTCACACACGCAGTGAAGAAGAAGGGCGTAAGGATGCCCTATTGCGCCGGTTGCAGACCGAGGGGGAAGACCTGCGCCTTCCTCAAGAAACGGTGCGATCTGCTGCTCGACGGCCGGGTCGAGTACTGCCATGAGTGCTCCACCTTCCCCTGCCAGAGGCTGCAGCGTCTGGACAAGCGCTACAGGACCTTCTTCAGGATGAGCATGATTGACAATCTCGAATTCATCAAGAGGAACGGGGTGGCTCCCTTCCTCAGGCAACAAATGGAGAAATGGAAATGCCAGAAGTGCGGCGGGGTGATCTGTTGCCACAACGGCATCTGCTTCGACTGCGGGCTGGACGAACTGAAGTCCAGATCGAACCTGTACAGATGGGCGGATGGGTGATCATGCAGTGTGATCTTCTCATGGCAGAGAAAGGGGTCCCATGGATGCGAGCTTACCTTGCCGGGCCGGACGTCTTCTTCCCCAACGCCCTGGAGATCGGACAGGCCAAGAAGGACATCTGCGCTCGATTCGGCTTTGAGGGCGTGTACCCGCTGGATGCCGACTTCTCCGGCTTGCCGGCCCTGCCCGACCCGCCCCAATGGGGCTACCGCAGCTTCGACCTCATGATCGAGCTGATGGACAGCTGCCACCTCATAGTTGCCAACATGACACCCTTCCGGGGCCCCAGCATGGATGTCGGCACCGCCATCGAGATTGGCTACATGCATGGCCGCGGCAAGCCCGTCTTCGGCTACACCAACGTGGCCGCCCACTTCGAGGAGCGGGTGGCTCCGGACGGCTTCCTCGTCGAGCCATTCGGCCTGGTGGACAACTGCATGGTGGAAGGGCCAGTCCACAGAACCGGCGCGAAGGTGGTCAGGGCAGACGTGCCCGCTGACCGGATCTACACCTCTCTCGAAGCCTTCGAGGAATGCGTCCGTCAGGCAGCCGCCCTCATGGGAACGGGCGGACGTTCAACTCCCTGACTTCCGCCAGCGCCGCCGTCAGCATCCCGCAAAAAGAAAGAGCCTCTCCCGCTGAAGCGGGAAAGGCTCACGTCAATCACGGCTCGGCCCCGGTCTCCGTCACGCCGGCCACCATGAAGGGCAGCCGCCTCTACCCCCTGCGGAACAATGACTCCGCGTCCTCGATGTCCACCTCCGCGGTGCCGATCACATACTGTCCGTCCCGGGTGACATCGACATGCATGTACTGAAGGTCCAGGTAGTCCTCGATCTGGACCAGGCCGTCCCGTGCGTATTCGTCGTCGTCGAACTTGACCACGGCCGTGACCTTCAGCGTCTGATCATCCTCTTTCTCCACCGACAACCCCACGGCTTCGTACCCCGCCAGCACGCTGTCGATCAGCCAGTTGTCCGTGTGCACCTCGGTCAGAGTGCCGTCCGGCAGCTTCTTCAGGACATCGGCCACGTCGTTGTCGTCGCCGAGCGAGTCCTCGCCCTCCTTGATCACCCTGATAGTCTCCTCGACAGGCTCCTCACCGCCGATGATGATCAGGTTGTTCATCAGGGCCACCAGTTCATTGCCGTAGGGCTTGGTCCAGACCTCAACGCCCCGGTACTCGTCGTCGGCGTAGTTCTTGTCGTCCAGCTCATGCCCTATCTCAGTCAGGTCGAACTTCCCGCCCAGGAGGGTGAGTGAATCGCCGTAGGCGGCCCAGGTCACGTCACTCCGGTCAATGCCGCGCATGGTCAGGGTGGGTCCGGCGCTGTCCTTCCAGACATCATAGAGGTCGGCCAGATCGTCGTCGCCCCTCAAAGCCCTGACGTCCACATAGACGAACCGGTCGGTATCCCACGGCATCTTGCCTATGGCACTGTCCGCGCCGGCCTTGGAGGCACAGCCGCTGCTCACCACCCCTAGCATCAGCAGGCACGCCAAACCCAAACCCGAGATGATCGCTCTCAGTCTCATCAGTCTCCTCCTTTCGGGTGGTCCCCGAGGAGGACGATACCGAGCCGCCCTCACAGCAGGGCTACAAGTGGCGGCTGCCGGATCACAGATTGTTCACAACACCTCTCGGCAGCGCCACCGGAGGGATTCGCCGGGGATTGCGGAAGGCAGGATACCACCCCATGGCCAAAGACCACCGCTTCATCGTCAAAGGCTCCCACTGGCCCCTGCGGGAGGGCGAACTGGAGCGGGCCAGAACTTGGGGTGCAGAGGCGGCCAGGTCCGCCGCTGCGGCCTGAGTGCCGCACCCACCGGCGTTGCAGGCACCTGCACCTGACGCCAAGAGAGAAGGGGGCTTTCACTGCCCCCTTTTGTTTGGCGCGAGCAGAGCTCCTCGTCCGGCGACTTCTATCGAGGCAGCAATCCCCTGTGGACGATTACCCCGGAGCAAGGGGCCGGTCGGTAGACCCGCCCGGTCAGATGCGGCCAGGCAATCCACAGGCACAGCACTGCCACTCCCACCACCGTTGTCACCGGTTCCGGCACGGCGATCAGTGCCAGAGCCACCACCGGCACCAAGCTTTTCTTCCGCATCAGACGTGTGTTTCTAAGGCATCTCCTCATATTCCGTCCCTGGCCATCAGCCAGGTTTCTCCTTTCTTTCACATGAGCGGACATTGAAGCACTGTCGGCCAGCGTTGTCAATACCCTTAGCGTCTATCGCATCGGATTTATGGCTGCCCAGTCAGCAAGCTGAGATGGGGGTGGTATAATCACGTCACTGGTCCTCACATACCACTGAGCGAGGTGAGAGCAGCATGAAGATCGAGTGTCTCATTTGCCTCAAGGAGACGGCCATCCCCAACAACCTGAACACCCAGAAGTACGACGGGCAGATCACCTGCCGCGAGTGTGGCTCATTGCTGCAACTGAAGCTGGTGAAGTCCAAGGTTGAGCAGTGCAAGATCGTCAGGGTGGGGCACCCCGGCGTCACGCCACAGGGTCCCGCGCTGGCCTCATCAACCCGGCCGTCTCCGGATATCCGCAAGCCGCGCCAGTAGGAGGCACTCATCCCGCTCTCCATTCGTCCGGTCTTCTGTCCCCAGGCTGAGGTTGGAGCGCAGCTGTGATCTCGCCAGTGACATGCTGCAGACGCGTAGCGGACGAAGCTGAGATGGCGGCCGCTTTCGACCTCCGCCGGCAGGTATTCGTTCAGGAGCAGGGGATCTCTGCCGAACTGGAGTTCGACGGCCTGGACGACGAGGCGACGCATGTTGTGGCCGTGCATGGTGACGAAGTCGTCGGCACGGCACGGGTCCGCTTCCTCGCCGGCAGCCAGGCCAAACTGGAGAGAATGGCGGTCTCAAGGCCCTTCAGGCGGAGAGGGATCGGCAGGGAGCTTGTCTCCTTTCTGATCGCGGAGTCCAAGATGAGGCAGGTCAAACACGTCATATTGCATGCCCAGCACGATGTCGTGCCGTTCTACGGGTCATGCGGTTTCGAGGGGGTGGGAACGCCCTTCTGGGAGGCCGGCATCAAGCACCTGAAGATGCAGGTGCAACTCTAGCCAAGGGACCACGGCGAGTCCAGTCCTTCAGTCCCCCAGCACACCTCAGCGCCACCCCGTGCCCCACCCGGAGACTCTTGCTCTTGTGTGTCCCCTCTTGCTCCCCAATCGTTGCCGTCCAGCAGTCCCGATGGTCTGTTCGCGGTCTGATCATGACCACAGCTCACCCCGACGACCAGCCTGCGGGGCCACAGCAACGTCATCAGCCAGGCGGTATGCCGTGGTCTGCCCAAACCCTCTGACACGCGCGTTTCCGATGGGGCTGTTCCCTATCCCATTCCCCCATTCTGCACGGTGTCGCCTATGGATTCAGGCCAAGTCAGGGCGCTTGCAGAACGACGAAATAGAAGTCGCCCCAGACCTTGTTTCCTGCATTGTCGTATAGGGTGACGAGAAGTAGACCATCGGCGCTGTCGACCTCAGCAGTACGCCCTGCACCATTGTTAACGAGGGTCACCAAGGTCGCATAGTCTGCGTAGTGGTAGGTTATTCCTGTAAGTTGAAACCTGAAGGTCTCACCACCCCATGAATAGCCTGAGGCGTTGTACATCTTGTCGTAGTCCAGATGGCGACCGCCCATGGCTACTACCATGTTTGGCCCAGCTGGTCCTTGTATTCCTTGTATTCCCTGTGTGCCCTGCGCACCGGTATCACCTTTGACTCCTTGCGCCCCCATGGCTCCAGTGGCGCCCGTGTCCCCCTTTTCACCCTGCGGGCCTTCTATCCCTTGAGGGCCTTGTGGCCCAGCCTCTCCCCTGTCAACCCACAGGTCCCACCAGTTCGTGTCTGTTGGCAGGTTGTTGGCATTGTTGTCCTGCCTGGAAATGTAGGAAGACCCCTGGTATCCCACAGCATCGTACTTGGCGCACAGTACCGCACTGTCCCATTCGCCCATCCACTCGACTCCGATGCCGGGCATACCCTGAGGGCCTTGTATCCCCTGAGGTCCCTGCTCACCAGTATCACCCTTGACTCCCTGTATTCCCTGGACACCCTGTGGGCCTTGTGCTCCCGTTTCACCTTTTGGCCCTTGTGCACCTTTGGCCCCCGCACAAGCCATACCCAGAATCGAGCCGACCAGCACCAGCAACACCACCCCGATAGCCATGAGTCTGAAGAATCGCATCCCTGCCCTCCTCGTATAGATACAGCGTCTAGGATTCTAGGCAACCATCGGAGGAGGGTCAAGGCAACCGCCTGCTTCATGCTTTGTCGCCTCTGTCTCCAAGCCGACATCGGGTGGTATAATGTCGCAGAAGAATCAGACTCGGCCAACTCGTTCAGGGGAGTTTGAAGAGGAGGTTGGCGTGAAACCCGGCCAGGTGCGCGCCTACAAGGGGGAAAGGGCATTGGTGGCATCTTTCGGTATCTGGGCGTCAAGAGGAAGGGGTGGATGGCACACTATCCACATGACTGGTGACAACCGAAGCTTCAAACACATTGCTGTGACCGACAACCCGCGGTCTACCACGATGTACAACAAGGCGCTCTTCCGAGACCTGAAGCAGCTGCTCGTAGCATACGACAAGTGGCCGTTCGACGATGAGAAAGTGGAGAAGGAGGGTCTCTCTCTCGGCATACAGGGTCGTCTTTCGGTACCATAGGGTCACGGAGGTTTCTTGCCATTCCGTCTTCTGCATGTGATGGGCACATGCGTCGTAGGGGGTGGACAGTGATCGCATGCAAGAACTGCGCTGGAACTGGCCAAGTCGAAGGACCAAGATGGACACTGCCGGTGAACTGGTCCCGGAAGTCATGCCCGACCTGCAACGGCGTCGGCAGGACCCCAGGCCGCATGCGGCAATGGATAGTCTGTGCCAAGTGTCAAGGATGGGGCACTGAACCTCCGCTGATGCCTGGCCCCGTTTGCCGAGAATGCAGTGGACTGGGTATGCGCTCGTTGTTGAGGGCATCAACTTCGCTACTGCCGTGAACAGTCCACTTCGGCTTCGCCTCTTCGTATGTCCGAGCGACCTACCCCTTTCCCATCCAAGCTGATGTTGGGCTGGCACAATCTGCCGCAGGATTGCTGCCCTCACGAGCACAGTGAGGGAGGCCGAACCAAGGAGCTGTGAATGTGGGGGCACATCCCCAAGAAACGGTACCTGGCCGAGAAGCGCCAGATACAAAGCGACCTGACTAGGCTAGTCCCGGTTCAAACCCCTGGGGAAGAAATAGACAGAGTGGCACAGTCACTTGCCGACACTGTGAAGGCTCGGGATGCTGCCACACAAGAGCAGAAGAACGCGCTGGCGAGGTGCCTGTTTCAGGAGATTTGGGTGAGAGACGGGGTCGTGGTTGCAGTCCAGCCACAGCCTGACTTCGAACCATTCTTCAAGATGAACTGGGAGGAGTGTTCGAGAACAACGAAGTAGCGACCCCGGGGGGCTTCGGACTCCAAAGTACAATACACGCAGTACCTCACGAAGGTGCTATGTCCTCTGGGAAACCCAGTGAACAAGGACCAAGGCCAGAACACGGCGTGGCTCATCAAGAAGCTGCGTAGTTGAGTTGTTCAGCCAAGAGCCTGGAATCCGGCCGTATTCAGGTTGAGCCTTTCTCCAGATTCACCTCCATCACCCACAGCCTATCGTAGCCCCACGTCGTATTCCCCTTCGTCAGACCGTTTATGAATAGGAGCTTCGTTCCGTCGGGACTCCATTGCGGTTCTTTGTAGCTAATCCATTCAGGCGTACAGTCAAATGAGTGCTTGGTGGCTCCAGTCAGCTTGGTCTTCCCACTCCCGTCCGCGTTCACGATCCAGATGTTGCCCACCGGCCCAACAACGACGGATTCGAAGGCTACCATGGTGCCGTCCGGGCTCCAGGTCGGATTGTAGTACCGTCCCGAACCGCCAGCGACCCTGACAGCGTTACCCCCATCGGCGTCTCTCAGCCAGAGATCCGCATCCTCCGTCACGTAGGCTATCCTCGTTCCGTCGGGGCTCAAACGGCCCCCCTCGGCCGGTTCTGGTTGGCCGCTGCCATCCACTTTCGATGTCCACCTACCGTATTCGCCGTCGCTCCTGTTGGAGACGAAGGTAACGCTCTGGCCGTCCGGACTCCAGTTGGGACCCTGCTCATATGCCGAATCCGTGGTGAGCCGTTTGGGCTCAGTGCCATCGCTGTTCATGATCCAGATGCTGCTGAGACTGGTGCCGGTCTGCCTCATGGGGTCCGAGGGGTCAAAGGGGCCAGGCACGTACGATCCCACCACAAAGGCGATCCTGCTTCCGTCTGGGCTCCAAACCGCCGAATCCACGCTCGCGTCCTCCAGAAGGGCAACAGGGACGATATCGGCCAAGTCCAGTAGCATCTCCCTGTCTCCACCATCCGCGTTCATCACCTCTAGCCCATCGTCAGTCACAAAGGCGATCCGCGACCCATCTGGACTCCAAGTTGGAAGTCTGCCTTCGCCGAGGTATGTACGATTTCCTCCGTCGTGGTCTACCTTCCAGATGCTAGGCCAGGCCTCGTACAGTATTGTCATTCCATCCGGACTCCATGTCGCATTGGAGGCATCTCTCACCATCGGCAATTGCTTCAAGCTGGCGACTATGTCTGGTCCCGATGGCTTCTGTCGCAGCGCCATGTATGCTGCAGCGCCACCGGCTGCACACAGGAGGGTAAGCACCACCAGAACAAGGGCGGCCTTCTTCACCCCCCGCGCTCTTCCGTTCACGCCGGCTGCCGGCGCAGTCGATCCGCCCGTTCTCTTCACCACTACCAGGCATCCAGCCATGATGTCGTGAAGCCCCTGTTTCCTTTCTGTGAAAGCGATCATGATGTGTCCGATGTACAGGATCAGCCCCGAGACTATCTTGCCGAAGTCTCTTCCCGTTGCCCTGGCAAAAGGGATCCGTCTTCCTTGGGTATCGGTCACCATGATGCCCAGCGCCATCTTCCCCAGCGTTGCCTGATGTGATGAACTTTCCATGATGGCGAAATAGAGCCAGGGCAGAACAAGCCCCAAGACAAAGAGAATCACGAGGTACTCTATTCGCGGACACATGAAGAACAAGATGTAGGGCGGTACCAGGGGGATGTCTACGAGGAGACCATCGATGAATGAAGCCAGGAGTCTCTTCCAGAAACCTGCATACTCCGTGCTTCCAGTGACAGTCATGCCCTCCTGGAAACCCGGTTCCTGGCTTGCCTTCTGCAGACGTGCTCCACAGCTTTGGCAGAACAGGGCCTGTCCCTCACTGGGCTGTCCGCATTTTGTGCAGTACACTGTTTCACCTCACTCGATGTGGTACTGGTCAGGAAGACCACTCAACACAACATAGCACCCCAACATCTGCTTGGATGCAGGGCGATTGACGCCCTGAGCCGGGTCAGCCGGCGGCTTTCGCCGCTGCCTGCGCCCCTCGCCGTTTCCAGACCAATGTTCCCGCCGCAACAACACAGACCGCACCTAGAGCGACGACTACCACTATCAGTACTGGTAGATCACGGCCGCCCGAAGCAGGCCCCAGGCTTCCCGAGCCATCAACCCCCTGCGCATACCAGTCAAAGATGTAGCCCAAGTCCGTACGCATGCCCTCCAAAGGGTAGTCACGGAAGTCAGCCCAAGCGATAACGGCACCACCAGAGCCGTTGGCCACCATCTGGAGACCTCTCTGCAGGTGCGGCGCTGTGCAGACAGCCACACCATCGGAAGTCCACTGTGGGTTGCCTCCTGAGTCCAACCTCTGCGCATAGATGTCATCGTTGTGAAGGATACTGGCGTGTCCCCAATCCCAGAGTTCGTCCTGTCTGTCGGTGTCAGTGGCAACACGCCCATCTTGCCAGGCGATGATGACGCCGCCAGAGCCATCACTCACCGCGACCGGCTCTATCTGGTTGTTGGGGGCTGTGCAGACAGCCACTCCTCCCGGTGCCCACTGTGGACTCCCATCGGAGTCCAGCCGCTGCGCGTAGATATCTGAGATCTCACTCTCACTGAGGTCGCTTCCTGTTGCCAAGGTGATGATGGCACCGCCAAAGCCGTCGCCTACGATCACGGGTTGGGAATGGGCGTCGCGGCGGATGAGGGCCCCCTCAGCATCCCACTGAAGTTCGCCAGCGGAGTTGAGCCTCTGGGCATAGACCCCGCCGTCGGGTGAGCGCTTGTCATTCCAGGCAATGATGGCACCCGCTGAGCCGTCGCTGGCAATGGCCAGATCGCGTTGGTCACCCGGAACAGAGCAGATGACTTCTCCATTTGCCGTCCACTGTGGCACACCTTCAGCGTCCAGCCTCTGACCATAGACTCTGTTGTCTTCGCCGCGGCCGGTGCTCCCGTCGTACCAGGCAATGATCGCACCGCCGTAGCCATCGCTCACCAGCACCGGGTGCAGCCGCTGTTCGCCGCCTGTGTACACAGCCACTCCGTCAGTCGCCCACTGCAGCATGCCATCCGAGCCCAGCCTCTGAGCATAGAGGTCGCCCGAGCTATGCCAGACGACGATGGTCCCACCGAGGCCGTCCGCCGTCATTACGGGGAAGTCTGCTCTGGCAACGTGCGCGCCGTCGTCTGCCCACTGCCGCTTGCCGAAGTCATCCAGCTTCTGGGCCTGGATGCCAATCCCCCGCCAGGCGATAACAGTGCCACCCAAACCATCATTCACGATCGCCGGAGCGTCTTGCCTGCTCTCAGCCGGACAGCCAGCAACCCGCTGCTGCCTCCACCGGGATGAACCAGTCTCATCCAGTCCTTCGGCACGCAGGCGAGGCGGATCACCACGCGATGGGGAGCCAGCCCAGACGACGACCACGCCACCAGAGCCATCGCTGCACATGGCCATGCCCCCGTATCCCCCTTGTGAAATCACTCTGTTCTTGGTGGGATCGGTCGACCATGCGCTCACCGATTCTGGCCAGACAACTGGCAGCAGGCAACCAGCCAGAAGAACGGCAGCCACAAGGACAGACAAGTGCCCCAAGGGTCCGAAGTCTGATCTGCCTTTCAGGAGCTACTCCCCACTGTGTCTGCTGGGTCCTCTCTGCAACCCTCAGATCTATGCCCCCGAACCAACGGGTACCGGCATCCTACGCCAGAGTCGTTTGTGATGTCAAGAGCGAATGACAGGCAAATGCCCCTTCATCAGGGTCAGAACGCAACCAGAGACCAGGGACTGCTAGGCGAAGACGGAAGGGGGACCGCGGCATTTCCCACACCAAGAGATGATCATGAAGTGTTGGAGATTCGAGGATTGTGACAAGCGAGCGCCCAGGAGCGCCTCAGCGGTACTGGAAGAACGGATGACGGCGAGGGGCTACAGTCGGGACCGGCCCGAGCTTGTGCCTGGCCCTGGCAAGGAAATGCCGGTTGAGGATCTCCGTGTGCAGCTGAATCGCCTGGCGGTGAGATTGGGGCAAGGGATAGACAGGGCGCTGGCTAAGGAGGGGGCGGCGGACGGCGGTGGTTGACGACTAGGCCACATACAGGGGCTCAGGCTGTCCAGCTCAGTTTCTGTTCCGCATTCTGACCAGGGCGCCACACTGACAAACCCATCTGGCTCAGGCGGATCACCGCTCCGTTTCGTTTGGCTTGGGTCTTGAACACGGGGTGTCGCAGAAAGCGGCGAATGAAGCTGGCCACTTCGTACTGCCCAACGGAGAGGTAGACCAGGCAGTAGTCTGCGTGACGAAGTTGGGGATCGTAGAAGCCAGAATCACGAGTGAAGAACGCGGAACGGGGGAATCGATGCAGAAGACGGATGATCTCCTTGTCCTTCATGCCCGGGCGGCCTATTTCGGGGCCGATCTGACGGATGTGAATACGCCAGCTCCGCAGGAGCTGGCGCTGATTCTCGGGGATGTTCTCGTCCAGTATGATCATCCGTCAACCGGCTGCGATACCAACTCCTTGGTATGAGTTCGAAGAGCTTGGTGAGCCAGGCGAACGCCTTCAGCGATGGCTTCTTTGGTCAGGTGACCATGCCACTCCTCGATGATGGCCTCCCAGGTCATGCCGCTGGCTATCTGCTCCAGAACGTCTGAGAGCAGTATCCTGGTGCCACGGAAGGTCGGTTGACCGTGACAGATGGCAGGGTCTGCAACAATGTAACGTCCAAGCATGTTCGTGGTCACTGGGATTTGCTGCTTCTTCGGTAGGGCTCGCATCTCAACTGCCTGGTTCAGACTCCTAGCACGATGTCTACATCTGACGCAATTATACTACAAACGCCTCTTGGGGCGATCACTTCATCACCTGAGACCGAGAGGGCTGTCGGCCGCGGACTCGATCAAGTGCCCGGCAAGCCCGTCTGACGGATTCATGTGATACACCATATTCCTCTGCCATGGTCCGAAGACTTGCAGTCGTGCTCTTTGTGAGAAGCGTCTCCAGGACTTCGGGTGGCAGCTTCCGGCTGTCTCTTGGTGGAACCACCAGATGGGCCGGGGCTGCTACGGGGAAGATGTCAACAGAAAAGTAGTAGGTGCGACCCCGGGGGGATTTGAACCCCCGATCTCCACCGTGACAGGGTGGCATGTTAGACCGCTACACCACGGGGCCGGATTCTGGACCTGACGAACGCCCGCGAACACGCAAGTCACGAACGCGGTTCGCGGCTTTCGTGAACAGAGTTTACCTTTGCCGCGTTTCCCTGTCAAGGATTGTGCGCTATAATTACACGCAATAGGCAGCACGGATGGAGCCGATGAACATTGCCCTGGGCTGCGATCACAGAGGACTGATCCTGAAGCGTCTGGCAGCCGACATCATCACCAAGCGCGGCGACACCCACCGCGACTTCGGCTGCTACGACAGCACCTCAGTGGACTACCCCGACATCGCCAGTGCAGTGGCCCGGGCCGTGGCCGGCAGGCAGTACGCCCTGGGCATCCTGGTCTGCAGCAGCGGCATCGGCATGAGCATCGCGGCCAACAAGGTGAAGGGCATTCGGGCTGCGGTGTGCCACGACATCTACACCGCCCGCCGCGCCCGGCAGCACAACGACGCGAATATCCTCTGCCTGGGCGAGGATGTCCTCGGGCCGGGCCTGGCCGCCGAGGTCATCCAGACGTTCCTGGACACCGGATTCGAAGAAGGCAGGCACGCCCGCCGCCTTGGCAAGGTGACTGATATGGAGGCAGGTTGACCGCTTCGCTATTCGCCACCGCCCCACCCGGGCTTGGACCTGTGGAGGAGTCCCTGTGAGGATCCTGGACGGCATCACCCAGCCCGCTGATCTGAAGGGGCTGGCTCCAGAGAAGCTGGAGACCCTGGCCGCCGAGCTGCGGGAGGACCTGGTCCGCATGGTGGAGGCCAACGGCGGCCATCTGGCCTCCAATCTGGGCGTGGTGGAGCTGACCATCGCCCTGCACCGCGTCTTCGACAGCCCCAGGGACAAGATCATCTGGGACGTCGGACATCAGTCCTATGTTCACAAGCTGCTCACCGGACGCCGGGAGCAGTTCCATACGCTGCGCCAGTTCGGCGGCCTGTGCGGATTCACCGACCGCAGTGAGAGCCCTCACGACGCCTTCGGGGCCGGGCATGCCAGCACCTCGGTCTCCGCCGCCACCGGCATGGCCATCGCCCGCGACTTGGCTGGCGAGAGCTACCACGTCATGGCCGTCATCGGCGACGGCGCGCTGACCGGGGGCATGGCCCTGGAGGCCCTGAATCAGGCGGGGCAGATGCGCAGCCGGCTGATCATCCTCCTGAACGACAACGGCATGGCCATCTCCCCCAGCGTCGGCGCACTGTCGCGGCGGCTGAACAAGATCCGGCTCAACGCCCGCTTCCTCAGGGCGGAGCGGAGGCTGTCGGACGCCGTGACCAGGCTGCCCATGGGGGAGAGACTGGGCAGGCGCATCAAGAGGGGCGTCAAGGGCTTCCTCCTGCCCATGATCATGTGGGAGGAGATGGGCTTCGCCTACCTCGGGCCTGTTGATGGACACGACATCGCCGGGCTTGAGGCGGCCCTGCAGCAGGCCCGCGACTACGACAAGGGGCCCACCTTCATCCACGTCATCACCACCAAGGGCAAGGGCTACGGGCCCGCGGAGGAGGACGCCATCCGCTTCCACGGCATCTCGGGCGCCAACGGCAAGAGCACCGGAGTGAGCTACAGCGAGATCGCCGGGCAGACCGTTCTCCGCATCGCCCGGGAGAACCCCAAGGTGGTGGTCATCACGCCCGCCATGCTCGACGGCACGGGACTGAACGCAGTGGCCAAGGAGATCCCTCAGCGGGTCTTCGACGTGGGCATCTGCGAGGAGCACGCCGTCACCTTCGCCGCCGGCCTGGCCACCCAGGGCTTCGTGCCTATCGTGGCGGTATACTCGACTTTCCTGCAGCGGGCCTTCGACCAGTTGGTCCACGACGTCTGCCTTCAGAAGCTGCCAGTGGTCTTCATCATCGACCGCGGCGGGATCGTGGGCGAGGACGGCCGGACCCACCAGGGCACGCTCGATCTGTCCTATCTGGGCTGCATCCCCAACCTGGTGGTCGCCGCCCCCAAGGACGAGAATGAGCTGCAGCACTTGATCTACACGGCAGTGAAGGCCGACCGGCCCATGGCCATCCGCTACCCCAGGGGCTCCGGCACGGGGGCCAAGCTGGACGACTCCCTGCAGGAGGTGCCCATCGGCAAGGGAGAGGTGCTGCGCAGCGGCGAGGACGCGGCCATCCTGGCCATCGGCGCCACCGTCCACCCGTCGCTCCAGGCGGCGGCCGCCCTGTCGAAGTCGGGGCTGGAATGCACCGTGGTCAACGCCCGCTTCGCCAACCCCCTGGACGTCCAGCTCATCTCAGAGACGGCCCGGAGGACGAAGCGACTGCTCACCGTGGAGGAGAATGTCCTGGCCGGCGGATTCGGCAGCGCGGTGCTGCAGATGCTGAACAACTACCAGGTGTCGGACGTCCATGTGAAATGCCACGGCCTGCCCCAGGTCTTCGTGGAGCACGGTTCCCAGGCAATACTCCGCTCCAAGTACGGCCTCGACGCGTCAGGGATCGCCAGCCAGATCCTGGTGGCCTTCCCCGAGCTCTCTCTGGATTCCCGCAGGCGAAGCCTATTCACCGGCTCGACCCCTCCATAGGCCGCCGTGTCCGGCCACGGTATTCTTCGCCGCGGACGATAGATGCGAACACAGATGCGCGCACCGGACTCCTTCCGCCGCTACCTGCCGCAGCTGGAGGCAGAGCTCAGGGCCGTGCTCGGTGAAGGGGGCTCGCCCCTCTACACCATGATGCGCTACCACCTGGGCTGGGTGGACCAGAACGGTCAAGAGCAGCAGAGTCCCGGCAAGCTCTCCCGGCCCACCCTCTGCCTGCTCGCCTGCGAGGCCACCGGCGGACAGTGGACCTCCGCCCTGCCCGCCGCGGCCGCGGTGGAGCTGATACACAACTTCTCCCTCATCCACGACGACATCCAGGACGCCAGCTGGGAGCGGCGCAGCCGGCCCACGGTGTGGAAGCTCTGGGGCGAGGCCCAGTCCATCAACGCCGGCGACGCCATGTACGTCCTGGCCCAGCTGGCCCTCTTCCGGCTGGAGGACAGAGGCGTGCCCCCGGAGAAGGTGGTGCTGCTCTCCCGGCACCTGAACCGGGCCAGCCTGCAGCTCTGCGAGGGACAGTACCTCGATATCGAGTATGAACGGCACTTGGACATCACCGTGGACGGCTACCTGGACATGATCGGCAAGAAGACGGCCTCCCTCTTCGAGTGCTCGCTCTGCTTCGGGGCCATGCTGGGGACGCAGGACCACGATCAGATCTCCTCGCTCTGCTCCTTCGGCAGGAACCTGGGCATGGCCTATCAGGTGGAGAACGACCTGCAGGGGATATGGAGCCCGGGGCAGGACGGCGGTGAGTCCCCCTACACCGACATCAGGGGCAGGAAGAAGATCCTGCCCGTGATCCACGCGCTGCACAGCGCCGGCGACCGCGATCAGAAGAGCCTGCGCCGCATCTACGGACAGAGCGCCCTCTCCGACCGGGACGTCGATCAGGTGCTCCGCATCCTGGAGAGGACAGACAGCCGGGCCTACGCCGAGACCATGAGGGACCGGCACTACCAGCAGAGTCTGAGCGACCTGGCCAGGGCGGGACTGCCTGCGCCGTCCCGCCGGGCGCTGGCCGCGGTGGCCGCCTTTCTGCTGGGACAGGAGGTTGACTGACCGCATGAAGACTTTCAACAAGAAGGGCGACCGGGGCGAGACCAGCCTGCTCTTCAACACCCGCGTCCCCAAATCCGATCCCCACTGCGAGGCCTACGGCACCGTGGACGAGGCCGTGGCCGCCCTGGGCCTGGCCCGGGCCGCCTCCGGCAAGGAAAGGGTCCGCCAGTTGCTGCTCGAAGCCCAGAAGGACCTCTTTACCCTGGCCGGCGAGCTGGCCGCGCCCATGGCGGACCGCGACCAGTTCGTCCGCAAGTACCCGGTGATCACGGCCCAGAAGGTGCAGCATATAGAGGACCTCATCGATGAACTGGAGAAGGCGGTCCGCCTACCCGGCCAGTTCGTCATCCCCGGCGGCAGCGCCGCCTCGGCCGCCATCCACCTGGCCCGGGCCATCGTCCGCAGGGCTGAGAGAAGGGTGGTCAATCTCCAGGAGCAGGGTCAGTTGCCCAGTGAGGAGCTGCTGCGCTACCTCAACAGGCTGGCGGACCTGCTCTTCGTGCTTGCCTGCTACGAAGATGAAGGCTCCCCGGGATGACCATGGAAGTCATCCCCGCCATCGACCTCAAGGGCGGCCGGTGCGTCCGACTCTACCAGGGCGACTACGGCCGGGAGACGGTCTACTCCGAGGACCCGGCGGGCATGGCCCAGCACTGGCAGTCCCTGGGCGCCCCCAGGCTGCACCTGGTTGACCTCGACGGGGCGGCCAAGGGAGAGCCCTGCCATCTGGCCCTGGTGGGCCGCATCGCGGCTGCGGTGAAGGTCCCGGTTCAGGTCGGCGGCGGCATCCGCAGCATGGAGACCATACAACAACTGCTGGACCTGGGCGTGCAGCGGGTCATCCTGGGCACCGCCGCGGCGGAGAACCCCGACCTGGTCCGCGAAGCCTGCCGGCAGTTCGGCCAGGCCATCATCGTCAGCGTCGATGCCCGCGATGGATACGTGGCCACCCGGGGCTGGCTGGAGAAGACCAGCGTCACCGCCTCGGAGATGGTCCGGCAGATGGCCGGGCTGGGGGCCAAGCGATTCATATGCACCGACATAGCCCGCGACGGCACGCTCACCCAGCCCAACTTCGCGGTCATCACCGAGCTGGCCGCCAGCCCCGGCGTGGCCATCATCGCCTCGGGCGGGGTGGCCTCGGTCGAGCACATCACCAGGCTCAGCCGGCTGGGGGTCGAGGGTGTCATCGTGGGCAGAGCCCTCTATACTGGAGACGTCAAACTGGAGGAGGCCCTGGCGGCCCTGGCCTGAGAGGCCCGGGGAAGGAGCACGCAGATGCTGAAGTACGACGACAGAGGACTGGTCCCGGCCATAGTGCAGGACTGCAATACCGGCGAGGTGCTGATGCTGGGCTACATGAACCAGGAGTCACTGAGGAAGACCCTGGAAACGGGCCAGGTCTGGTTCTACAGTCGCAGCCGGAAGGAGCTGTGGCACAAGGGGGCCACCTCGGGCAACTACCTCAACCTGAAGGAGATCTGGAAGGACTGCGACGAAGACACCCTGCTCGTCCGGGTCGCCCCCGTCGGGCCCGTCTGCCACACGGGCGAGAGGACCTGCTTCTTCCGCCGGCTCCCCTCAGCCGACTAGCTGGCTGCGTGCCGACCGTCCGCTTCGATCACGCCCTTCAGCGCGGTGATGGCCACCTCCACCTTGTCATCGGACGGCTCCCGGGTGGTCAGCCTCTGCATCAGCAGTCCCGGTGAGAAGAAGACCCGCATCACCCGGTTGCCGGCGAACCTGGCGCTGATCCGGGTGAACTCGTAGCCCAGCGAGGCGATCACCGGGATGAGCACTACCCGCGACACCACCCGGAGCCACAGCGGCTGATCCCCCAGCAGGGTGAACACCACGATGGCGATGATCAGCACCGCGAAGATGAAGCTCGTCCCGCAGCGGACATGGGCCGTGGAGTACTTCCTCACCGCCTCGGTCTCCATGGGGGCCTTGTCCTCATAGGCATTGACCGCCTTGTGCTCCGCCCCGTGATAGGCAAAGATGTCCCTTATGTCCGGTATCAGGTTGATCAGGGCCAGATAGAGGACGAAGATGGCGATGCGGATGACCCCTTCCACCAGATTGCTCACGATGGACGAGTCCCCGAGGTGCGACTCGACGAAGCTGGTCAGGAACAGCGGCGTGAGGAAGAACAGGGCCACGGTGAAGGCCAGGGACACCGCCAGCGTCCCCCAGAGCAGAGGGCCGGCGATCTTCTTGTTCTCCTCCCCCAGGGCCACATTGGCGGAATCGAAGAGCACCTGGATGCCCAGAACCAGGGTCTCCGCCAGCACCAGGACACCCCGGATGAGGGGGATCTTCCTGACCTTGCCCGTATAGGCCGAGGGGAGCCGCCTGGTGCTCAGCTGCACGTGGCCGTCGGGGCCGCGCACCGCCATGGTCAGGTGATGCCGTCCCCGCATCATCACCCCCTCGATGACCGCCTGGCCGCCGTAGTGGAAATCCTCCGCCAAGCTACTTCTCCCCACAAAATGAATAGAGAGCGGAATGGTCTCCCGCTCTCTCGCAAATCAGATCAGGCCCTGTCGAATCAGGACGTCTCAGCTTGCCCCTGTTCCTTCTTTTTGTAGCGCCTCTTGAAGCGCTCAACCCTGCCCGCCGTGTCCACGATGCGCTGCTCGCCGGTGAACATGGGGTGGCAGTTGCTGCACACCTCAACCCTGATCATCTTCTTCGTGGCGCCGGTGGTGAAACTGTGCCCACAGGCGCAGACCACCTTGGCATCCGCATGGTAGGTGGGGTGGATCTTCTCTTTCATATCCTCTCAGCTCGCCGTGTAGACGCTGACCTTCTTCTTTTCCTTGGTGTCGTGCTCGAACTTCACCATGCCATCGATCAGGGCAAACAGGGTGTGGTCCTTGCCCAGTCCCACATTGTTGCCCGGCCTTATCCGCGTTCCCCTCTGTCGGACGATGATCGTCCCTGCCGTCACTGTCTCGCCGCTGTAGCGCTTCACGCCCAGACGCTTCGACTGGCTGTCGCGTCCGCAGCGCGTACTTCCCGCACCCTTCTTATGAGCCACTCCTCTTGCCTCCCTTCCGCGTCCCGTGACCCAGGCTTATCTCCTGAATAGCCAGTCTGGTGAACCACTGCCGGTGTCCCTGCTTCTTGCGGTATCTCACCTTCGGCTTGTACTTGAAGACGATCACCTTGTCATCCCGGGCTTCCTCCACCACCGCCGCGGTCACCTTCGCCCCGGCCAGCAGGGGCTTGCCCACCGTGACCTTGTCGCCGTCGGCCACCATCAGCACCCGGTCCAACTCCACTACGGTGCCCTTCTCGGCAGCCATCCGGTCGACCTCGATCACCTGGCCCGGCGAGACCCTGTATTGCTTGCCCCCGGATTCAATGAGCGCGTAAATCTTCTTCCTCCAGACCGACTGATAACCTAAGAATCTTACTATTCCGCCGTGTTCCCTGTCAAACTGAGCCCGCAGTCGTGTCCTGCTTGCCGGCCGCCTCGGCCAGCCTCTTGTTCCGCCGCCACAGCCACAGCTCCAGGCAGACGTAGAACACCGCGATCACGTAGCTGGTGCCGGCAAACACCCACTCGCCCAGCACCGTCATGACCACCCCGATGCCCAGCCAGGCCAGAACCAGCAGCCTCCAGGCCAGTCGCTTCCTCAATGCCTTCACTCCAGATCCACCGCCGATCCTTCGCTGCACAGAGTAGTCGAGGCTCTGCCAATTGTCAATCACCACAATCGCCACACTGCCCCATGACGTCATCCCGCACTTGATGCGGAATCCATGGCGGGGATGCGGGGGTGGGCCTGGTCGGTCCCTCCACGAGCAGACACCACACCATCAGAGGAATCCAAGGGGAGCCGGAAGGAAAGTCAAACTGGCAGCCAAACCGGCACAGGGCCGGTCCTAGTCACACGAGGCAGGCGGGGAGCCCGCCCCATCACATGTCTGGGAAGCAGAAACCTGGCAGCCGCCCGCATCAGCCACGCCTGCCGATGCGGCGCGGAGCAGGGGCAAACCGGATCCAAACCGTTGAAGCTGGTTCAACTCGGAGTTGACCTCCTGCTACTTCCTGTTTGCTGCGGCTCTCTTCTTCAGCCTGGCAATGCCGTAGCGCGTCGCCCAGTAGACCACGAAAGGTCCAGCCAGCACCAGTAGAAGCATCATCTCCCACTGCATTTCGGTGCCTCCTTCCTCTGACTCACCAGAGTCGTTTCCCGCCTAGAACTCGCCCGGATGCTGGGCCTCCCTGGCCCATCTCCTGGAGAACATGATCTTCAGGTTCGCCGGTTTCATCATGGACCTGATCACCACCCACATGTCGGGCAGGCTGATCCCCGCCCGGATCTTCCACCGCACCGGCTCCAGGGTGTCCACCTGAAGGATCAGGTAGTCGCCCTGGCGGACCACACCGGTCACCTTGGCTTTGAGTTCCGTCTTGCCCAACCCCGTTGACCTGAACAGCATCTCCGATTGCCCCCTCAACTAAGTCGTTTCAACCCTATCATTTAGTCTGCAACTAACTATTTGCATTATAACAACGAGGTTCAGTGCTGTCAATAGGTTTTGGCGAGAACTGCCCCTGTCCAGCGGCAGTCAATCGACGGGGATTGAGGCCGGAGCGCGGCCCCAGTATCTCAGTGTTCCTGGCCCCCGCCGTGGAGGTCAGGACTTCATGGTGTATTCGCTCATCGGGATCCGGTCCATCTTGTCGAAGTCGATGAAGCGGACCACGCTCTCCACCATAGCCTTCTCATGCCGCTTCCTTTTGGCTTCATCGCCGGCCGCGTTGTAGAAGGCCATCGGGTCGGTCATGGCCTCCGCGGGGAAGAGCTCCTCCACGATGGCGTCGTATGCCGGAGCCAGGTAGGTCAGCGGGCGGACGATGACATTCTGGCGGTAGCCGAAGGTGGACTGGGTGTCGATGGCCACCTGCGTGTGACTGCCCAGCCAGATGTCCAGCCACTGTTCGCGGCTCAGCCGCGGCGGCCTCCTCAGCAGGACCACCTGATACATGCCCGGCGTCCTCCCGCCCTCGGCCGCAACGTGCTTGGTATTCACGATGGGCTCGGACTCAGTGACCAGGTAGCCGGCCAGGCGGTGCACCGATGCCTGGATGGCTTCTTCAAGGGGCCGGCGCCTGACCGATGTGTCCACCCAGATGGAGACCAGGCCGGCGATGGGTGGCCTGGTAGTCTCCGTGCGCAGCGGCGCGGCGGGGGCCACATGGTCATCAACCACGCCGATCCGCAGCCAGCGCGCCCCCAGCCTGATGAGCTGGGGGGACATCTCCTCCAGCAGCCTCCGCCTGAAGGCCTCCGCCAGATCGGCCTCATTCTTCCAGACAACGTAGAGCATCTTCTCCAAGGTCTGCCCTCCTTCTCCCCGTCCGCGGTCTCCTCGCTGCCGCCGGCCCTATTCCTGCAGCCTGAACTCCCAGCGGCAGTGGACTTCCTCTTTGCTCCGCCGCCGGCCCGCTCTGAGGCACTTCACCTCGATGGCGGGGTTGACCGGCCTGACATAGGCCTTCATGGCCTCCTCTTCCAGCACGGTGCACACCCAGTCCAGGTAGTCGAGGTCACCCAGCTTCTCCAGCGACTCGAAGGCCGGGCAGTGGTTGACGGTCAGAACGGCGTGGTTCCTGCTCTTCAGGTCGAAGTCATACTTGAAGAGGCCCTGGGCGAAGGACCCCATCAGCTGGGTGGCCTTCACGTAGGTCTCAACGTCGTTCCCTCTGATGTTGCCCGCCTCCATGGCCCAGCCTGTCTCATGCTTGCCCATCCTCTTCCAGGTGGACAGCAGGCATTCCTTCTCCGCCTCCCGGCCCAGCCTGTTGCGGACCTCCTCACCCCAGTAGGCCGCCAGCAGGTTGACCTCCCTCGAATAGGCCCTGAGCAGCTTCACCAGCACCTCTTTGGAGAAGTCCTCGTACCTCAGATTGGGAACGTAGCGGCCGCTGTAGTCCTTCAGCTCTTTCATCGCACCTCCTGCCGGTTGCCGGTCCGGCATTGATGGTAGGCCCCCGCCGGGTGCAGATCAAGTCAGTCGCCCCCGGTCCCCGCTCAGGCTTGATTTGCGGGCCGTCAGGTTGTATAAAGAGCGGCATAAGCCTGTCCGGGCAGTACCCAGCGCAACGTCAGGGGGTGCAGGTGCTATGGGAGCGGACCGTGCGCGCCAGGCCTTCGACTACGTCGTCGTCGGGTCCGGTTTCGGCGGCGGCGTCTCTGCCATGCGGCTGGCCGAGAAGGGCTACCGCGTCCTCGTCCTGGAGCGGGGCAAGCGCTTTGAGGACAAGGACTTCCCCCGCAGCAACTGGAACGTCAGGAAGTTCCTCTGGCTGCCTTTCCTCCGCTGCTTCGGCATCCAGCAGATCAGCCTCCTCAACGGAGTGATGGTCCTCCGCTGGTCCGGAGTCGGCGGAGGCAGCATTGCCTACGCCAATGTCCTGGAGATCCCCGATGACCGGCTTTTCGCGGCTCCTGCCTGGCGGCATCTGGCCGACTGGAAGAGCGTTCTCATGCCCCACTACCGCACCGCCCAGAGGATGCTGGGCGTGGCCCAGAACCCCCGGCTCCTGGAGGCCGATGCCCAGTTGAAGGAGATCGCCACCGAGATGGGCCGGGCGGACACCTTCCGGCCCACCAATGTCGGGGTCTTCTTCGGGCCGGAGGGGCAGGACGTGGCCGACCCCTACTTCGGCGGCGAGGGCCCGCCGCGCCGGGGCTGCAATTTCTGCGGCGCCTGCATGGTCGGCTGCCGCTACAACGGGAAGAACAGCCTGATGAAGAACTACCTCTACTTCGCCGAGAAGCACGGGGCGGAGATCCTCCCCGAGGCCGAGGTGGCGGACATCCGCCCTCTGGCGGCTCCCCAGTCCGACGGCGCGCGGTACGAGGTGGTCTACCGCCGCTCCACCAGCTGGCTGTTCCGTCCGGCCCGCCGCATCCGGGCCTGTAACGTCATCGTCTCCGGCGGAGTCCTGGCCACCCTGAACCTCCTCTTCCACTGCCGTGACACCGCCCGGTCATTGCCCCAACTCTCGCCGCATCTGGGCGACATGGTCCGCACCAACAACGAGTCCCTCACCGGCGCCCTCAGCCGCAGCCGCAAGGTGGACTACTCCAAGGGGGTGGCCATCACCTCCGTCTTCCAGGCGGACGAGGTGACCCACATCGAACCGGTGCGCTACCCCAACGGGTCGTCGCTGATGAGGATGCTCACCTTCCCCATGGCCGCCACAGACGGCGGACTGCCGGTGACCCTCCTGAAGCTGCTCTGGTTCGCCCTGCGCCATCCCCTGGACTTCCTCCGCATGTGGTTCCTGCCCGGCTGGGCCGCCCGGACCACCATCCTGCTGGTGATGCAGACCGAGGACAACCTCATGCGGCTGCGGCAGGGACGGAATCTCTTCACTCTGTTCCGCCGCGGCTTGGTGGCAGAGCATGACGCCGACAGGGTGGTGCCGGCCCGGCTGCCCGTGGCCGATGAGGCCACCCGCCGGCTGTCCGCCAGGCAGGGCGGATTCGCCGCGGTGAGCACCGGGGCCGGACTGCTCAACATTCCCCTGACCGCGCACATACTGGGAGGCTGTCCCTTCGGCCGGGACGCCGCGGAAGGGGTGGTCGGCCTCGACTGCCAGGTCCACAACTACCCCGGCCTCTATGTGGTTGATGCTTCCACCGTGCCGGCCAACCCCGGCATCAATCCCAGCCTGACCATCGCCGCCATGGCGGAATACGCCGTGAGCCTCATCCCGCCCAAGGGCGCCGGCAGCACTGCCGCCACTGCGGCCCGCAGTGGCCCCGCCTAGCGCGCAGAGGAGGAATATGTTCGGCTCTCACGGAGAAATACTGCGGATAGACCTCTCCCGGTCTCATATCTCGAGGGAGGCCGTCCCCGAGGACCTCTTTGACAGGTACCTGGCGGGCGCCGGCATGGCCACCCACTACCTCTATCACGAGGTCCCCAGGGGGGCCGACCCCCTCGGCCCCGAGAACAAGCTCATCGCCATGACCGGGGCCCTCACCGGCACCGTGGCCCCCAGCACCGGCAGGTTCAACTGGGTCTTCAAGTCGCCCCTGACCGACCTCTGGGCCCAGTCCAACTCCGCGGGATTCTGGGGGGTGGAGTTCAAGAAGACCGGCCTGGACGGCATCATCTTCGAGGGGATCGCGCCGGAGCCGGTCTACCTCGTCATCGATCAGGACAAGGTGGAGCTCCGCAGCGCCGCCCACCTCTGGGGCAAGAGCGTCTCCGAGACCACCGAGGCGATCAAACAGGAGTTGGGCCAGGGCTTTGGGGTGGTCTGCATCGGGGTGGCCGGGGAGAACCTGGTCCGCTACGCCGCCATCATGAACGACCTCCACCGGGCCGCCGGCAGATGCGGCGGCGGGGCGGTGATGGGCTCGAAGCGGCTGAAGGCCATCGCCGTTCGGGGCAAGAAGGCCATCAGGATGGCCGACGCCCCGGCCTTCTCCCAGGCGGCGAAGAAGCAGTTCGAGCTGATCAATCAGTCCATGGTCAAGGTGGCCATGGAGAGCTTCGGCACCAATGTGGTCATCGACATGGTCCAGGCCAAGGGCGGATTCCCTACCCGGAACTGGCAGACCGGAGTCTTCCCCAACCTCGAGGAAATCAACGCCCAGGCCCTCACTGAGAAGGTCCTGGTCCAGCCCAAAGGATGCTTCGCCTGCCCCCTCAAGTGCGCCAGGGTCTCCATCATCAGGCGAGGCCAGTTCAAGGGCCAGAAGGGGGAGGGGCCGGAGTACGAAAGCGTGGGCACCTTCGGCGGCCAGTGCCAGGTGGACGACCTGGAGGCCATCACCATGGCTCACTACCTCTCCAACGAGTATGGATTGGACACCATCTCCGCCGGGGCTTCCATCGCCTTCGCCATGGAGTGCTTCGAGAAGGGCATCCTCACCAGGGCCGATACCGACGGACTGGACGTCAGCTTCGGCAATGCCGCGGTCATGATCGAGCTGGTCCACAAGATGGCCAAGCGGGAGGGCTTCGGCGATTTCCTGGCTGAGGGCACCCGGCGCATGGCCCGGAAGCTGGGACGGGGCACCGAGAGGTTCGCCATGCACGTCAAGGGCCTGGAGCTGCCCGCCTATGATTCCCGGGCGGTCCAGATCACCGGCCTGGCCTACGCCGTGGCCAACAGGGGGGGCGACCACATCACGGCCTACATCCAGGGACCGACCTTCCTGGACATCCCCTTCCTGGTCATCCCCGACAGCAAGATCAACGACCCGTTGGTGGCCGACCCCGGCGAGGTTCACGTCCTGGTCGACCTGGAGAACGTCCTCACCGCCCTGGATACCCTCGGTGCCTGCAAGTTCATGGGCATGTGCGTCGCCTCGGAGGAATGGGTCAAGCTGGTGGAGCACTGCCTCGGCCGGCCCTTCGGCTATGAAGACCTGATGCGGCTGGGCGAGATGGCCTACAATATCGCCCGGATCTACAATGTCAGGGAGGGCGTCACCAGGGCCGACGACACCCTGCCCGCCCGGCTCCTGGAGGAGCCCCTCCCCGAAGGCCCCGCCCAGGGCAAGGTGAACGAGAACCTGGACGCCATGCTGGACAAGTACTACGAGCTGCGGGGGTGGGACAGGGCCACCGGCAAGCCCACGCCGCAGAAGCTGACCGAGCTGGGACTGGAGGAGTACATCGCCGATATCTGGGGCGGCTAGCGCAGCGTTTCCAGCGGTTCGCCGGCCGCTCTACTTCTGCAATTTGCACCTTGCCGGCGGCCGGCCGCAGTGGCCGCAGCGCCGGAGCTGATCTGGGGCCGGGCCGGAAGCGGCCCGGCAGTCGAAGTCGAAGGAGGGGAGAATGCTGCCTTATGTAATGCCGGAGTGGGTTGACCAGGCGGGGAAGAACTACACCGCCAACCCGGACAACGCCCAGAAGACCTTCCGGGGGATGAACATCTTCCTCACCTTCCGGGTCCTGGCCGACCCCAAGTTCGGTTTACATAACGACATCTATTTCGCCATGCATTTGGAGAATGGCGTTCTCCAGCCGGACAGCACCCTGGTCAGCAAGGCCGACGCCTTGGCCAAGTCCGACTTCGTGGTCAGCGCCACGCCTGACGTGTGGAAAGGTGTCATAAAGAAGCAGAAGGGCTTCATATCGGCGTTCATGACCGCCAAGATCAAGCTGGACAAGGGCAATCCCACGCGCATGGTGTCGCTGGCCTCGAAGAGCTCGGCGGTGGTGGAGGCCTTCAACAACATAGACACGGAATGGCCCGACGAGATGTCGCCGCAGCGGCTGCATGACTACGAATCCCGGTTGGCGGAGGTCAGGCAGAAGCTCGGCGTCTAGGAGAGATCTGAGACGCCCTGATAGGGGCACTGGGGATCGGGACCGAGGTAGTCGCTGCCGCCAGCGGCTCTGGAATAGGCCAGGGCAATGGCCCGGCACCCCCGGCAGACCGGCCAGTAGGTACATGACTGACAGTCCTGGTGGTAGCTCTCCCTGCTCCTGAGGGCGGCCAGCACCGGCGACTCCACCCACAGCTCGCGCAGGGACCCATTCCTGATGTCCCCGATGGGCAAATCCATCCGCCGGCAGGGCATGATGGTGCCATCGGCGGTGATGGTCACCCCGAAGACGCCGGCAGCACAGCCCCCCACCGGCAACTCGGTCTGGGGGACTTCTCCAGCAATGTCGCCGATGGTGGCCAGCGGGTCACGGGAGCCCACGGCGACCTTGCCGTTCTCCCGGTGCCGGCGCAGTTCATCATAGAAACGGCCCGTCTCTTCGCGGGTCAAGGCCTCGTCCATGAGCCCCTTCCCCCGGCCGGAGGGTACCAGGCGGGAGAAGGCAATCCCGCCGGCGCCCAGTTCCTCGGCCACACGGACCAGCTCACCGGTCTGGCTCATGTTGCGCCTGGTGACAGTCACATTGAGATTGGCCTCCACCCCGGCAGCCACCAGATGCCTCACCCCATCCAGGGCCCGGCCATAGGCCCCCCGTCCCCGCAGGCTGTCGTGGGCCTCCTTGGTTCCGTCGAGACTGACCTGGACATCGGCCACCCTGGCATGCCCAATTTCCCGCGCCGCCGTCTCGTCTATGAGCGTGCCATTGGTCATCAATGAGACAGCGAAGCCGCATCCCGAGGCATAATCCAGCACGGCGAAGAGATCCTGCCGCACCAGGGGTTCGCCGCCCGTGAAATGCAGGCTGGGCGATACATCGATGTCATGATCCATCGCCCAGCCCTGGACAGTCTTCTTCACTTCGGTTATTGCCCCGCAGATCTCCTCAAAGCCCATCTCCGGCACGGCCGCCGATTGATAGCAATGCCGGCATGACAGATTACACCTCTCCGTCAAGTGGAACTGAACGAAGAAATCGAACGGGGTGCCCTTCATTGCCTGCTGCTTCCGTTGCCAAACTGGCAACTACTTTCCCTTTCAGGACTTTCAAGCGAGGCAATTTCTGGCCAGAACCCTGCTCTTAGCCACTGCCTCCTTGAGTCTCTGAAAGAATCTGGCTTCTCTCTCGCGAGACTCAGTGCTCATGGCCCTGCTCCCTCCTTTCCTAGTCTCACAGGCGACTATATCGACTAGTCGACTGCGGCAAGGCTAGGTTAGCCTTCGGCAGTGCCATTGTCAATATGGCCACTGGCAGCCCGGCCCGCCTCTTGGGACAGAGGCGTATAATGGAGGCCAAATCAACGCGACGGAGGGGAAGCCAGATGTCCTTTGTGATCACGGTGTACGTGCCCACCGGTGTAGTCATGGCCTCAGACAGCCGGCAATCGATCTCCATCGAAGGCAAGTCCCCCGATGGCAAGCCCATATCGAAGATAGAGACGGTCAGTTCGGACTTCGCCTACAAGACCTTCCTCCTGCCGGCCCAGAACGTGGGCATCAACACCTTCGGTGAATCCCTGCTGGGGAAGACCAGTATTGAGAGCCACATCAAGCGGTTCGCCGGGGAGGTCCTCGACGACAGCGACGATATCAACTCCATCCCCCAGAAGCTGGTGGATTTCTTCCGGCACGATTTCCCTCAGGCGGACACCGCCTTCCATATCGCCGGCTACCACAGGATCGAGAGGAAGAGCGTTCCCTGTGTCTTCCTCTGCCACGTGGCCAAGAACACCATCCAGAGGCAGAACCTGGCCCCGAACTCAGACGCCGTCGTCTACGGGGCCACCTGGGGAGGCCAGGCAGACGTCATCGCCTCTCTTCTCCAGCCGACTCAGACGCAGCCCAAGCCACCCATCATCTGGGACGCCATGACGGTTCAGGACGCCATTGATTTCGCCATCTACGCCGTGAGGACCACCATCGACACCATGCGCTTCCAGGCCCGGCCCAAGAACGTGGGCGGGCCTGTGGACGTGCTGCTGATCCGACCCGACGAGCCGCCGCGGTGGATCCAGAGGAAGGAGTTCCGGGGGGAGATCGCTTGGCCGGTCTAGGCCCGACCAATCGCCAACGCGCCGTTCCGCGGGATCATGCCCGGGAAGTGGCCGGTCGGGTCCAGCCTGACTGAGCCGCCACTCGGGACGGCCCGCCGTGTAGTCAACCGGGCTCCAGGGCTACGAGCAGTAGCGGCGGAAGGCCAGCACCGAATTGTGGCCGCCGAAGCCGAAGGACGTCGATATGGCCGTCTTCACCGGCACGGCCCGCGCCCGGTGAGGCACGTAGTCCAGGTCGCATTCCGGATCGGGGCTGTCCAGGTTGATCGTCGGAGGCACCATGCCGTGGCCTATGGCCAGCACGCAGATGATGGCCTCAACGGCGCCGGCAGCTCCCAGCATGTGGCCGGTCATGGACTTGGTGGCCGAGACGGGAATCCGATAGGCATCCTGCCCGAAGACGTTCTTGATGGCCCGGGTCTCGGTCCTGTCGTTCAGCAGGGTGGACGTGCCGTGCGCGTTGATGTAGTCCACATCGCCAGGCTCGAGGCCGGCCCTTCTCATGGCTGTCCTCAGCGCTCTGCTGGCCCCCTCGCCGTCCGGAGCCGGCTGGGTCAGGTGGAAGGCGTCACTGGTGGCGCCGTAACCGATGAGCTCGGCCAGGATCGTAGCTCCCCGCCCTGAGGCGTGCTCCAGGCTTTCCAGGACCATGATGCCCGCCCCCTCGCCCAGGACAAAACCATCGCGCTGAGCGTCGAACGGCCGGCAGGCCGTCCGGGGATCACCGTTTCTGGTGGACAAAGCACGGGCGGCGGTGAAGGCGGCCAGGCAGATCGGGCCCACCGGCGCCTCGGTACCCCCGCAGACCACCACTTCCGTCTCCCCATGCCTGATCATCTCCCAGGCCTGGCCGATGGCGTCGCTGCTGCTGGAGCAGGCCGAAGAGGGGGAGTAGCTCGGCCCCTTGGCCCCCAGAAGCAGGGCCACCTGCACCGCTGCGGCGTCCCCGGTCATAGTCGGGGCCAGGATGGGACTCACCCTCCGGGGCCCCTCGTTCTTCAGGATCTCCAACTGCTGGCAAACCGAAAGCAGTCCGCAGACGCTGTTCCCGATGACCACCCCGGTGTCCTCAGCCCCATTGCCGGCCACCGCCAGATCGGCAGTTTCCACAGCCTGAAGGCTGGCCACGGCCGCAAATTGCGTGAAGCGATCCATGCGCCTGGCTTCCTTCTCGGTCACGAAGTCGGCAGCATCGAAGCCTCTGATCTCTGCGGCGAACTTGGTGTTGAACGGCGTGGCATCGAAGGAAGTGATGTAGTCCACTCCCGACTTCCCCGCAATCAACGCCTGCCACATCTCGGAGACGGTCAACCCGATGGCGGTGACCGCCCCCATGCCGGTGACAACCACGCGCCTGGGATCATCTGGCATACGGTGCTCCTCCTTGTCCACGTCCCCCCGCCGATCTGGACTGCGGGGGCCGATATGATATGGTCCAGCCGCCACGCCTGAGAAGTGATTGGGTTATAGAACACTGTTCCATCGGCCCTGCTCATGATTCCCCTCGCCGTCCGGCTGAGCAGGGACAGGCGGTCGCCGGGCCGCGCCAATGGACAAACCCAGACCGGGCCCAACCATACCCCCGCCGGATTCCGGCTTTGCCAGCAGCCCTCTTCCGGGCATAAACTGGATCGGAGAACCGGTTGCTCCCGGGCAGGAAACGGAGGAGAAGTGACCATCAACATCAGACAGGCCCGCCCCGAAGATGCCAGGCTGCTGGCCTGGTGCATGCTGATGGCCGGCCGTTCGCACATGAAGGTCGGCATTTGGGACATGGTCATATCGCAGCCAGAGGACACATGTCTCTCCTTCCTGGAGAAGCTGGCCCTCCAGGGGCCCCGCCATATGTGTCACTACGGAGAGTTCCTGGTGGCCGAAGTCGATGGCCAGGCTGTGGCCGCCCTCGAGGGATTCGACCCGGTGACCAACGGGGAGGAGACGGTCACCGAGCCGATGGCTGCTGTGATCCAGCAGATGGGTCTGACACAGGATGACATGGCCTCAGGGATGGAGAGCCTGGCCGCCTTCATGACCTGCCATTCCGACTTCCTGAAGGACGCCTGGGTGGTAGAGCAGGTGGCCACCCGTGCCGCCTACCGCCGAAAGGGGGTGATCAGCAGCCTGCTCCATGCCATCCTGGACAAAGGCCGTCAGCAGGGCTTCCGAAGGGCCCAGGTCAGCTTCTACATCGGCAACACCCCGGCAGAGCAGGCATACCACAAGGCCGGCTTCAAGTACCTCGACGAGAAGCGACACCCCGATTTCCAGAGGGTCATCGGCTGCCCGGGCATGGTGCGGTTGGTGCGCGACCTCTGACCATTGCCGACAGCAGCCCCCTACCCGCCGGGAGTTGCCACATGACGGCTGCCATTGACAGCCACTGCTACGCACCTGATAGTATTCTCCACACAGACGGCGACGGCCGCACGGCGGTCCCGGACCAGGCATATGACCATCGATGATCTCTGCGTCAACACCATCAGAACCCTGGCCATCGACGCGGTGCAGCGGGCCAATTCCGGCCATCCCGGAACACCACTGGGGGCCGCGCCCATGGCCTACGTGCTCTGGGACCGATTCCTGAAGCACAACCCCGGCGATCCCCGCTGGCCGGACCGCGATCGCTTCGTGCTGTCACCGGGCCACGCCTCGGCCATGCTCTACGCCCTGCTCCACCTGACCGGCTATGATCTCTCTCTGGATGAGGTCCGGAATTTCCGCCAGTGGGGCAGCAGGACCCCCGGCCACTCCGAGCACGGAGTCACCCCCGGCGTCGAGGCAACGACAGGCCCTCTGGGCCAGGGATTCGCCAACGGCGTGGGAATGGCTATGGCCGAGAGGCGGCTGGCGGAGCACTACAACAGACCCGGCTACGAGATCATCAACCACTACACCTACGCCATCGTCTCAGACGGCGACCTTCAGGAAGGCGTGGCCTCCGAAGCGGCCTCGCTGGCGGGGACGCTGCACCTGGGCAAGATGGTCTACCTCTACGACGACAATGACATCTCCATCGAAGGCAACACGGACATGGCCTTCGCCGAGAACGTGGCCCGGCGCTTCCAGGCCTACGGCTGGCACGTCACCGGCCCCATAGACGGCATGGACCTCTCCGCAGTGCATCTGGCCATCCGCAGGGCCCGGAACGAGCTGAACCGTCCCAGCCTGATCATCTGCCGCACCGTCATCGGCTACGGCAGCCCTCACAAGGCGGGGACGGCCGCCGCCCACGGCGAACCGCTGGGCGAGGAGGAGGTGCGCCTGACCAAGCGGCAGCTCGGCTGGCCCTGTGAAGAGCCCTTCGCCACCCCGCCGGAGGCCGTGGCCCATTTCCGGCAGGCGCTGGAGAGAGGCAGAAGCCAGCAGGAGTCATGGGAAGGGATGCTCCGCGCCTACCGGCAGGACTACCCCCGGGAGGCGGCACAGCTGGCAGGGGATCTGAGCGGCGATCTGCCCCCGGGCTGGTCCGACAGCCTCTCCGGTCTCTTCGAGGCGGCGGACAAGCCCATTGCCACCAGAGAGGCCTCGGGCCAGGTGATGAACGCCATCGCGGACAGGGTTCATTCCTTTGCCGGGGGCTCAGCCGACCTCGCCCCTTCCACCAAGACCCTCCTCAAGGACCACGGGCACTACGGCTTTGAGCAGTACTGCGGACGGAATGTCCACTTCGGCGTGCGGGAGCACGCCATGGGCGCTATCGCCAATGGCATGGCGCTGCACGGCGGGATCATCCCCTACACCGGAACATTCCTGGTCTTCTGCGACTACATGCGCCCGCCGGTGAGGCTGGCCGCGCTGATGGGGATCCGGGTGATTTTCATCTTCACCCATGATTCCATCGGCCTGGGCGAGGATGGGCCGACCCATCAGCCCGTCGAACAGCTCATGGGATTGCGCGCCGTGCCCAACCTGGTCACCATCCGCCCCGCCGACGCCACCGAGACGGCCGAGGCCTGGAAGGCGGCCATGGAACGCCGCCACGGGCCCACCGCTCTGATACTCAGCCGCCAGTCCCTGCCCCTCCTCGACCGCCGGACCCTCGCCCCGGCCACGGAAGTGCAGCGGGGAGGGTACACCCTGTGGCAGGCATCGGAATCGCCCCAGGCCGTCATCATCGGCACCGGCTCAGAAGTGCACGTCGCCCTGGAGGCCGGCCGGCTGCTCCGGGGCGAGGGCATCGCCGCCAGGGTGGTCTCACTCCCTTCCTGGGAGCTCTTTGACGCACAGGCGCCGGACTACCGCAATCAGGTCCTGCCGCCTTCGGTGCGCGTCCGCGTGTCGATAGAGGCAGGCACGCCGCTGGGCTGGGAGCGTTACGTCGGGCTGGATGGCGCGGCTGTCGGCCTGTCCCGCTTCGGGGCCTCCGCGTCGGGCAAGGTACTCTACCAGCAGCTCGGCCTGACCGCCGGCCGGGTGAGAGACGAAGTGCTCCGCCTCCTGAAGGGCGGCAGCGGCCGGGGCTCTGCCGCCTAGCCCCCGGCGCCCATCAGCGGCCAGCATGGTCTTCGTCACCGCCAGCAAGCCGCCGGTCCTGCACTGATCGCCCTCGAGGCCTCCAGGGGAAGTCCGCGGGCCGGGCATTGACAGAGACCCGAAAGCATGTTACCATATTGGCATATTGTAATATATCAATATTCTGGAAGAGGGTAGAGTCTTGGCGATGATTGGTGATAGCGACAGGTTGCTGGAGGTATTCCGTCTGCAGGCCGATCTCTGTAAGTCGCTGGCCGATGCCAAGCGGCTGATGATCATCCACCACCTCCGCGATGGGCCCAAATCGGTGGGGGAACTGGCGGAGGCCATCGGGTCGAAGCAGTCGAATACCTCGCAGCATCTGGGGGTCCTGCGGAAGGCCGGCGTGGTCTGCGCCACCAGGCAGGGCAATATTGTGCGCTACAGCCTGGTGATCCCTGGGATTGCCATGGCCTGCGACATTGTCCGCGAGGCGGTGGGCGAGATACTGCAGAGGGAACGCAGCCTGAGTGACATCATGTAGGATTCAGACCACCTGGAATGGCATGCCGTCATCCGGGTCGAGACAAGGAAGAGATCATGTCGACAGGGGAATACAAATGCCAGCAGTGCAGTATGGAATTCACCGTGCCGGGAGCCTGCACCGCCCAGACGGAATCCGCGGCCGCCTGCCCCTTGTGCGGCAGCGCGGAGGTCAGGGAGCTGACCGAGGCCGAGAGACTGGCCAAGTTGGTGCTGGGGTTCCGGCGCGGGGGCTGACGCTAGATTGTGAAGAGGCCGTGAGCCTCTGGACAGAGCATCAGCCTTGAGAAGCGGCATCAGCGACCGGGAGGTCGCAGGCAGGAGGAGGTCCCCATGAGCAGTCAGGCGGTCAGAGCCAGGTCGTATCTGGAGGACAAGTTCGGCAGCCGGGTGAACTTCAGCAGGACCGAGCGGAGGCTCTACGGCCATGATATCGCCGAGATCCCCAGCCTGGTCCGACCCCTGATAGGCGATACCACTCCGGACGCAGTGGTCCAGCCTCAGTCCGAGGAGGAGCTGTCCGGCCTGGTCCGCTGGGCCTCCGAGAACCGCGTCGCCCTGACCCCGCGGGGCAAGGCCACCTCCGGCTACGGCGGGGCCATTCCGATCAGGAAAGGGCTGGTCGTCGATTTCTATCGCATGAACAAGGTGATCGCGATCGACCCCCAGGCCAGGACGGCGACGGTGCAGGCCGGGGTGGTCTGGGAGAAGCTGGACAGGGAGCTGGCCAAGCACGGCCTTACCCTGCGGCTCTACCCCACCAGCTATCCGGCATCCACGGTCGGCGGCTGGCTGGCGCAGGGCGGGGCCGGCATCGGCTCCTACCAGTCGGGCTGGTTCCGCGACAACGTGGTCAGTGCCCGCGCTGTCATGGGAGATGGCAGCGTCAAGGAGTTCAGCCAGCCGGAGCTTGACCTCATCTCGGACGCCGAGGGCACCACCGGTCTGATCAGCCAGGTCACCATCCGGGTCCAGCCGCTGGAGGAAATGGCCGTCCTGGCCATCTCCTGTCCGGGCGCCGACGATCTGCAGAGACTGGCGCAGTCCATAGTAGACCTGAAGCTGCCCCTCTGGTCCCTGTGTTTCATCAACCCCCGCATGGCGGAGCTGAAGAACCAGGCACCGCTCATGGAGCACTACGGTCATCCCGTTGAGGAACGGGTCCTGCTTCCCAAGGCCTACATTGCCTGCCTTGCCTTCCCCGCCAGCGAGGGTCAGACCGTGAGGCAGGGCGTGCAGCAGATCCTCCCCCCCAGTCATGCCAAGGTGCTGAGCGACGAGATCGCCCGGCACGAGTGGAAGAACCGCTTCAAGCTGATGATCGTCAAGCGCCTTGGCCCCAGCCTGGTCCCGGCCGAGGTGGTCCTGCCCCTCTCCAGCCTGGCCGGCGCCATGAAGGAGATGGAGCACAAGGTGAGACAGCCCATCGTCAAGGAGGGCGTGATCATCCGCGAGGGGTCAAAGGGCCAGCCGGAGGTGGTCATCCTGGGATTCATCCCCAGTGACCAGCGCCGTTTCAGCTACAACTTCGTCTTCGGGCTGGCGCTGACTCTGATGAAGATCGCCGAAAGGCACGGGGGCCGGCCCTTCTCCACCGGACTCTACTTCGCCAGCAGGGCAGGGCGCGTCCTGGGAGAGGAGAGGGTGGCCAGGCTCAGGGAGTTCAAAGCGAAGGCTGACCCCAAGTCCATCCTCAATCCCGGCAAGGTCATGGACGGCAGCAGGCTGGGCATCTTCATGAGCCTGGCCGGCATGCTAGAGCCGCTGATCCGCCCGCTGGGCAACATGACCACCGCACAGATCGGCGAGCGGCCGACAGCCGCCAGGCGGGGCATCCCCGCCGACGTAGCCTGGTACGCCTATGCCTGCTCGCAGTGCGGCTACTGCATCGAGGAGTGCGACCAGTTCTACGGCCGCGGCTGGGAAAGCCAGAGCCCCAAGGGGAAGTGGTACTGGCTGCGGGAGCTTATGGAAGGTCGCGAGAAGTGGGATCAGTCCATGGTGGACACCATGCTGGTCTGCACCACCTGCGAGCTGTGCAATCTCCGCTGCTCGGCCTCGCTGCCCATCGAACCGTCGTGGCTGAAGCTCAGGGGACTCCTGGTACATGACAACGGCAGGATGACCTTCCCTCCCTTCGAGATGATGGCCGCCGCCACCAGGAAGGAGGGGGACATCTGGGCCGGCTACCGGAAGGATCGCTCCAACTGGTTCCCCAAGGATCTCATGGAGAAGCACGGGCCGTCCCACCAAGCCAAGAATCTCTATTTCGCCGGGTGCACCGCCAGCTACGTGGAGAATGACATCGGCATGGCCAGCGTGAGACTGCTGGACGCCGCCGGGGTCGACTTCACCTACCTGGCCGAGAAGGAGAACTGCTGCGCCATCCCCATGCTTGTGGCCGGCCGATGGGACGTCTTCGAGGAGACGATGAGGCGAAATATCGCGGCGGCGAAGGAGGCCGGGGTCGATACGGTCATTGCCTCGTGCCCCGCCTGCGACATGATGTGGCGGCAGGTCTACCCGGAATGGGCCAAGAAACTGGGCATCGAGTACGGCATCAAGGCGAAGCACTACAGTGAAATGATCATGGAGAAGATCAACTCAGGCCAATTCGCCTTCCCCAAGCAGAACGGCCAGCCGGTGACGGTGACCTGGCACGATTCATGTCACATCGGCCGCGTGTCCCACATTTACGAGCCGCCGCGGCAACTGCTGCAGGCCATGCCCGGCGTCAAGCTGGTGGAAATGGAGCACAATCGCCAGGAGGCCCACTGCTGCGGCAGCGTGCTGACCCTGATCAAGGAACCACCGGTGGCCGCCGAGATCGGCAGGTCCCGGCTGGACGAGGCCCTGGAGGCGGGTGCGGGCACCGTTGTGTCCCTCTGTCCCTGCTGCCAGTTCCAGCTCCGGGTCACCGCCAGCAAGAAGCAGATGCCCGTCAACGTGGTGGACCTGAGCCGGTTCGCCGCATCGAAGCTGGGCTACCAGTTCCCCGATCCCAACCCCGAGGTCCAGAAGCAGTGGGCTGTCTTCGAGGCCATGATCGCCCTGATGACCCCGCGGGGGTTCGCCGACCTCATGGGGACGATGTGGCCGGAACTCATCAATGCCATGCCATTCGGCATGGGACGCATGATGCGCGCCATGGGGAGGATACCGGTGGCCCTGGACCTGATGAAGCCCATGTTCCCCATCCTCTTCCCCAGGCTGCTGCCGATGATGATGCCGAAGGTGATGCCCACCATGCTGCAGCGTGTCGGCCAGCGCATTCCCATGCCGGACTACATGCAAGAGCAGATGCCCGAGCTGATGCCGAAGGTGATGGACAACCTGATGCCGCACATGATCGGGGACGTGGTTCCGCTGGTCACCCAGCCCATGATCGACTACCTCCGCGGCAAGAGACAGTCCGCCTGACCCCTTGGTCTGCACGGCAGGCGCGGCGGCGGCTGACCAGACGCCTCCGCCGGTCCGTGTTGAAGACGTCAGGCCGTCTGTGCTATATTCCTCGGCCAACGAGGTGACTGATGAAGATCGGACTGCTGGAGCTTGTGGTCATCCTGGTGGCCCCGCTCATCGTCATGCTCATCACCATGTTCGTCCTCATCCTGGTCTTCGTGACACGGCGGACCGCTCCGGCCACCCGGCCGGCCCCAGAACCGAAGCTCGAGTTCTGCCCCAACTGCAACCACAAGCTGGTCGAGGTGCGGAACTTCTGCGCCGAGTGCGGTGCCTCCATCAGACACGGCCCGCCATCACTTCCCGCCGGCACCGAACTGCGTCAGTAGCCGGACCTGCCCTGTCTCCGACGCGCTCTGAGGAAGACCATGGCCGCGACGGACACCATGCCCGCAACCGCTGCGGCTATGGCCCAGCCAGGGAGAGACGCCCACCCGCCATCCGACGGCCCGCTCACGGGCTCCGCGTCGCCGCCTGCCGCCTCCGGATCGCCGGCGATGAGGGGCGATGGCAGGGTGCGGAAGCTCCCCTCGGCGCTGCAGGTGACCAAGTCCCCGCTTGATGCCGCCACATAGTAGTAGGTGGTGTCCGGGGTCAGCCCCCCGATCTCAATGCTGACTGCCCCCGTGGAGGTGACTGTCTGGCTTGGTGACTCCTCGGCATAGGGACCGCCCGGAGTTGTCCCCCACT
>VGOM01000020.1 GCA_016875915.1 Chloroflexota bacterium
CACGGGTGCCTGTGGCGGTTGCCCCATGGCCACAATGACCTTGAAGAACGGCATCGAGCGGGCTCTCAAGGAGCAGGTGCCCGAGGTCAAGGAAGTGGTAGCGGTGTAGGTGATCCGTCCTCCTCTTAGTGGCGGGCATCTGGAGGTCGTGTGAACGTCGAAGCCAGGGTGGAGAAGATCATCGACAAGGTGAGACCGGCTTTCGGGGTGAACATCGTTGAACTGGTCGATGTCCGGGACGGCGTGGTGGAAGTGAGGGTCATCCCCTCGTCCTGTGCTGCCGGCGTCTCCCGGGAGACGGTCATGGTGCTCCTCGAGGAGCAGATCAAGGACGAGATGCCTGAGATCAGGGAAGTGGTTGCGGTGGAGCCGTAGGGACGGCAGGCCTGCGGATTGACGTATCATGCCTGTCTACGAGTACTGGTGTCACGACTGCAAGACCAAGTTCGAAATGCTTCGGCCACTGTCGCAGTCTGGCGACGGGGCGGCCTGTCCTCGCTGCAGCAGGCTGGCGCAGCGGGCCATGTCCCGGTTCGCCTCCTTCTCCAAGAGTGAAGGCGGCGTGACCACGCCCGTCGGGGGCTCCTCATGCGGTGGCTGCTCCGCCACCAGTTGCAGCAGCTGTGGTGGATGAGTTGCCCGTACGGGTGTTCACAATGCGGGCTCTCCGTGGGTTCACAGTAGAGTGATTGCCTGATGGCGAGGGGCGGTCCTCATAGCCGCCCCTCCTTCCGTTTCCAGGGATGCCGCCCCCGGACCGGCGGTGGGCGGGAACCGAGATTGCCGTGATGAAGACACTGGTTCTGGGCCTGGGAAACACCATCTGCGCGGATGATGGTGTCGGGATAAGGATTGCGGAGGTCCTCAAGGATCAGATGTCCGGACTCGAGGCTGAGGTGGCCCAGACCACCGCGGCCGGGATCAGTCTGCTGGACCTGATTGTGGGGTACCAGCGCATGATAGTTGTCGATGCCATCCAGACGCGGGACGGCAGGGCCGGTCAGGTCTACCGGCTGGGACTGGACGACCTGCCCTCTTCACTTCATTCCGCCACCCTGCATGATGTCGACCTGCCCACGGCTCTGGAGCTGGGACGGCGGCTGGGCATGGAAATGCCCCGGGAGGTCATCATCTATGCTGTGGAGGTGGCCGATATCACCACGTTTCGGGAGGGATGTACCCCGGACGTGGAGAGATCCATTCCCGAGGTGGCCCGCCTCGTCATTCAGGAACTGAAGGGCACCTAGAGTAGTGTCTCCAACACTTCGCTAGCCTGGCCAACCAGCGTATGCTGTGTGGGTGTCGCCTGCCTGCGGCAGACCGACCCGACCCCGATGTCATCCCGCACTTGATGCGGGATCCCGGGCTGGGGTGGCGTGGCACAACTCCACACAAAGGTATCTGCGAAGCACTACGCTGGCATCCCGGGACCGGCGAGTTCAATCGTAGCCCTTGCCTCAGCTTCTGGTGCTGTCCCTTCAACTGTATCCGAAACGGGCTTGTCGTCGATGGTATAATGTTGCGGGACGTTGCCGTATGAGGCGTGGTGATGAAAGGATCGGGGAAGAGGCCGGTCTGTCGCCGGTGCGGCCGGTGCTGTGTGGAGCAGGGGTCTGGATTCACCATGATGCCCGAGGACTACCGCCGGTGGAACAGCCAGGGACGGAAGGACATACTGCGCTATGTCTGGCAGTGCCGCTCGCCCCGCGACTGCGATGGCAGGTGGGATGTGTGGATTGACTGGATTGACCCGGCGACCGGGGAGAACCTCACGCACTGTCCTTTCCTGAAGAGGGTTGGCCTGGGCCGGCACGCCTGCGGCATTTATGACACAAGACCCCAGATCTGCGAGAAGTTCTGGTGTCAGGCGGCCTTCGGCATCGGCAGGAAGGGTGCGCCTGTCAGGAACAGGAATGGCGTGGCGGCGGTCTGAATTCTCTCAGCACAGCCGGCCGATGTGCGTTTGCGCCTCCTGTCGACTCGGATGGTACAATGCCATTCACCTGCGACTGCGGCAGGTGAGGGGGGCCTAACTTGGATAGTTGCTCGGGCTGTCTGGCCACCACCCTGGCGGCCATTGCCGTTCTGACCTTGACTGCTGTCCTTCTGGCTGGACTGCTCTAGTCGCTTCAGGGCCGCGGCTGCCTGCGGCTCGTCTGCTTCGGGGGCCGCATTGTGGACAGAACCCAGTCGGTCCAGTCCTCGATGCCTTCATGCGTGGTGCAGGACACCCGGAACAGCCTGGCCTTCTGATTCAGCCCCTTGAGTGCCTTGGAGAACCCATCGACATCAAACGTGGTGTAGGGCAGGAGGTCGATCTTGTTCACCACCACGGCATCTGCCAGGTGAAATAGCAGGGGGTATTTGTAGATCTTGTCGTCCCCCTCGGGGGCGCTGACGATGAGCACCTTCCGGTCCTCTCCCAGCTTGAACTCCCCGGGACAGACCAGGTTGCCCACGTTCTCGATGAAGAGCAGGTCCATCTCCTCCAGGGGCATGTTCTCCAGGGCCCGGTTGATCATGGCGGCGTCCAGATGACACTCCCCTCCGGTGTTGATCTGCAGCACTGGCACCCGCTCCTTCTTCACCTTCTCAGCGTCAATGGTGGAGCTTATGTCACCTTCGATCACGCCGACCCGCTTCCTCTTCTTGAGCGTTCTGATGGTGTCCAGGATGAGGCTGGTCTTCCCCGCCCCCGGTGAAGACATCACGTTCAGGGCGAAGACCTTGTGCTTGTCCAGCAGCGCCCGGTTCCTCTCTGCTATCTGGTCGTTGGCACTGAGTATGTCCTTCAGTATCTTTATGTTCACTTTCACTCCACCTCGATGCTCTCCACGAACAGTTCCTTGCCGGCGGTGATCTCCACGCTCACCTTGTGGCACTTGGGACAGGACCAGTCGAACTCCTCAGGCGTGAACTCCTGGCCGCACTCGCGGCAGCGGGCCTGGGTGGGCACCTTCCGGAACGAGACGGAGGCTCCCTCGGCGATGGTTCCCCGGCTGAGGAACTCGAAGTAGAACTGAACGCAGTCGCCGACAACTCCGGCCATGTCCCCGAAGACGAGGTTGATCTTCCTCACCTTGCCGGTTCCTGTCTTGTTGGCCTCCTCGAGGACAAGGTCCAGCATGCTCTGGGTTATGGACAGTTCATGCATTGCCCGATTCAAATGATAGCACAGCGCACCCGCCGGCCGCGATGAGGGTGGGTGGTGGGGGTGGTGGAGGTGGGCTAGAGCCGGACGAAGGGGCGCCGTCCCCCTCTGAAGACGAAGCCGGCGACGAGGCCCAGCACCAGGCCGCCCAGGTGGGCCTGCCAGGCGACGCTGGGGAAGAGGGAGATGATCAGGAATCCCCCCAGGACGGCGATCCACAAGGGCAGCGGTGCCGGTATGGGGAAGACGATGACCTTGGTGTTGGGCCGGAGCACCGCCAGCGCGCCGCCCACGGAGAACACCGCCCCGGACGCGCCGATGTAGGTCACGTAGGGGTCAATGATGGCATTGGTCCAGGGGGCGTACAGGGCGTAGAGGATACACAGGGCGTTGCCCAGCAGGCCGCCCAGGAAGTAGGTGATCAGGAACCGGCCGTCGCCCACCAGCGCGCAGAGGTAGGTCCCGAAGAAGTACAGGGTGACCATGTTGCCCAGGATGTGGAAGATGGACGGGAAGGGATCGTGGACAAACATGCTGGTCACAATGGTCCAGGGCTCCTCCGAGAAGAAGCCCGGCTGAAGACCGAGACGCCAGAAGAGGTCTTCGTTGGAGGAGGTGGCTATGTACAGGATGAGGTTGATGCCGATGAGAAACCACACAGCGTTGATGTTGAAGCCGCGCTCGTCTCTCATCAATTACCCGTAGGAGCCAGATTGCCACTAGGATAGGGGAAAGACAGAGTTTTCTCAACCCGTCCAGGAGAGCTTTGAAGGAGAGGGCACATGATGGGGGGGCGTGGCTCTCGGTAGGCTAGGCTGTCGTTCTAGGCGCGCCGGACCCGGATGGCCGCCTCGCCGCGCACCGGGCACTGGTGCTCGCAGATGCCGCAGCCGATGCAGCGCTCTTCGATGACCTCCGGCAGGAGCAGGGCGGTCTGGTAGCCTTCGGAGTTGGCCGCCGTCGCCTGACTCAGCTCTATGGCCTTCTCAGTGAGGGGGCACATCTCCTGGCAGACGATGCAGTTCAACCCGTTGGCCCAGGGGATGCACCGGCTCTTGTCGATCTCCGCCTTGCCGATGACCGCCCGGCGCTTCTCCTCCAGCGAGAGCAGCGGGATTGCCCCGGTGGGGCAGACCTCGCCGCAGCGGCGGCAGGCGAAGTCGCAGTAACCATGACGGGGGACCATCACCGGGGTCCAGAGTCCGTCGTACCCCGACTTGAGGACGCCGGCCTGAAGGGCGCCTGTGGGGCAGACATTGATGCACTGACCGCAGCGGATGCACTTCTGCCGCAGGTCCGTCTCCGATGTCCCCGGCGGCCGGAGCGTCAGCGGCTCCGCCTTGCCCAGTACCGGGGCCAGGCGCAGGAGGCCGGCCCCCAGGCCGATGGCGGCCACGGAGGCCAGGGCCGCCCTTCTGGATATGCCCCCGGGCGCGGGCTCCGCGGGAGGCGTTCCGGCCCGGAAGCTGATGGCGCCGGTGGGACAGGACTCCAGGCAGTCAAGGCAGAGGGTGCACTCGGCGGGGTGAGCCACAAACGTCCCCGATGAAGGGATGGCCTCCAGGGAGCACTCCCTGGCGCAGCGCTGGCAGGCGGTGCAGGCCTCCCTGTTCACGGCGTGGCGCATCAGGGAGACCCTGGACACCAGGGCCAGCAGTCCCCCGAGCGGACAGAGGTAGCGGCACCAGAAGCGCGGTTTGATGGCATTGAGGGCCAGGACGCCCCCGAAGACGGCCAGGACCAGGAGGGCGGGCAGGTAGAAGGGTTGCTCCAGCGGCAGGACGGTGTCGCGGAGGAAGCCGTCGATGTGCTCCAGGGGCGTCTGCAGGGGCTGAAAGCGGTAGAGGAGCTTCTCCGACCAGGCCACCACGCTGTGCGTCGCCGGCAGGATGGCCGAGGTGATGGAGCGCTGGAGCAGGGTGACCGGATCGAGGACCATGAAGGCCAGACTGCCCAGCAGGGCGGAGAACAGGACGGCGAAGAGGACCAGGTACCTGGTCTGACGCCACTGGGGAGGCAGGGACACCCGTCTCTGCAGGCGGCGCGGCGGACGGGCCCAGTCCAGTACGGTGCCCAGGGGACAGATCCAGCCGCACCAGGCCCGGCCCAGCAGCAGGGTCAGGGCCAGCACCACTCCGCCGAGGGCCAGGGGCAGCATCCACTGGCGGGCCGCCAGCATGGTGGCCATGCCGGCCAGCGGATTGAGCCGGAAGAAGAGGTCGTGGGCCAGCCAGCCTCCGCCGTCCCGGCGGACGTTCAGAAGGAGGTAGATGAACAGCACCAGCGCCAGTATCTGGCTCGCCCGGCGCAGCCGCCGCCAGGAAAGAAGACCCGTCCCTCCGGCTCTGGAATCCCGCTGCTTCCCTTCACTGGCCATGGGTCAGCCTCAGGTCAGGCACCCACCGGGATCTCTTCGATCTTGATGGCGTCGAGGTCCATCGTGCCCAGGCCTCTATGGGCAGCGGCGCGGATGGCGCCGATATCCTCGCCCTGCAGATCGAAGAGGGTGGCGGCATAGGCGTCGGCGGCCACGATGTCATGACTGGCGATCACGGTGTTGGCCATCTTGACGTCGGACAGACTGCCGCCGGAGGGACCGTTGTTCATCAGAATACGCACGCCGTCGATCACCGTCAGGTGGGGGCGGACCAGAGTGGCCAGGTCGGTCAGCTTCTGCGGCATGTCGGTGTGAAGCGCGCCGGGATTGGTCACCACTCCCAGCAGGTTCTTCATCCCCAGGGTCAGCCGGGCCAGGCCGTGGTGCTTGGCGATGGGCACGTCTATGACCACGTCCGTCTCCAGAATGTCTCGGTAGATGGGCCAATGGCTGATCTTCTGTCCGTAGGGGATGGCGGTGTCCTGGTACTTCATCCCGGCCATGACCTCCATCTCGCCGCCGGCCGAGCGCACCGCCTCTTCTATGCCGCTGGTGGGGTAGGCTTCCTCGGCGGAGCCGCTGAAGGGATTGTCCATCACCCGCACCCGTCCGGCCCCGGCGCCCAGGCAGAGGGCCACCAGCGCTCCGACCACCTCGGGGTTGGTGGTCGCGGCGTACTCGGGCGTCCGGAAGCTGACGCAGATATTGGGCTTGATGATCACGTCGTTGCCCGGCCTGACGAAGCGCTCGATGCCGCCCAGGGCGGCCAGGGCTGCCTCCACCATCGCTCTGGGACTCTCGCCGCGGGCCACGGCCAGGTAGGCGGCGTCTCCCGGAGGAGGCGGGGGAGGAGGGGGAGGGGTGGTGTTGTCCGAACCCGGGCCCGGGAAGGGCTGGCTGGAGCAGTCCAGGATGGACAGGGCGGCCGCCACCACCGCGGCCGAAACGCCCAGGGACAGCATCTGCTGGATGAACTCGCGCCGGCTGATGCTCATGAGGCACCTCTCTCGGAACTATGGGCCCAGTTCCCATTCTAGGTGAGGTCTGTGGAGCCAGCAAACGAGAACGGCATGGGCCGGACTGCCACCGGGGAGGATGTCTCCCGGCGATGGAGTCCGGCATCGCCGCTGACGATGCCGGACTTCCGGTGTGGACGGGGTACTTCTGGGAAGCTCCTAGGCCTTGTCCGCCCTGGGGTCCTTCTTGGATAGCTTGGCCCTCACCAGGAGGAAGGGGAAGAGCAGAACGAACGAGAGGAACCCCAGGCTGCACCCCAACCCCACGGACTTCAGGGTCTCCTCCGGCGTGATGACGACTTCCAGGGGTATCTGGCCGGCTGCCAGTTGTTGCAGCACCAGGTTGTTGCCGTCCCGCTTCATGCCGGTGAATACCGTGGCCACGGTGCCCTCAGGAGTGTACGCTGTGAGACTCATCGTTAGCTGCCCCCCTTTCTCAGTCTGCCGGGCTGCCTTGCCGCCCGCCCCCGGCCCCCGACAGTGGCAGCAGTGTACCGTTCCGCCCCTGACAAGTCAATTTCCCGCCAGGCTGTCGGCTGCGCCGGGGCTGGCACAAAAGAAAGCTGGCGAACCGCACGGTTCGCCAGCACCTTGCCTCCGGCAGACCCGGCACAGTCTAGGAAGGCATGAGCTTCCGGAGCGACATCCAGCGTCCCACCGGCGTGCCCCACAGGAAACGCATGAACTTCTGCATGCCCACGTCCTTCTTCTGAGAGCAGGGGTACATGCCGGCTGTCTGCTTGCCGCCGAAGCGGTCGATGAGGATGGGCTTGATGTGGCAGTAGCCCTTGAGTCCGATGTCGCCGTTCACCCGGCCGATGCCGCTTTCCTTGCGCCCGCCGAACGGGGCTTCGGTCACCCCGTAGGTCACGGTGAAGTCGTTTACGTTGACGCTGCCCGATTCGATGCGCTTGGCCATCTCGATGCCCTTCTTCTTGTCTTTGGTCCAGACGTTGGCCGCCAGGCCGTACTGTGAGTCGTTGGCCAGCCGGATGGCCTCCTCCTCATCGCGCACCCGCATGATGGGCATGATCGGTCCGAAGGTCTCCTCGCTCATGACAAGCATGTCGTGGTTCACGTTGGTGATCACGGTGGGCTCGTAGAAAAGCCCCTTGAGATTGGGGTTGCGCCGTCCCCCGGCGAGCACCTTGGCCCCCTTGGCCACCGCATCGGCGACGTGCTTCTCGATGATCTCCATTTGCTGCGGCCAGAACACCGCCCCCACGTCGAACTCGCCGTCCGCGGCCTGCCTCAGCTTGGACGTGCGCTCCACCGCCCTCTTGATGAACTCATCGGCCACCGCCTCCACCACGTAGACCCGCTCGGTGCCGCAGCAGTACTGTCCCGTGTTCAGGAAGCACCCGGCCACCGCCCCTCCCGCGGCGTTGTCCAGATTGGCGTCGGCGCAGACGATCATGGGGTCCTTGCCGCCCAACTCCAGGGTGCAGGGGATGAACCGCTCGGCGCAGGCCATGGCCACCTTCCGACCCACGGGCACGCTGCCGGTGAACGAGATCTTGTCCACCCCGGCCTCGATGAGGGCCGTTCCTGCCTCGCCGTCGCCCAAGACGACGGTGAGCACGCCCTCCGGCAGTCCCGCCGCCTCGAAGAGGTCGGCCACCAGCTTCCCCGAGAAGGGAGTGACTGAGGATGGCTTGAGCACCACCGCATTGCCGGCCATCAGGGCCTGGATTGTGGGGACGATGGAGAGAACGAAGGGTCCGTTCCAGGGGCTGATCACGCCCACCACCCCCAGCGGCTGGTAGACGATGCGGAGCTGCTTGGAGAGGGACAGCGCCCCGTGGAGGGACTTCTTCTCCGTCTTCAGTATCTTGCCCGTCCGCTTGGCGTAGTAGTGCAGCGCGTCGCAGGCGGCGAAGATATCCATCTGGATGACGTCGATGCACGGCTTCGGGGTCTCACGCTGGATGGTGGCGATGAACTCGTCCTGCCGTTCCAGCAGGACTTTGAGCGCCTTCATCATGTACCCCCCGCGTGCCTTGAAGGACAGGGCTCCCCAGGAGCCCTGCGCCCGGCGGGCTTTGGCCACGATGGCGTGCACGTCCCGGGCGCTCTGCAGCTCGATCTCTCCAATGTGTTCCAGCGTCGAAGGACAGGACACGCTGAGGCGGCGCCGCGCTCCCTGCTCGGTCTTGACCGGTGTGACAATAGCCATAGTTCCCCCCTTCGTGATTTGGTGGCTCAGTCTGCGGGCCCAAGGTTCTGACCGGGCCGCCAATGGTGCAGTCGTCTACAACATGCCTATTGCTCTGGCGGGCAAGTCTACAGTCGACGACTGCTATGTGTCAAATGCGCGTCGGCAGAGCCGGATGTCAGCGGCCCCGGTCCCCGCCCCTGGCCGCGTGCCTGGCGGCGATGTAGCCGAAGATCATGCTCTTGGCCTGGCAGGCGCCGCTGGTGTAGGCGAAGCCGTGGCAGAGCAGGGCGGTGGTGTTGCTGGTGCCGTACAGGCCGGGGATGACCTTTCCTTCGGCATCAATGACTTCGGCGTTCTTGTTCACCACCAATCCGCCCAGGTTGCCCACCGAGCCCGCATACAGGGTGCAGCCGTAGAAGGGCGGGGTTTCCAGCGGCCCCAGGGTGGGATTGGGCTCCCTGTCCGGGTAGATCCTTCGGCCCCACCACTTCTGGTAGGTGGTCTCACCGCGGTGGAAGTCGGGGTCAACGCCCTCGCGGGCGAAACGATTAAACCGTTCCACCGACTCCACCAGGCTCTCCGCTGGGATGCCCAGTTTCCCCGCCAGCTCGGCCAGGGTGTCGGCCTTCTGCAGCCAGTCGGGGCTCCTGGTGATCTTGGCCATGGCGCTGATGCCCAGCTTCCCGGCACAGGCCTTGTCGGCGATCCATAGGAGCGGCGCGTTGGCCAGTTCGGAGTTGACCTTCTCATAGGCGAAGAAGGCCCGGCCCACGTCCGGGTAGAACGACTCGTTGCAGCAGCGCTTCCCGTGGCGGTTGACGATGATGTTGCCGGGGTAGCCATAGGCGATGGGCCTGTGGAAGGGCTTACCCTCCACCTCCTCCCCTTCGACTTGAATGGTGGGCTGATAGATGGAGTGGTCCATCAGGGCGGTGGCGGCACCAACCTCCATGCCCATGATGTGCCCGTCGCCCTCGTTGGAGTGCGGCGTCAGCGCGGAAAGCGAGCAGCAGTTCATGTACCTGCGGTTCATCTCGTCGTTCCACTCGAATCCGCCCGTGGCCAGCAGGACTCCCCTCCTGGCCCTGATGAAGAAGTCCCGTCCCTCCCTCTCGGCCCGCAGGCCGACCACCTTGCCTTCGCTGACCAGCAACTGCCTGGCCCGGGTGTCGAAGAGCATGCCGATGCCCCGGTCGGCGCAGGCCATGGCCAGCGGGCCGATCAGGCCCCGCCCCTCGGCCCACACGTCGCGCAAACCCAGGAAGAAGGGCACCGGGTCGCGCCTCACCCTGGCCAGAATCGGGTGGGTCTTCTCAGCCTCCTTCAGCATCGGTATCATCAGCGCCGGGTCGGGATAGAGTTGTCGGCCACCCGGCTTGCCCCCGGGCAGGTCGGCATAGTAGTCCGGGCTGCTCTCGATGGCCAGCTTCAGTGGAGTGCGCTCCTCGAGGTAGCGGATCACCTCCGGCCCGCAGTCCAGATAGGCACCGGCCTGCTCCTCATCATGCCGGCCCAGGCTGATGCGGCGGATGTGTGTCAGCGCCTCCTCCCTGGAGTCGGCGATCCCCGCCTTGGCCATGTGATGGTTGTAGGGAATCCAGAGCACTCCCCCGGAGAGGGCCGTCCCTCCCCCCAGGGCGCCGGACTTCTCCACCAGCACCGTGCGCAGTCCCAGGTCATGCCCGTATATGGCGGCGGTCATCCCCCCCATGCTGGAGCCCACCGCTGCCAGATCCACCTCCATATCCCAGTGATCGGGAACACTGGTGCTCTTGGCCATTGCTCCCCCCTTTCTCGTCACACGTACAGGTGTTGCAGGGGGATTGTATGCCCGGTGAGGCTGAGCGTCAAATCAGCCCGGAGACGAGAGGGCAAGCCCGCGGCAGCGCCCTCACCGCTTGAGCTATGCTCTGGCACCCCCTATAATCGTGGGCAATGCACTGCTGCGGGGCGCCAGCACCCCCGCTGGAAGAACCCCAAGAGGAGACTTGATATGGCGGATGAACTGATCATCAACGTCAGAGGCCTGCACAAGACATACGACACCGGCAAGGTCCAGGTGCACGCTCTGCGGGGCGTCGACTTCGCCGTGAAGAAGGGGGAGATGGTGGCCATCATGGGCCCCAGCGGCTGCGGCAAGACCACGCTGCTCAACTGCCTGGCCGGACTGGACGATTTTGAGCAGGGCGAGGTCTTCATCGAGGGGGTGCAGCTCAAGGACATGTCTGACGATGCCCGGACGGACTACCGCGCCCGCCGCATGGGCTTCGTCTTCCAGCTCTACAACCTGCTGCCGGTCCTCACTTCGGTGGAGAACGTGGAGCTGACACTGCTGGTCTCAGGTGTTCCTCCCAAGACGGCCCGCCGGAAGGCCCTGGAGGCCCTGGGCATGGTCGCTCTGTCGGACAAGGCGGACCGCATACCGGCGGAGCTCTCGGGCGGCCAGCGCCAGCGGGTGACCATCGCCAGGGCCCTGGTCAACCAGCCGGCCATCATCTGGGGCGATGAGCCCACCGGCGACCTGGACAGCGAGACCACCGGGGAGATCATGGACCTTCTCTGCCGGCTCAACAAGGGAAACCAGCAGACCTTCGTCCTGGTCACCCACTCCCAGGATGTGGCCGCCCGGGCCGACCGTGTGGTGATGATGCGGGACGGCCTGGTCGTGGGTGAGAGGTAGCCATGCAGGAGATCTTCGGCCTCTCCATGACCACCGTGGCCCTGGTGCTACTGGGCCTGTTCATCGCCATCGTCACCCTGGTCGGGGTCATGGCCTGGCGCAACCGGATCATGCTCAAGCTAGGGCTGAGGAACATCCCCAAGCGCCCTGCCCAGACCGCCCTGATCATCCTCGGCCTGATGCTGAGTACGGTGATCATCACCAGCGCCTTCGGCACCGGCGACACCATCGCCTACACCATCAGGTCGCTCGGGGCCCGGACCCTGGGCAGCACCGATGAAATCGTCAGCGCCGGCGACCCGGACATGCCCGGCGGTCAGCGCTATTTCGAATACTCCCGTTTCGAGGCACTGCGGGAGGAATTGGCGGACTACGACAGGGTCGACGGCCTCCTGCCCTGCATCAGCCTGGGCGCGCCGCTGGTCAACATCGCCACGCAGGACTACGTCCCCAGCGTCAATATCTTCGCCCCGGCGCCGGAGTACTACGCCGACTTCACCGACCTGAAGGATGTCAGGGGAGGACGGGTCAGCCTCGACGACCTGGAAGAGGACCAGGTCTACCTGGACGAGGAGACCGCCAAAGACCTGGAGGCCGGGCCCGGGGCCAGCCTCTACCTCTTCTTCGGAGAGCAGCCGGCCGTGCTGGAGCTCCGGGCGGTCATCAAGGGTGCTTCCTCGGGCGGACTCTCCGCCCTGCTCATGCCGTTGTCCAGGGCGCAGCAGTTGCTGGGCCGTCCCGGCCAGATCAATGCCGTCTTCGTCTCCAACCAGGGCGACTGGGTATCGGGAGCCCGGTACAGCGACGAGGTCAAAGACAGGCTGGAGGGGTTGCTGGAGGGCAGCGGCCTCAAGGTGGAGACTGCCAAGAAGGAAGTGCTGGAGCAGGCCGATCTGGCGGGCAGTGTCTTCACCACCATCTTCGTCTCCTTTGGACTGTTCTCCATCGCCGCCGGGGTGCTGCTCATCTTCCTCATCTTCATGATGCTGGCCGCAGCCCGGAAGTCGGAGATGGGCATGGCCCGGGCCGTGGGCACCAGGCGGCGGCACCTCATCCAGATGTTCATCTTCGAGGGCGCCGCCTACGATCTGGCTGCGGCCGTGGTCGGGGTGGGACTGGGTGTGGCGGTGACCTACGCCATTGCCGGCATTGTGGCCCGCATCTTTCAGGACACCCCCCTGGACCTGGCCTTCCACTTCGAAGCCCGGAGCCTGGTGGTGGCCTTCACCCTGGGCATCCTGGTCACCTTCATCACGGTGGCCCTGTCGTCCTGGAGGGTCAGCCGGCTGAACATCGTCCGGGCCATCAGGGACATCCCCGAGCCCAAGTTCGAGAAGGTGGGCCGCCGGGGGCTGATCCTGGCCGTCTTCCTGCTCTTCGTCGGCTCCCTGATGACCCTGGGGGGCATCGCCGGCGGCAACGGCAGCTCCCTCTACATGGGCATCTCGCTGGCGATCATAGGCTTGGCCCTGCTCCTCCGCCGCTTCGGGGTCCGGGAGAGGCCGGCCTTCACCCTGGCCGGCAGCGCCCTGCTGGTCTGGACCCTGCTGCCCATGGACGCCCTCGACGTCTTCGGCGAGCTGAGCATGGGCATAGAGATGTTCTTCCTCAGCGGAATGATCATGGTCCTCGGCGCCGTCTGGGTGGTCATCTACAACCTGAATGCCCTGCTGGGCATCCTCACGGCCGTGCTGAGCCGCCTCAAAGGGGTGGTCCCGGCCTTGAGGACCGCCCTGGCCTATCCCATGCAGAACCGCGGGCGCACCGGGCTGACCCTGGCCATGTTCTCGCTGGTGATCTTCACAATGATCTTCATGTCCACGCTGATTGCCACCACTACGTCCGCCCTGGAGGATGTGGACTCCTTCTCAGGCGGCTACGACATCGCCGCCACGGTGAGCTACAGCAATCCCATCCCCGACATCGACTCCGCCATCGCCGGTGAATCCGACCTCAATGGGAAGATTGACTACGTGGCCAGCCAGTCCACCCTGCCCCTGGAGATCCGCCAGGTGGGTGCCGTCAGCCAGGAGTGGGAGGAATACGTGGCCAACGGCGTTGATGACGTCTACCTGGACACCACCACCTTCGACTTTGTGGTCATGGCTGAGGGCTATGGCTCCGCCCGCGAGGTGTGGCAGGCCATCAGGGACAACCCCGGCCTGGCGGTGGTCAGCTCAGAGGTGGTCCCGTCCAAGAACCAGTTCGGCTTCAACCCGGGCGATCCGCACCTCCAACTGGAGGGGGTGTACCAGGAGGACGAGACCATGTCCCCCATAGAGGTGGAGCTTCGCGACCCCTACAGCGACGCCCGCACCACGCTGACCATCATCGGCGTCCTGGAGCAGATCAGCTACAACTTCGGCATCTACACCTCCCAGGAGAAGCTGGCGGAGACCTGGCCCGTGGCCGCGGTGTCCACGTCACACCTGTTCAAGCTGGAGGAAGGGGTGGATGCCAGGAAGATGGCCGATACCCTGGAATCGGTCTTCCTGACCCACGGCATGGAGGCGGCCTCCATCGAGGAGCAGTTGAAGGAGGCCAACCGGAATACCTTCGCCATCAACTCGCTGCTCCAGGGCTTCATGTCCCTCGGCCTGGTGGTCGGCATTGCGGCGCTGGGCGTGATCAGCACCAGGGCGGTGGTGGAGAGGCGGCACGAGGTCGGGGTGATGCGGGCCATCGGCTACCGCCGGGGCACGGTCCAACTCAGCTTCCTCCTGGAGTCCTCCATCGTGGCCCTGCTGGGCATACTCATCGGGGTGGTTCTGGGGCTGGCCCTCTCCTACAACGTCATCGACTTCCTCAAAGGGCAGATTGAGGGACTGGAGTTCCAGATCTCCTGGCTGCAGATAGTCATCATCGTGGCCGTGGCCTACCTGGCCTCTCTGCTGATGACCCTGATTCCGGCCTGGCAGGCGTCGAGGATCTACCCTGCGGAGGCCCTTCGCTACGAGTAGGCCGGCATGTCCGCATCCGCAATGGAATCGCCTCTGGCGCCCTATAGAGTCCTCGATCTGACCGGCGAGAAGGGCTTCCTCTGCGGCCGGATACTGGGCGATTTCGGCGCCGATGTCATCAAGGTTGAGCCGCCCCGGGGCGACCCCGGCCGGCGGATCCCCCCCTTCCACGGCGGCATCGCGGACCTCAAGAGAAGCCTCTACTGGCTGGCCTGCAACGCCAGCAAGCGCGGCATCACCCTCAATCTCCAATCCCCCGACGGCCGGGCCATACTCAAGGCCCTGGCCAGAAGGGCCGACTTCCTCATCGAATCCTTCCCCCCGGGGTACCTGGACGGTCTGGGCCTGGGCTACGGCAGCCTCAGCCGGGTCAACCCCGGCCTGATCATGACCTCCATCACCCCCTTCGGCCAGGACGGACCGTGGCCGGACTACAAAGGCTGTGACCTCGCCCTCTGGGCCCTGAGCAGCTACCTCTACGTCACCGGCGATGAAGACCGCCCCCCGGTGATGCCCGGCCTCCCCCAGGCCTACCTCCACGCTGGCCTGGAGGCGGCGTCATCGGCTCTGGTGGCCCTGCACCACCGTCGGCTCACCGGAGAGGGCCAGTGGATCGACGTCTCCGCGCACCAGGCCCTGGCCGTCATCAGCCTCCAGAACCAGCAGTACTGGGACCTGGCCCGGTTCAATCCCCGCCGGGCCGGCGCCTTCCAGCACCTCTCGGGGGTGAGGTGGCCGCTCCAGAGGCGGCTGTGGCCCTGCCGCGACGGCTTCGTGGCCTTCGTCCTCTTCAGCGGCCGTCTCGGCGCCGAGGGCAACCGGGCCCTCACCGGGTGGATGGACAGCGAGGGACTTGCCCCGGAGTGCATGAAGAGCATCGACTGGTCCACTTTTGACCCCCAGGGATCGGAGCTCACCGATGAGGAGCAGGGCCTGATGATGGAGGCCCTGGCCGCCTTCTTCAAGCGGCACACCAAGGAGGAGCTCTACCGCACCGCCGTGGAGCGGCGCATCGTCCTCTACCCTTGCAATACCACGGAGGACATCCTCCGCGACCCCCACCTTCAGGCCCGGAACGCCTGGACCCGGATTGACCATGACCAGCTTGGCGCCACGCTGACCTATCCCCGGCCCTGTGTCAGGTTCTCCGACGCCTCCTGCGACATCAGGCGCCGAGCCCCCCTCGTCGGAGAGCACAACAGGGAGATCTATCAGGGCGAGCTGGGCTTCTCCCGGGACGATCTGGTCCTGCTGCAGCGGAATGGGATCATCTGAAATGCGCAAGGCCCTGGACGATATCAAGATCGCCGACTTCACCTGGTACGTCGCCGGCCCGCTCTGCGTCCGGTATCTGGCCGACTACGGTGCCCGGGTGATCCATGTCGAGACGGCCCGGCGGCTGGATGGCGTTCGCAAGCTGCCCCCCTACAAGGACAACACCCCCGGGATCAACCGCAGCGGCTTCTTCCACAACTACAACTGCAACAAGCTGGGCATCACCCTCAACCTGGAGCACCCCCGGGCCCGGGATCTGGCCGCCGCGCTGGTCCGCTGGGCCGATGTCGTCGCGGAGAGCTTCGGCCCCGGCGTCATGGATGACCTTGGCCTCGGCTATGAGGCCGTGAGCCGGATCAGGCCCGACATCATCATGATCAGCCTCAGCTCCAAGGGCCAGACCGGGCCGCACGCCTCTCTGCCCGCGGTGGGCATGCACCTGGCGGCTCTTTCCGGGTTCATGGAGATCACCGGCTGGCCCGACCGGGACCCCTCCCTCCTCTACGGTGCCTATACCGATAGCATCGCCGGCCGCTTCGGGGCCGCCGCCCTGCTGGCGGCGCTGGACCACCGCAGCCGCACCGGCCGGGGCCAGCACATCGACCTCTCCCAGTACGAGGCCGGCCTTCAGTTCCTGGCCCCTCCCCTGATCGACTGCGCCTCCAGCGGCAGGGTCCTGGGCCGCAACGGCAACCGCCACACCTTCGCCGTCCCCCACGGCGTCTATCCCTGCCAGGGCGATGACCGCTGGTGTGCCATCGCAGTCTTCACCGACGGGGAGTGGGCCGCCCTGTGCCGGACTATGGGCCAGCCCTCGTGGATCGATGATGACCGGTATGCCACCTTCCTCAGCCGCAAGTCCCACGAGGAAGAAGTGGACCGCCTGGTCGCCCGGTGGACAGCGGAGCACACCGCCGAGGAGGTCATGGCCACTCTCCAGGCGGCGGGCGTGTCGGCGGGACTGGTGGCCACCGCCGAGGACCTCCACCGCGACCCCCAGTTGAAGGCCCGTCAGCACTTCACGGCGCTGGAACACCCCGAGATCGGCCGGTCAACCTACGATAGCCTGGGCTCCCGGCTCTCCCGGACCCCTGCCGGGCTGGACCGGGCAGCGCCCATCCTGGGGCAGGACAACTACCACGTCTTCACCCAGATCTTCGGCCTCTCCGATGAGGAGTTCGCCGACTTGGCCGGCCAGGGCGTCTTCGACTAGCCCCGTGCCGCACTCCCTCTCATGTCGTCCCGCACTTGATGCGGCATCCAGTCCCCTCAACTATGTCATTCCTGCGAAACTTGTCCTCGTGAAGACGGGGAGCAGGAATCCAGGGCACCTCAACCATGTCATGCCGCACTTGATGCGGCATCCAGGGCTGGGGCGGTGTGGTCTGTGGGTGTCGGATCCCCGACCCGACCTGGCACAAGCGTCGTGTCATGCCGCACTTGATGCGGCATCCATGGGGTGGGGCTGGGCTGGGTTCCCTCCGCCACCCGCTATCCCTCAGTGTGGCGTCTCTGCCGGTTCGCTAGTTCGACGTAAGTCACATACCTCTGCCGTACTCAGCGGCGATAATGGGCTGCAGGTTGACCAGACATGGAACAGGAAGTCCTCAAGAGAATCGTGGCGGCACTCAAGTGCAGCCAGTGCAGTGCTTCGTTCGCGCCGGAGAAGGTCTCCTTCCTGGGCAGCAAAGAGGACGTGTGGTATTTCATGGTGGACTGCTCGGGCTGCGGCAACCGGGAGATGGTGGCGGCCCTTGTGCAGCACGCTGCAGAACCTCAGCAGTGCACCGATCTGACCGAGTCAGAGGCGGGTAGGCTCGTACACGCGGTGAAGTCCGACGACCTGATTGATATGCACCGGTATCTGAAGGACTTCAGCGGCGACTTCAAATCGCTCTTCACCGGGATGTGACCCGCCCCACGGGTCAGGGTGGCGACTCTACGTCAGCAGGTATCCGCCGTCCACCACCAGCATGGCGCCGGTGACGTAGTCTGAGGCCTCGCTGGCGAAGAAGAGCACCACCTTGGCGATGTCGTCCGGTGCCCCGGGGCGGCCCAGGGGCATGCGGCCCATGAACTTGTTCAGCAGATCCTCGACCCCCTGCCCCTTGGCCTCGCGGGCCAGCCTGGTCTTCTCCGTGCCCGGAGTCCACACGCTGCCCGGCGCCACCGCGTTGACGTGGATCTTGTAAGGGCCCCACTCCAGGGCCAGGGCCTTGGTCAGGGAGAGCACGCCCCCCTTGGAGGCATTGTAGTGCGACACCTCGCCCATGGGGTGCACGGCGTCTATGGAGGCGATGTTGATGATCTTGCCCCCGCGGCCGCTCTTGGTCATCTCCCTGGCGGCGGCCTGGCAGAAGAAGAACAGGCCCTTGAGGTTGATGTTGATGGTCTTGTCCCACAGTTCCTCGGTGGTCTCCAGGGCCATGGACAGGGGGTAGATGCCGGCGTTGTTCACCAGGATGTCCAGGCCGCCGAAGGCCTGGACGGTGGCCTCGGCCACCTTTCGGGCGTCTGCCACGCTGCTGGCATCGGCCTTGATGGCCTCGGCCTTGCGGCCCCTCTCCTTGATCCTCTCCGCCGTCTTCCTGGCGGCGTCCAGATCGATGTCGGCGATCATGACCGCGGCCCCTGCCTCGCTAAGGCGGTAGGCGATGGCCCGGCCGATGCCCATTCCGGCGCCCGTGACGATGGCACCCTTGCCGGTGAGGTCGAAGAGTTCAGCGATGGATCTTGTTGCCACAGATGTCCTCCGTTTCTCCTGATCAGGGCTGCGCTATCATAGGGCATTCCTTCCACTGGCTGCAACCCGATGGGTTTCCGGCGGGACACGCTCGGCAGCGCAGTCTATAATGGAGTCACGCAACCGGTGAAGGGGGTTCCTGCATGGCCGATGAGATAGTCAAGAAGACCTGCTGCCAGTACTGCAGCAACATGTGCGGGGTGCTGGTCACCGTCGAGGATGGCAAGGTGGCCGGCATCAGAGGGAACCCGGAGCACCCCCTGACCCGCGGCTTCGTCTGTGAAAGGGCACGCCTGGCTCCCAAGTGGCTGTATCACCCCGGCCAGTTGATGTATCCCCTGAAGAGGGCAGGCCGGCGTGGCGAGGGGAAGTGGCAGCGGGTGAGCTGGGATGAGGCGCTGGGGGAGATCGGCCAGCGTCTGCTCAAGCTGAAGGATGAGTACGGGCCGGAGACGCTGGGCTTCTTTGAGGGCACCTACCGGGGCAACGACTACTGGCCACGAGGGCGGTTCGCCAGCCTGTTCGGCAATCCCCACAACATCTTCGCGCCGGGGATCATCTGCGGCATCAACGACATGGCCATCAACATGGCCGTCATGGGCGATGTGACCACCTACGCCATCGAGATGTCCAGCGCCAAATGCGTGGTCTACTGGGGGGCCGATCCTTCGGAATCGAGCCAGCGGAACTGGGCCGGGATCCTCAGGAAGAAGCGCAAGGGCGATGCTAAAGTGATCGTGGTCGACCCCCGGCAGACCAAGACCACAGACATCGCCGACGTCTGGCTGCGGCTGCGGCCGGGGACGGACACCGCCCTGGCCCTGGGCTGGCTGAATGTCATCATCAATGAGGGACTCTACAACCGGGAGTTCGTGGCCCAGTGGACAACCGGTTTCGATGAGCTGAAGGCCCGGGTCCAGGAGTACCCGCCGGAGAAGGTGGCCGGGATCACCGGCGTGCCGGCGGAGAAGATCGTGGAGGCCGCCCGGATGTATGCCACCGCCGGGCCGGCCTGCATGCCCTACGGCGTGGCCATTGACCAGCTGGGCCTGAACGGCACCCGGACCGAGCAGTGCAAGGTCATCCTCCGGGCCATCACCGGCAACCTGGGCGTCTTCGGCGGTCACCTGATCACCCGCCCCGGGGAGACGGTCAACGGCGGCAGGTTCGTCACCGAGGCGGAGCTGAGCCTGATGCACCTGCTCTCCATGGAGCAGCGCCGCAAGCAGATGGGCTTCGACCTCTGCCGCCTGGTCTCGCTCAACGGCTGGAGCCTGATGGCCCCGCACCTGGAGAGGGTCTATGGCGTCCCCGCCCCGGTCACCGTGCAGATACAGGCGCACACCACCCTGCTGTGGCGGTCCATACTCACCGGCAAGCCCTACCCCGTCAAGGCCCTCATCGCCTGGGGCTCCAATCCCCTGGCCTGGGCGGGCAATACCAGGCTGGTCTTCGAGGCCCTGAAGAGCGACAACCTGGACCTTCATGTGGTCCAGGAGCTGTTCATGACGCCGTCGGCCCAGCTGGCGGACTACGTCCTGCCGGCGGCCAGCTGGATGGAGAGGGACCTGTGCACCAACATGATGGACTTCGGCAGCCTGCTCCAGGGCGGCGAGAAGGCCGTAGAGCCCCTCGGGGAGAGGCGGGACATCTACCAGCTCTTCCGCGGACTGGCCCTGGCCGTGGGCCAGAATGAGCACTGGCCCTGGGAGACCACTCAGGAGGTGAGCAACTACAGGCTGAAGCCCATGGGACTGACCTTCCGGGATGTGGTCAGCCGCTGCGCCGTGTTTCCGGACGCCTTCGATCTGCAGCCCTGGCAGAAGAATGGTTTCCCCACGCCGTCAGGCAAGATCGAGCTGTATTCAAGCATCCTGGAGGAGCTGGGGTACGACCCCCTGCCCTACTACGAGGAGCCGCCGGAGAGCCCCCTCCGGGTGCCTCAGGTGGCCCGGGAGTACCCGCTGACCCTGAACACGGGCGGGAACTTCATGCCCATGTTCCACTCGGAGTTCATGCAGCAGGGCATCGGCCCCCGGGAGAAGCACCCCGATCCGCTGATGGATATCCATCCCGATACCGCCCGTGCTCTGGGGATTGCCGAGGGCGACTGGGCCCGGATCGAGACCCGGCGGGGCAGCATCAGGCAGAGGGCGAGGTACAACGCCGGCATGCTGCCCGACGTGATCAACTGTCAGGCGAGCTGGTGGTTCCCCGAGAAGGCCCCCTACGAGCCCGAGTTCAGCGGGGTCTTCGAGTCCAACGCCAACGTGCTGACACTCGATGACCCCGAGAGCTGTGACGAGCTGTCCGGGGGCTGGTGCAACCGGGCCCTACTGTGCAGGGTGACTAGGGCCTAGCTATTCCTTCTCGTACTTGAAGGAAACGTTGATCTTGGTCCGGTAGGCGCGGACCTTCCCGTTCTCCAGCTGCATGTCCATCTCGACGACCTCGGCAATGCGCAGGTCGCGGAGGGACTTCGAGGCGACTGCTATGGCATTGGCCGCTGCCTTCTCCCATGATACGGGACTGGTGCCGATGATCTCGATTACCTTGTACACACTCTCTGCCATCTTGTGCCTCCTTCGCTTTGCGTTGTTCTGTGAGTGAGGACCTTGCCGGTCAGCCCCCGACTCCCGGGGGGCCGCCTTAGAGGATAGTATCACATTGTATGTCGGATGTATATATGCGTTGGGCTGGCTTGAGCCACCAATCTCCTGTCATGCCGCACTTGATGCGGCATCCATGGGGTGGGGCGGCGTGGCACAGCTACACACAACGATATCTGCGGGGCGCTACACTGGTGCCGTGTCTCCAACACTTGGTTGATGTCATCCGCCTTTGGCGGAGCCAGGGCTGGGGCAGCGTGCCGTCAGGTCCTTCTGTGGAAGGATCATCCCGCACTCCCGTCTTCGTCATGCCTTCCGCACTCCCCCTCATCGTGTCATGCCGCACTTGATGCGGCATCCACGGGGCGGGGCGGCGTGGCACAACAACACGTAGCGATATCTGCGGGGCACTACACTACTGGGTGATAGGTGAGATGGGTTGAGGAATTGTCTGACCGAGAGTGTAGCAGCGAAGCACCCTCTTCTTGCTGTCGAGACTGCTTCGCTGCCCCTCGGCTCACATTGATGAAGAACATCACTGCCTCGCAGGAGAGTCCGCCTCAGGCGGGAGAGCTGCTCTCTTGCGAGCGTCTGTGACGAAGGAATACGGGAGGCCTAGGCCTTCCCGATTCGGAATACCTTCGTCTTGCAGACCGGGCAAGTGCCGCTGACGGCAGGCCTCTTGTTCTTCAGGGTCACTGCCTTGGGATTCTGGATCTCCCTCTTTTTCTTGCACTTGACGCAGTACGCTTGTGGCATGCTTGGTCCTCCTCCTTTTTTTATTTGTGCCCCGCTCGCATTTTCATGCTTGCTGAGTACACTGTGCGAATAATATGCACATGATGCGTCACTTGTCAAGAGGGTTGACGCTGAAACTGACCACAATCTCTGATTTCAGGCGGTTTCCCGGCCAATTCTGAAGGCCGCCCCGATGACCTCCCCCAGTCCCTGATACCGGGCGGCCGGGCTGGTGACATAGGTCAGGGGGTTGATCTTGGCCACGTCCGGTTTGCCCTTGGTGAGACATTCCTCTGAGACATGCGTCTCCTCAATCCGGCCGATGACCAGGGAATGGCTGCCCAGGTCGAGGATGTGGACCACTCTGCACTCCAGGTTGACCGGGCACTGCTCGATGAGCGGCGCGCCCTCCAGTTTGCCGTAGAAGACCTTGAAGCCGCAGGCCTTGGCCTTGTCGGCCTTGGCCCCGGAGACAATGCCGCAGTAGTCGGTCTCTTTCGCCTGGCTGGCCGAAGGTACGTTGGCGGAGAAGGTCATGTTCTGCCGGATGCCCTTCAGGGTGTGTCTGGCATGGCGGATGGCCACGGAGAGCATGGGCGGCTCGCCGCAGGCGATGCCGGCCCAGGCCACGGTCATGAAGTTGGGCCGGCCCTCCACGTTGGCTCCCACCAGCAGGGCGGGCATGGGATAGACCAGGGTTTGGGGACCGAAGAGCTTCTTGGCCATGAGGCAACCTCCTTTCGGTGATGTGTCCGCTCCCTCTGAGCAGACCGGGCGGCGCTGACTACCCTAGTGTAGTATCTCCAGCACTTCGTTTGCCTGACCGTCGTATGTTGGGTGGGTGTCGTCTGTCTGAGGCAGACCCGACCTGCGATGAGGGGCAGGGGATGCCGTCAGGTCCTTCCGTGGAAGGATCATCCCGCACTTGCCGCCTCGTGTGTCATCCCGCACCACGAAACTCGTGTCATCCCGCACTTGATGCGGGATCCAGGGCTGGGGTGGTGTGTCACGACTACCCATAGCGATATCTACGAAGCACTACGCTGGATGTCCGAGCAACCCCCGCCCTTCCAGATCGTCGGCGATGTCGGCCAGGTCCAGACCCCTCAGCGTCTCCCTGGTCGGGAGGCCTGTGGCGTCCCAGCCTCTGAGCCGGTAGTACCCCTCTCTGGTGGACTCGAACTCCCTCCGGTCCACCTCGGCGCCGCGGCGGGACACGGGCTGGCCGTCCTTCCCGGGGACGAGGCAATCGGGGTTGACCGCGTCCCCCTTGAGGGGCACGGTGAACCAGGCCTCGGGGATGGTGTCGTCCGCCTTGCCGCGGTGGCCGTCCCGGATCATGATGGCCCTCTGCAGGTTGAAGGCCCTCCTGCCCGTTCGGTACAGGTCCTGTTCGTCGATATCGTTGCCGGTGACCGCGGAGAGGATCTGACTCTCCATGGTGGGGTCGCCGGCATGGTCATCCGAGTTGGCGATGTCCAGCACCGGCCAGAGGAAGCTGCACAGAACCAGGCACTCCTTGGCGTGCTCCCTGTCCTGGATCATCCCCGCCGCCAGGGCCTTCCCCTCCTGCGTGGTGAAGTCTGCGGCCGCCTCGCTGCCCCAGAAATCGCGGGCGATGCGCCGCAGGGTTTCGGTGGACACCTTGACGTCACTCCCCTTGAGCCAGGCGATCCACCGGGTGACAGCCACGCTTATCTCCCGCAGTTGCACCTGCGGCGGCCTGGGCTCCATGGCGTGCAGCATGGCCGTGGTCACGTACAGCCGGGGGTCGGTGATGTTCGGCATGCCGCCCTTGGAGAGGAAGCGGACTATCTGCTCGCTGGCCCCTTTGCCCACCTGGGGGGCGGCTTCCAGCAGCCCGTTGGCCATGACGTCCCCGAAGCCTTGCCTGAAGGAGATCTTCTTCACCAGGGTTTCGATGAACTCCAGGCTGCCCAGCCGGGACGTCGGAATGCCGGTCTCCGCGTCGGACAGGATGCCCGCCTTGAGGCACCTGTAGAGCCAGAGCACCATCATGGACACCGTCATAGTGTCCAGTCCGTACTCGTCGCACAGCCTGGCCGCCTGGAAGGGCACGTCCAGCCCCGGACCGTAGAAGCCCTCTGCCATGGGACGGTAGAACGTGGCCGGCTGGCACATGAACTTGCCCCTCTGGCCGCCGGCAGTGCGGTAGCTCCTTCTCAGGCAGTTGCCCAGGCAGCCGAAGCAGGGCGCCTTCTCCGTCTGTGGCCCGGTGATCCGGAACTCCATGGTGCCCACCACCGACATCAGCTCCGTCCCGAAGCCGCTGAAGCGGGTGGTGAGATCCTTCAGCTTCTCGGGCCGGGCCACCGGCATGTTCGTCACCGGCCTGCCCGTCACGGCGATGGCCTTGAGGTTCTTCGATCCCATCACCGCCCCCATGCCGCAGGAGCCGGCCGCGTCGTTGTCCGCCGACACCGTGGCGAAGGTGACCAGCTTCTCGCCGGCGGGGCCGATGGCCGCCACGCTGGTGGAGTCCCCCCGCTGCGACCTGATGACCTCGCGGGTCTCGATGGCCCCCCTGCCCTGGAAGGCCGAGGCGTCCCGGAACTCCACGGCGCCGTCCTGGAGCAGGAGGTATGTCGGCCGCTCCGCCTTGCCCTGAATGAGCAGGGCGTCGTAGCCCGCCCCCTTCAGGGTCAACCCCCAGTTCCCGCCCATGTTGGCCGAGCCGAAGTGCTGGGGAGTGGTGCTCGGCGACTTGGCGCAGACCACCCATCGCGAGCCGCCTATCACCGGCACCCCGGCCAGGGGCCCGGTGGCCAGGATGAGGGTGTTCTCCGGACTGAACGCGGAAGCTCCGGGCGGCACGCTGTCCCAGTAGAGCCGGGCCGCCAGGCCCCGGCCCCCGGGGAACCTGCAGGCGTAGTCCAGGGTGGACTCCTTCGAGACCGCTCTTGAGGACAGGTCGATCTTCAGGATGCTGCCGGCATAGCCGAACGTGGACATCGCCTTCAGCTGCTATTCTACCATCAGCGGCCCGCAGTGGATGACTGCGGCCACTGCGGAGTCAGTCATAGTTCGACGGCGCTGCCCCCTCATGTCATGCCGCACTTGATGCGGCATCCAGGGCTGGGGTGGCGTGGCGCAGCTACACATAGCGATATTTGCGACGCAGTGCACGGGGTGCCGCGCTGACTTGACACTGGCTTTGCAGGGTAGCATAAACTGGCTCCTCGGAATCCACGGAGGAAGGTACGCCCATGAAGAAGATGAAGGCCGCAGTGCTCTACGAACCCAACACGCCGCTCCGGGTGGAGGAGGTCACCATCGACGATCCCCAGGAGGGCGAGGTCATGGTCAGGATCGTAGCCACCGGGATCTGCCACAGCGATCTCATGCCTCTCAAGGGCCAGGTGCCCGGTCCCCTGCCGCTTGTACCCGGACATGAGGGGGCCGGGGTGGTGGAGAAGGTGGGCCGCGGCGTGACCGGCCTGAAGGCGGGAGACCATGTGGTCCTGCCGGTGATCTTCAACTGCGGCCGCTGCCGCTACTGCGTCGAGGGCCAGCCCGCCCTGTGCTCCGAGGTCCTCCCCGCTCACCTCATGGGCACGCTGCCCGGGGGCGGCAGGCGCCTGCACCGGGGAGGTCAGGACCTGCATCTGTTCTATAGCCAGGGATCGTTTGCCGAGTACGTGGTGGTTAGTGAGCGCACTGCGGTGAAGGTGCCCCGAGAGGCGCCTCTGGACGTCATGTGCCTCCTCAGTTGCCGGGCCACCACCGGAGTGGGCAGCGTGGTCAACAGGGCGGGACTGCGGGCCGGGGAGTCCATCGTCATCTACGGGTGTGGTGGTGTGGGCCTCAGCGCCGTCATGGGTGCCAGATTGGCCGGCGCCGGCAAGATCATCGCCGTGGACCTGCTGGACGGCAGGCTGGACCTGGCCCGGGAGCTGGGCGCCGATTTCGTCATCAATGCCTCGCGGGAGGATCCCAAGCAGCGGGCGCTGGAGATCACCGGAGGGGGAGCCGACTACGCCATCGAGTCCATCGGGAACGTGGCCGTCATGGCCCAGGCCTTCGGCTCCATCCACAGCGCCGGGACCTGCGTCCTGGTAGGCGCGGCCCCCATGGCCGATGTGCTCAGCCTCTTCCCCTTCGAGTTCCTGCTGGGCAAGACCATGAAGGGCAGTCTGCTGGGCAACGTCAGAACCATGCTGGACGTGCCCAGGTACATCGATCTCTATCTGCAGGGCCGGCTGCCGTTGGAGAAGCTCACCGCGGAGTACTTCACCCTGGACCGGGTGAATGAGGCCATAGCGGCTGTCGACAGAGGGGAAGTGATCCGGGCCGTCATCCGCTTCGACTGAGGCATGGAGGTGATCTGTGGCTGAGAGCGACACCCTGCTGGATGGCTGCCGCGTCCTCGATCTGACCGACGAGAAGGGACTGTTCTGCGCCAAGGTGCTGGGCGACTTCGGCGCCGACGTCATCAAGGTGGAGCCGCCCGGGGGCGATCCGAGCCGCAACACCGGCCCCTTCTACGAGGATGTCCCCCATCCGGAGAGGAGCCTCTTCTGGTTCGCCACCAACACCAGCAAGAGGGGCATCACCCTGAACATCGCCGTGTCGGAGGGCCGTGACCTTTTCCGCAGACTGGTGAAGACCGCCGACATCGTGGTGGAGTCCTTCCCGCCTGGCCATCTGGACTCGCTGGGACTGGGCTACGCCGGTCTGAGGGAGGTGATGCCCGGCATCATCCTCACCTCGATCACCCCCTTCGGGCAGACCGGACCCTATGCCGGCTACCGGGCCACCGACCTGGTGGCGGCGGCCATGGGCGGCATGGCCCGCATCCTGGGCGACCTCGGCCGGCCGCCGGTGCGGATGAGCGCCGACCCCCAGTCGTACCTCCACGCCGGACTGCAGGGGGCCCTGGGTTCCATGATGGCCTACTATCACCGGGATATGACCGGCGTGGGCCAGCACGTGGATGTCTCCATGCAGGAGGCGGTGGAGCTGACCCTGATGAATGCCGTGGAGATCTTCGAGATCCTAGGGGCCAACCTGGTCGGCCTGGGACAGTTCTTCGTTTCGGTGAGACCGCAGGCAGGGCCGCTGTTCACCCGGACCGTGGTGCCCTGCAAGGACGGCTATGTGACCCTCATGTTCGGCGGCGGCGCCTTTGCGGGATCATCACAGTCGTCCCGGGCGCTGGTGGACTGGGCCAACTCCGAGGGCTATGCCCTGGAGATGAAGGACTTCGACTTCGCCACCATGTGGGACAACGCCACCCTGACGCAAGTGGAGAGCGATGCCCGGAACTCCTGCATTGCCAAGTTCCTGATGACCAAGAACAAGGCAGAGTTGTACGAAGAGGCGGTGAAGAGGGGCATACTGCTGGCCCCCTGCGCCACCTTCGAGGATGTGCTCGGCAATATCCAGTTGGAGGCCCGGGGCTTCTGGCAGACGGTGGAGCATCCCGAGTTGGGCCAGGCCCTGAGGTACCCCGGAGCGCCGGTGAAGATCAAGGAGACCCCGTGGCGGATCGGCCGCCGGGCCCCTCTCATCGGAGAGCACAACCGGGAGGTTTACGCCGGGGAGCTCGGCCTTTCTGGGGAGGAGATGGCCCGGCTGAAGTCCAACGGCGTCATCTGATCAGGGCATGCGACGGGGAGGGACGTGACATGGCCAGGCAGATATTCGAGGGCCTCAAGGTGGCCGACTTCAGTTGGGCTGCGGCGGGACCGCAGGTCAGCCGCGAGCTGGCCGAGCACGGGGCCACGGTGATCGTCATTGAGAACCACCGGCACCTCAGCCCCCTGAGGACCTTCGCCCCCTTCAAGGACGCCAAACCGGGCATCGACCGCAGCGCCTTCTACGCCGAGTACAACACCAACAAGCGGTGCATCAGCCTGGATATCACCAAACCCAGAGGCAAGGAGTTGGCCGGCAGGCTGGTGAAGTGGGCTGATGTGGTGGGCGAAAGCATGAGCCCGGGGACCATGGCCGGGCTGGGACTGGACTACGAGAGCTGCCGCAGGCTCAATCCCGGCGTGGTCTACCTCAGCACTTCACAGCAGGGGGCCTATGGACCCCATCACAAGTTCAAGGGCGTTGGCCACCACGTCAACGCCGTGAGCGGCTATTCCGCCACCACCGGCTGGCCGGACAGCGACCCCACCATGGTCTTCAGCGCCTACTCCGACTTCATCGCCCCTTGGTATTCCCTGATCGCCATCCTGGGGGCCCTGCTCAGACGGCGGCGCACCGGCCTGGGGATGTACCTCGAGCAGTCCCAGATGGAATGCGGGGTCACCTTCGTGGCGCCGCACCTCCTGGACTGCGCCGTGAACGGGAGGAATCTGGGCCGCCGGGGGAACCGGGACAGCTTCATGAGCCCCCACGGCATCTACCCCAGCCTGGGCAGCGACCGCTGGGTGGCCATCGCCGTACAGGATGAGGAGCAGTGGCGGAGCCTCTGCCGGGCCATGGGACATCCGGACTGGACGCGGGAGCCCAGGTTCGCCACCGTCCGGGACCGGAAGGAGAACGAGGATGAGCTGGACCGGCTGGTCGGTGAATGGACTAGGGGACATGACGCCGGTGAGCTGATGGCCCTGCTCCAGGAGGCCGGCGTGCCGGCCGGAGCGGTGCGGACCTGTGAAGACCTGCTGCACGACCCGCAGTTGAAGCACCGCCGGCACTTCCGGGTACTGGACCACCGGGTCATCGGACCCCATTCCTATCATGCCCCGGCCTATCAGCTCTCTGAGACACCCTGCGAGCTGAAGAGGGCCGCCCCCTGCCTGGGTCAGGACAACCAGTACGTCTACAAGGAGGTCCTCGGCCTCTCCGATGACGATATCGCCGACATGCTGGCCGAAGGGGTGATCACCACCGAGTACGACGCCCCCTTCAAGTCCACCTGGTAGTCTCTCCACCGGTTCGCCAGCCTGACTATCGCACTCTGGCTCGGCGTCGCGCCCCTGCCCTCTCGTGTCATGCCGCCCGCCTCTGGCGGGATGCGGCATCGACTCCCTTCTCGTGTCGTCCCGCACTTGATGCGGGACCCATGGGTGGGGCGCGGTGTGGCCTGCCTCAGTCACACTGACCCGGCCGGCCCCGGCCCGCCTCCGGCGGATCATCCGCCTTTGTGGCATTCTCTACCTTCCCATGTCATGCCGCACTTGATGCGGCATCCATGGTGGTGGGGTGTGGTGTGGTCTGCCCCACGAAAACCAGCCCCGATTTGCTGTTGGCGGCGCTGCTTGGTACTATGGGCCGGGAATCCCGGACCCTTCCGGAAAGAGGAGGAGCATCTATGCCGGATGACTCATTGGCGCAGTTGCAGCGGGGCCTCCTGGACCTGGACATGGAGGCCGCGCTCGCGGCTGTCCACAACGTGATCGCAGGGGGCAACCAGGCGAGGGTGAAGGAAGCCGTCGACGTGGTCACCCGCAGCCTGGAGGTGGTGGGCAAGAGGTTCCAGGACGGTGAGTGGTATCTGGCGGAGCTGGTCTACGCCGGAGAGATAGCCAAGGATGTCATGAACGCCTTGTCGCCCCTGATGCAGAGCGGGGGTTCGCCGTCGCGGGGGACCCTGGTCATTGGCACGGTGGCCGGCGATCTCCATGATCTGGGCAAGAACATCGTGGTCAACTTCGCCCGCAGCGCCGGGTTCGCCGTGGTCGACCTCGGCGTCGACGTCTCGGCCCAGAAGTTCGCCGCCGCCGTCCGGGAACACGGCCCGGCGGTTCTGGGCATGTCCTGTCTGCTCACGTCCACGGAGAGCCAGCTGGCCGGGGTCATCGATGCCCTCAAGACTCAGGGTCTCAGGGACAAACTGAAGGTGGTCATCGGGGGAGCCGCCCTGTCGGAGAGGGCGGCCCGCGACGTCGGTGCGGACGCCTTCGCCCCCGACGCGGTCACCGGCGTCGACATGATGAAGAAGTGGAGCGCACCGGCATGAACTTCAAGGAGCGCGTCCTGACCGCCATGAACCATGAGGAAGCGGACCGCGTTCCGGTGATGGGCCTGATCATGGACCCGGCCACGGTCAACAAGATGCTGGGCAAGAAGCCCGTGGACTTCGTCGGCTTGCTGCAGAAGCCGGTGCTGGGCAACCAGATCAAGAATCTCCTCAGCTCCAACCGCTTCTGGAACAACATGTACTACGGCAACTTCTCGGCGGCGATGCAGGCGGCAGCCAGCCTGGGCTTCGACGCCAACTGGGCCGTGTACGCCCTGATGAAGCTGACCAGGGACCCGCAGGCTTCCGTGGGCTGGTCGTGGTACGACCCCTACGGCCGGGTCTGGGAGCTGGCTGCGGACACCGAAGGCAACATCAACGTCAACTACAGCCGGGCCCTGTGCGACACGGAGGAGAAATGGGAGAAGTGGGTGGAGGAGAAGGCCCCCCTCTTCGAGACCATGCTGCGGAACACCGCCGCCTTCCACAGGAAGCTGGTCAAGGACCACGGCGGCCGCATCTACCCCATGTGCTACGCCGCGCCCGGCCCGTTCGAGAACAGCTGGCAGCCCATCGGCTTCGTGAACTTCACCAGGCTCATCTACCAGAAGCCGGATTTCGTCAAGAAGGTCATCGCCTTCCAGACCGACCTCTGCCTCAGGAACCTGGAGGCGGTGATGAAGTCCGGCGTGGAGGTGGTCCTGGGCGGGGACGACCTGGGACAGAAGACCGGGCCGCTGCTCCGTCCCGAGCTGGTGGAGAAGCTGTACGGAGAGAGCTACCGGCGCATGGCCGACCTGGTGCATCAGCGGGGGCGCAAGTTCGTCTTCCACAGCTGCGGGAACATCTACGCCCTGCTGGACAAGTTCGTTGAGTGGGGCTTCGACGGCATCATCACCATGGAGCCCACGGCCGGGATGGACCTGGGCCGGGTCCGGGCGCAGGTGGGTCACAAGCTGGTGCTCATCGGCAACCTGGACGTTTCCTATCTCGTGGTCAAAGGCACCCGCCAGGAGATAGAGGACGCCGTCCGGAAGGCCATCGGTGATGCCGCCCGTGGCGGCGGGTACATCCTGTCCACGTCGCACTCGCATCCCCTGGTTGACCCCGTCAGGCTCCAGTGGATGGTCGAGGCGGCCCACAAGTACGGCCGCTATCCCATCGGCGGCTAGTGCAGTGTCTCCCCTCGCACACTCTGTGTCGTTGCGAGGAGTCCTTCCCTCTCGTATGTCATGCCGCACTTGATGCGGCATCCAGGGCTGGGGTGGTGTGCCGCCAGGTCCTTCCCGCCAGGGAAGGATCATCCCGCCCGCCTCTGGCGGGATGCGGCATCCAGGGCTGGGGTGGTGTGCCGTCAGGTCCTTCCCCCAGGCAACATTCCCCAACCTCTCATTCCTGCTGAGAGATGCCACCGCCATCGACTTTCCTGGATGCCTTTGGTCGGCGGTGCCATAGGCGACATCGGCGACCCATGTGGGTAGGTGTGGGGCAGCAACCCATTGGCTGCGATCAGAATATCTGGACTCTCGGTGCAGAGTGGATGCCTGACGCGGCGCGTCCGGTTATGTCGCAGAACGGAGAGGTCAGGCGCTGGCAAAGTTAGCAGGTCAGAAACCGCGAACTCACGCTTGGAGCACCGGAAGCGACGCTTGGCTCCCGGAGCGGATGATCTACATACAGAAGGTCACTTCGTTGCGCCCAGGCTGGTGGATATTGCGGCCATACGGAGCAATGGGGGTATCGCAGTTCCCAGTACCCTATGCGTTCGGAGTCCCCTGCGTAGTTTCCGACTGCAGGATCAAGGTTTGGCTTGATCGTCTATTTCTCTTCAATCTTTGCTGCCGCCACGTTCTTCTTGACAGACTGTATGCCGGCCTTGGCGCTTTCCTTCGATGCGTAGCCCTCTCCCCCAGTGGCTAGGGTCTTTCCATTCGATGCCACTAGTATCCAGCGGAATTCCCCTGCTGAGTCCTGGTACAGTTCGAACCTCGCGGCCATCTGGAATGTCTCCTTCCTTCTAGAGTATTCCCCACGTGAGTTTAGCATACAATACGGAAGGTCAGCAGTGGATGATTCGAACCGCGGACCCTACGGGTTGTTACAAGGATGGGCTTCTAGGTTGGTGGAAGGCTGAGCTTCTGACTCGTCTCAAAGGGTGTCGAAAGTCGGGGGCAATAGGCCGGTTCTATGCGTGGTGGGCCATACTGGACGATAGACAGAACCAGACGCTTCGAACTGGCCTTCAGTCTGGCGGCTGCAACCTGAGAAGTAGTGCAACTAGCTGGGGGCAGGACAAGGCGATTCCAGGGTATGGGTTGCCTTCACGGCGTTCTCACTCAAGATTCGTGGCGGAGTTCTTGCAGTCGCTTGAGTTTGCAGACGGGTCATCTAGGAGTGCATCGGCCAATGAATTTGACAATGCCATGCAAACCGGTATAATCCACGCAAAGCTCGGGTTCATAGACGTTCTGCTCGACGAGGGGTTCGGGCAGTCCAAAGAGGGGGCTTTGAACAGCCACCTGCCCTTGGTCACCTGGGTAGCGGGCGGCCAACGGTGAGACCAACCTCTCTCAGGTTGGCTTTGCGTTTCTGAATCCCAGAGCAACTCTCTCAAGGGGGGATAACATGGGAAAAGTGCGACTCGGCCTCATTGCGTTCATCTTGTTGGTATCCTTGTTGACAACGTCCTTGCCAGCTCCCATTGTGGTGGCAGATGATCCACCAATCAATCCAACAATCTCGTCTGTGAGTCCCGACAAGGTTGCCCCCGGGCAGGTGCTCAATGTCACTCTTGGCGGCGGTGATTTCTGTACCGAGTCATATAGTGATCAGGTCATTGACGTTGATTTCGGAGAAGGCATTAGGGTTGAGATTAATGCAGTGGCCCCAGCCTGGATAGAAGCCCGGGTAACAGTTGATTCAGTGACC
>VGOM01000021.1 GCA_016875915.1 Chloroflexota bacterium
AAGGCCGACTTCCGGCGCCGCGTGGAGATGCTGGCCACCATACTCAGGGGCCACCAGGTAGCCCTGGAAGTGGAGGAGGACGACGAGAAGGTCTGCATCAGAATGAACCCCTGCGGCAGTGGCCAGCGTCTGCTTGAGGCGGGAGGGTACGATCCCCCGCGCAACCTCACCATGATAGAGAAGCCCCACGTCATGACCTGGGGCCTGGCCGGTTTCCCCGTCTACTGCACCCATGCGCCGGTGATGGAGATCCTCTGCCTGGAGCAACTGGGGAAGCCGGTGTTCGTCATCCTGCCGGACGAAAAGGTGGGCCGGCGATCGTGCGCCTATTGCCTGTACAAGGATGCCGGGGACATCCCTGATTCAGCCTATCTCAGGCTGGGCAAGCGCAAGCCGGGCAAGTCATGACCGGCAGGCCGCCCGCAGGATGGCGCGTGGTACACAGAGGCGACTGCCACACACTGGGGTGAAGGAGAGGGTATGGAATCGAGCGGGGCGAGACTGGGCTACGGTAGATTCTGGTCCACATTCAATCAGGCCTACTGGGCCATGATCAGGGTGGCTGAGCAGGAACTGCGGACTCTTGACCTCACCATGATCCAGGCTGCCGTGCTGTACTGGGTGAAGACCTCCGAATCGCCCCCCACCCCCGCCGATCTGTCCCGGCTGCTGTTCCGGCGGCCCCACACGGTGCTGGACCTGCTGGGCCGCATGGAGAAGCAGGGACTGGTGAAGAGGAGCAGGGACCCCAAGAGGAAGAACGTCTCCAGGATCACCCTGACCAGGAAGGGTGAGGAGGCCTTCACCCGCCAGAGAGAGGTCCGGGGCATCGCCGGCATCCTGTCGGAACTGACGCCGGAGGAAGGGGAGACGACGCTGGCGGCACTGGAGAAACTGCGCCGCAAGGCCATCGAGGAGCTGAAGAGCGGACTCTCCGCACCGTACGGATAGACTGCGAGGGACACGGCCTCAGCGGCAACGGGCGCCCGTCCGGCCGGGCGTGTCTCTGATTTGACTGGCCCAAGTGCGGAGTAGTATGATCGCTGTTGAGAGTTCGAGTATCGTATACTCACAACGAGCACGGCGGGACGCTTGAGCCCCCGGCGGGCGGACCGCCAGTCTGAGACAAGGAGGACCAGCATGGAATACAAGTACGCCCTGTACGAGAAGAAGGGTGGGATCGCCACAATCACGCTGAACCGCCCGGAGAAACTGAATGTCCTCAACATGATGGGCACCAAAGAGGGCGTGTTCACCGACATGCTCAGTGCCATGACCGAAGCCGAGGACGACGACGAGGTCAAGGTGATCGTGATCAAGGGCGCCGGCAAGCACTTCTGCGCCGGAGAGGACCTGTCTCAGGCGGGTTTCGTCTATGGCTTCGGGACGGGCAAGACCGGCGAGCGCCGCCCCAGTGAGCGGGTCAGGCTGAAGTACGACAAGAAGTTCATGCAGGACTGGTGCCGGATTCTATACTGCCCCAAGATCACCATCGGTCAGGGGCACGGCTACTGTCTGGGCGCGGGGACCATGATCCTCCATTTCTGTGACTTCGCCATAGTCACAGACGATGCTGAGCTGGGCTTCATCGAGGAGAGGATCGGCACCGTGGGCAGCGCCAATCCCTTCGTCCCCTCGCTGATTCTGACCGTGGGATTCAAGAGGGCCAGGGACCTGATCTACACCGGCAGGAGGTTCTCCGGCAAGGAAGCGGCGGAGATGAACCTGGTCACCAAGTCCGTCCCCGCCAAGCTGCTGAACCGGGAGGTGACGGAGCTGGCGGAGGACCTGGCCAAGCTGCCCAGGGACGGCATCGGTATAGGCAAAGCCACCATGGAGCTGTGGCTGAACATCATGGGGATGCACACCGCCAGCATCAGCGCGGCCTACTTCTCCCACACCCTGTTCACCAATCTGCGCTGGGAGCCGGACGAGTACAGCTTCTTCAAGGAGCGCCGCAACCAGGGACTGAAGGACGCGCTTCATGGAATGCAGGACCGGTACACCAAGCACCCCCCGAAGTACTACGGCAAGAAGAAGTAGGGGGGAGACCGGGTCAGGATCCGAGCCGGGGAATTCTGGATGAGCAGACCGCTTGAGGGAATAAGACTCCTGGAGTGGGCATCGTTCATCAACGGGCCGGGGGCCGGCTATATGCTGGGCGACCTCGGGGCGGAGGTGGTCAAGATCGAGCAGCCCGGCGTGGGCGACCCCGCCCGGGGATCACAGAGGCTGTGGGACCGCCAGATGATGCTGCCCCACGGACTGAATCTGGTCTTTGAGACGTTCAACCGCAACAAGAGGGGGGTAGCCCTGGACATCGGCAAGCCCCGGGGGCTGGAGGTCTTCTACGCCCTGGTGAAGAGATCCGATGTCTTCTACACCAACTACCGCGAAGGTCTGAGGAAGAGGCTGGGGCTGGACTACCAGACGCTCTGCCAACACAACCCCGAGATCATCTACGTAGTGGCCTCGGGATACGGATCGAAGGGGGAGGACGCGGAGAAGAGGGCCTTCGACGTCCTGGTGCAGGCTCGCTCCGGACTGATGATGGCCTGCGGAGACAGGGACAGCTCCGAGCCCTACGAGATTGTGGGCGCTGTGATCGACCAGTTGGCGGCCACAATGACGGCCTATGCCATACTGGCCGGACTCCTGGCCAAAGAGCGGACGGGCATCGGCCAGGAGATCAGTGTCTCCATGCTCGGTTCGGCCATCCACCTGCAGGCGCTGAACATCCAGACCTCGCTGTGGCGGGGACGTCAGCAGCCCCGGCATTCCAGAACCCGGTCGGGGAATGCCTTCACCAACAGCTACCAGTGTGCCGATGGCAGGTGGATAGAACTCTCCGATATGCAATATGATAGATTCTGGGACAACGTCAGGGAAACCCTCGGCCTGCCGGAGAGCGAGGTGCAGACCCTCTTCGCCACGCCGGACATGAGGAGGACGAACAACAAGGAGTTCATCCAACTCCTGGACTCGGTCTTCGCCCGGAAGCCCCGTCAGGAGTGGGTGGACCTGTTCAAGGAGAAGGCCCAGTTCGCCTGGGACATCGTCAATACCGTCTCGGAAGCGGCGCAGGACCCCCAGGTCCTGGCCAACGACTACGTGACGGACTTCCACCATCCTGTGCTCGGCGATGTCAAGGTCCCCGGTATGCCCTTCAGCCTGAGCAGGATGGAGACTAGTCCCCGGACCAAGGCTCCGGAGCTGGGGGAGCACACGGAGGAGGTCCTCCTGGAGCTGGGGTATGGGTGGGACGACATAGCCAAGCTGAAGGACGAAGGGGTGATCTAGAGGGGAGTCCCCGGTCACCCCAGGCACGCGAGCTGCAGACTGATGACCGAATTTGATGGGAGGCAAGATCGATGGTAGGAATCGTGTCGTATGGGGCCTATGTGCCCCGGTACCGTCTGGCCCGGAAGACGATCTCGGCGGCCATGAGCTGGTTCAGCGGCGGGGGAGGGCCCGGCGAGAAGGCCGTGGCCAACCACGATGAAGACGCCGTCACCATGGCCGTCGCCGCGGGCATTGACTGCCTCACGGGCCTGAAGAGGGAGACGCTGGAGGCCCTCTACCTGGCCACGGTCAGCGCACCCTACAAGGACCGGCAGGACGCCGGCATCGTCGCCGCCGCCCTGGACCTCAACCCGGACATCAGGACGGCCGACTTCACGGACTCGCCCAAGGCGGGGACCGCGGCCCTCATCGCCGGCTGCGATGCGGTCAAGGCGGGATCGGCCAGGAGCGTCATTGTCTGCGCCGCCGACTGCCGGGTGGCCAAGCCGGGCAGCTTCGAGGAGGGCAACTACGGCGACGGCGCGGCCGCCTTCGTGCTCGGCGACAGCCACGTGATCGCCAGCCTGGGGGGCTCCTACTCCGTCACCCGTGACTTCATGGACCGTTGGAGGGCGGAGGACGAGAGGTTCGCCCACGGCTCCGAGGACAGATGGATCCGGGATGAGGGCTACACCAAGTTCATCGCCCAGGCCATGGCCGGCCTGCTGAAGAAGTACGGGCTGAGCGCCAAGGACTTCGCCAAGGTGGTCTATCCCTGCCTCTACGTCCGAGAACACGCCGCCATCGGCAAGAGCCTGGGCTTCAAGCCGGAGCAGGTCCAGCAGGAGCAACTGACCACGGTGGGTGATTCCGGCGTGGCCCATCCCCTGATGATGCTCGTGGCCGCCCTGGAGGACGCCAAGCCGGGAGACAAGATACTGGTTGCCAGCTACGGCAACGGCAGCGACGCCGTGTTCTTCGAGGTGACGGATCACATCGCCGGGGCCGGCCAGAGGCGGGGCATGAAGAAGCATCTGGCCATGAAGAAGGATCTGCCCAGCTACGAGAGGTATCTGGCCATTCGCAACGTGCTGCCCACGGAGAAGGGCCTGAGGGGCGAAACGGGCCCCACCCAGGTGACGCTGATGTGGAGGGACCGCAAGGTCATCCTGGCCCTCTACGGATCGAAGTGCAAACGCTGCGGCACGCCGCAGTACCCCGACCAGCGGATTTGCGTCAATCCGGACTGCGGAGCGGTGGACCAGATGGAGGAGTACCGCTTCGCCGACAAGATGGCCCGGCTCTTCAGCTACACCAGCGACAGCCTGGCCTTCAGCGTCAGCCCCCCGGAGATGTACGGAGTGATCGACTTCGAGGGGGGTGGCAGGTACCTGCTGGACATCACTGATGCGGAAGCCGAGTCGCTCAAGATCGACATGGGCGTGGAGATGACCTTCCGCAGGCGCTACACGGACGAGGCACATGGTATCCTGGGCTACTTCTGGAAGGCCAAGCCGGCGGCAGGCTGATCTCTTCCGGAGAATGGGGGGCTGGAGATGACGAAGAAGGTCGGAGATGCCAAGACCCCTGACCCGGCGGCCAGAGCCAACGCTTCACAGCGGCTCCTCTGGCGGATAATCGCCAGAATGGTGAAGGTCATCGGCGACAGGTACGGCGAGGAGGGGCTGCGGACCATCTACGAGGGACTGAGGGACTGGGAGTTCTGGCAGGTCCCGGTACGGAAGGCGGGACTGGTCCCGGGCGAGGCCAGCCTGGAGGATACGCTTCACAAGGTCCTGGAGGCGGGGGACGAACTCCTGTTCACCATGGAGCAGCGGCCCGTGATCGAGAAGCTGAGCGAGAACAGGTATCTCTACAAGGTACGGCAGTGCAATGTGGCCGACGTCATCGGCAGGGAGTGCTGGCAGACCTGCCCCGTGGTGGCCAGGGCCATCGAGGAAGGCGCGGCCAAGGCAGCCAATCCGCGGATCAGGCTGACCGGCGACAAGTTCCTGGTGACCGGCGCCGATGGCTGCTACTCGTACTACGAGTTCACTGATCCTGCCGGGAAACCCTAGACCCGTGGCCTGAGCACGTGAAGGGAGGGGAAGACCGTGACATATGACGTCATCGTAGTCGGCGCAGGACACAATGGGCTGATCGTGGCCGCCTACCTGGCCAGGGCGGGGCAGAGCGTCTGCGTGCTGGAAGCGTCTGATATCGTCGGCGGGGCCGCTGCCAGCCGGCAGCTGACGCTGCCTGGATTCATCCATGACCCCGGCGCCACGGTGCACATGACCATGCAGGCCAATCCCATGATCCACCGGGACGAACTGGGACTGCGCTCGAAGTACGGACTGAAGTACATCGCCCCCGACCCGCAGCTGGCCATCGTCTTCCCGGATGACAGCGCACTGATCTTCTACCGGGACCTGGACAAGACCTGCCAGTCCATAGCCCAGTTCTCCCGCAAGGATGCCGACATGTACCGCAAGTTCGTCGGCGGCGCGGGGCAACTCCTCAAGGCGGGGGGGGTGGCCACCTTCTCGCCGGCGGCGCCCTTCGGACGACTGATATCCCTCATGGATCAGAGCGACATGGGCCGGGAGTACCTCAGGGTGATCCTCTCCAGCACCACCGACCTGGCTAAGGAGTGGTTCGAGAGCGAGCAGATGCGCATCGCCCTGAACAGATGGGCCTCCGAGGTGATGTTCGCCCCGCAGGAGCTGGGCACCGGATACTACATGTTCGGCCTGCCTCACTTCCATGCCTGGGGCATCGCCTGGCCCGAGGGGGGATCAGGGGCGCTGACCGAGAAGCTGGCCGCCTGCATCAGGGACAGCGGAGGCACCATCAGGGTGTCCACCCCGGTGAAGGCTGTCAGCGTGTCAGGCGGAGAGGTCAAGGGCGTGGTCACGGAGAGCGGCGAGGAGATCGCCGCCAGGAAGGCCGTGATCAGCAACGTCAACGTGAAGCAGCTCTTCCTGGATTTCATGAAGGCCACGGACCTTCCCGAGGGTTTCCAGGACAAGGTGAGGCGGATCAGGCACAGCCCCTTCTCCGCCATCAACCAGTCCATTGCCCTGAAAGAGGCGCCGAGATACAAGGTGGGCGGGGACGTCGACCGTGCGGTCATGGTGGAGCTGACGCCACCGAATATGGATGACTTCCTCCGCCTCTTCGACCAGTACAAGTACGGCGTTCCGAACACGGCCATGCCCCTGCTGATCGTGGCCACCCATTGCGACCCCACCCGCGCTCCCGCCGGCAGGCACACGCTGTACCTCTACCACTACGAGCCGTACAACCTGAAGCCGGGCGGCGCCTCCCGGTGGGACGCCATCAAGGACGAGATCGCCGACGGCATTCTGGAGACGGTGAGACAGCGGACCACGAACATGGGCGCCGACAACATCCTGGGACGGCACGTGATGAGCCCGCTGGACCTGGAACGGTACAACCCCGCCATGATAGAGGGGGACGTGATGCACATCGGCGTCTATCTGTCTCAGTTCCTGACCAACCGGCCCCTGCCCGGCTGGGGCCAGTACCGGACGCCGGTGAAGAAGCTGTACATGTGCGGGGCCAGCACCCATCCCGGCGGCGGGGTGTCCGGCGGAGGCCGGGCGGTGGCCCAGGTAATCATGGAGGACATGGACATCGACTTCAAGAAGGTGGTGGGCAAGTAGTGCCAATGAAGCCCGGCGTCAGGGTGCTCGGCGAGGACGGCGAGGTGATCGCGGAGTTCTATGCCGTCAAGCGGAAGGACAACAGCCTGATCGTGGACGGCAAGGCCCTGGGTGTCATGCGCATGGACATGATCCTGACGTCGGGGGAGCTGCTCCGAGGGGTCAGGATACTGCTGTCCTGGGGCGTGTTGTCCTATGTTCTGCTCATCCCCTACTTCGTCCTGAGGACGGCCTTTCGGAGATGCTGCGGGTCACCGAAGACAGGAGCGAAGGATGGTGCTTAAGGAGTTCAGCCTGGAGGGCAAATCGGCAATAGTCACCGGCGCCGGTCGGGGCATCGGCAGGACCATAGCTCTGACCCTAGCCGAGGCCGGTGCGGACGTGGCCGCCGTGGCCCGGAGCACCAGGGAGATCGAGGAGACCGCCCATCAGATCCACCTGCTGGGCCGGAAGAGCCTGGCCCTGCCCGCCGACGTGACCAGGTCCGGGGACCTGGAACGGACGGTGGAAAGGACCGTCCAGGAACTGGGCCAGATCGACATCCTGGTGAACAACGCCGGCATCGTGCTGATCAAGCCAGTGCTGCCCGACCCCGGCCAGAGGGTGATCGGCGCCGATGCAGCCACGGACCTGACCACCCCCATAGGTGAAGACGAATGGCGACGGGTGATCGACGTCAATCTGACGGCCCTCTTCCTGGTCACCAGAGCCGTGGGAGCCCACATGATGCAGCGGAAGAAGGGGAAGATCATCAACATCACCTCGGGCTATGCCGACAAGGTGGCCCCCCACAGGGGGCCGTACGCCGCCAGCAAGGCGGCGGTGGCCATGCTCACCAGGACCCTGGCCCTGGAATGGGCCAGGTACAACATCAACGTCAATGCCATCGGCCCAGGGCTCATCCGCACCGATCAATCCGAGGGCTTCTTCCAGGATGAGGCCCTGCTCCAGGCGGCCATCAAGAGCCTGCCGCTGCGGAGGGTGGGCCAGGCCAGGGACATCGGCCTGCTGGCGGTCTACCTGGCTTCGGAGGCGGCCAACAACATGACCGGCCAGAACATCTACCTGGATCAGGGCCTGTCCATATCCTAGGTATCTTGGATGACTGATCAACAGCGAATGCTTGCTGCTTCGCACTGAGGGTTCAGACAGCTAGCGACAGAGACGGAGGCGAAATGGCGGAAGGCATCAGAGACAAAGTGGCCATCATCGGGATGGGGTGCACCAGGTTCGGGGAGCTGTGGGACAAGAGCCCCGAAGACCTCATGGTAGAGGCATTCACCGAAGCCATCCAGGATGCCGGCATCGAGAAGAAGGATATCCAGGCCGCCTGGCAGGGCGGTCCGGAGATGACCGAGGTGAGCGTGGGACACAGCGCCATACCGCTGTCCACGGCACTGAAGCTGCCCTTCGTGGCCACCACCAAGGTGGAGAACATGTGCGCCAGCGGCTCCGAGGCGCTGAGGGCGGCGGCCTACGGAGTGGCCTCAGGGGCCTATGACATCGCCCTGGCCCTAGGGGTGGAGAAGCTGAAGGACGTCGGCTACGGCGGCCTGCCGGAGTTCTCCCACGTCATGGCTGTGGGGACCAAGCTGAGGATCATCCTGGGCAACAACACCACTCCGGGGATGTTCGCCATGATGGCCACCAGGTACTTCTCGCAATACAAGCTCAGCCCCGAAGAAGGGAAGCGGACCCTGGCCAAGATCTCGGTGAAGAGCCACCACAACGGGGCCCTGTGCGAGAAGGCCCACATGCGGCGGGAGGTGACCATCGACCAGGTGGTCTCGGCGCCCATCATCGCCTGGCCCCTGGGTCTCTTCGACTGCTGCGGCGTGAGCGACGGCGCTGCCGCGGCCATCGTGGCCCGGGCCGACCTGGCCAAGAAATTCCGGGCTGATCCGGTCTTCATCAAGTCATCGCAGATCGCCGCCAGCTCCGGCGAGGAGCTGATGTACAACAAGTACGATCTGATCCACGTTGAGTCCACCTGCCGGGCGGCTCCCAGGGCGTATCAGGAGGCGGGGATCAAGAACCCCCGTGAGGAGATCAGCATGATGGAGGTCCACGACTGCTTCTCCATCACGGAGATGGTCACCTATGAGGACCTGGGCATCTCGCCCCGGGGACGTGCCAAGGAGGACATCGACTCCGGTTTCTTCGAGCTGGGAGGGCAAATCCCCTGCCAGCCGGACGGCGGACTGAAGTGCTTCGGCCATCCCATCGGGGCCTCGGGCCTCAGGATGATGTACGAAATGTACAAACAGCTTCAGGGAAAGGCCGGGGCCAGGCAGATCAAGAATCCCAAGTTCGGCCTGACCCACAATCTGGGCGGCGTTCCCGTCCGGAACGTGGTCAGCATCATCATCGTCGGCCGCTAGACGGGCGGCCGGCGCCCGCTGGGCACGGGGGCCGGTTGACCACCGGGAGGGCTGCCCGCGGAGGGACTTCTCCGCCGGCGGCGAAGCCGGGGATGATCGCGACTGTTGAGACTGGGGGGTGAAATGACCACCAAAGAGCGCGTACTGGCCCAGAACAAAGTGGCCAAGCTGACTGATATCGGCCGGCTGATCAAGGACGGGGACAGCGTGGCCATCGGCGGAGCCTGGCTGAGCAGCCATCCCATGGCGCTGGTGCGGCAGCTGATCCGCTCCGGAATAAGGAACCTCAACGTCATGACCATCCTGGGCAGCGTGGATATCGACATGCTGGTCGGCGCCGGGTGTGTGGACAGGCTGATGTTCTCCTTCGTGAGCATGGAGGCCTACGGCCTGCCGCCCAACTTCCGGCGGGCCATTGAGAAGGGGGAACTGAAGTACGACGAGATCAGCGGCCTGGCCATCATCATCGGCTTCGAGGCCACCGGGAGGGGCGTGCCCTTCCTGCCCTACCGTGGTCCCTTCGGATCCGACTACCTCAACCAAAGGCCGGACTTCTACAAGAAGATAGTCTGCCCCTTCACCGGCGAGGAGATGACCGCCGTACCGGCCATCAAGCCCGACGTGGCCATCATCCATGCCCAGCGGGCCGACCCGGCGGGGAACATCCAGATCGAGGGCACCGCCGGCTCCGACCTGGAGCTGGCCAAGGCAGCCAGGCGGGTCATCGTCAGCGTGGAAGAGGTGGTGCCCACCGAGGTGCTCAGGGAGAACCCCTTCAAGACCAAGATACCCCGGATCTACGTGGACATGGTCATCGAGCAGCCCTTCGGGGCTCACCCCTGCTCGCTGGTGCCCGGCTACGTGGGGGACCCGTGGCACATGATGACCTACATGGACATGGCGGCAAAGCCGGACACCTTCAAGAGCTACCTGGATCAGTACGTGATGAGGTCGGAGGACGAGTATCTCGAGGCCGCCGGCGGGCTGAAGCAGATGAATCTGCTGAAGAAGCTGGCCAGGGAGGTGAAGTCACTATGAGCAGCTACTCGGATGACTACACGCCGGCGGAGATGGTCTGCGTGTCGGTGGCCAGGGAGATCGAGGATGGCGACATCCTCATTCTGGGCTCCTTCACCCCGCTGGCCTTCGTAAGCTACATACTGGCCAAGGTGACCCATGCCCCCAACATGATGTACATGGCCTATTCCTCTGTCGACGCCAAGCCCTTCCCCCTGACCTTCGCCACCTACGAGGCGGCGGCCACCAAGGGAGGGGTGGCCCGGTGGAACATGACTGAGTGCATCCATTCCCTCTACCTCGGCACCGGAGTGGACGTCGAACCGATATCCAGCATTCAGGCCGACGGACACGGGAACATCAACATCTCGGTGGTCGGCGACTACCACAAGCCCATGCTGCGGGGTCCCGGTGGGGCCGGGGCTCCGGAGGTGGTCAAGATGCACCGCAAGATGCTGGGCTACTTCCCCAGCCACAACAAGAGGACCCTGGTGCCCAAAGTGGACTTCATCACCGGCACCAGGTGGAAGATCAGCAACCAGGAACGGATGAAGGCCGGCCTGAGGCCCGGTCCGGTGAAGCTGATCACCAATCTGGCCATCCTCACCAAGGAGGAAGAGGCCAGGCCCTTCAGACTGACCTCGGTGCATCCCGGCGTGACCGTGAAGGACGTGGTGGACAACACCGGCTTCGAACTGGACGTCCCCGGCGATGTGGCGCAGACCGAGCAACCCACCAGGGAGCAGATCCGCATTCTGAGGGAGCAGGTTGACCCCTACGGCATGGTAGCCTTCGATTTCATGCCCGGCAAGGAACGGCCGGCGTACCTGAAGGGCATCCTGGAGAAGGAACTGCAGGCGCTGGGCCGCTGAAGCCGCTGGAACGACGAAGGAAGGGGCGAGCACATGGCATACCAGACCATCAAGGTAGAGAAAGACGACGCGGTGGCCACCATCTTCTTCGACCGGATGGAGAAGAAGAACGCGGCCAACCATCAGGTGTTCCGGGATCTGGATGCGGCCCTCAGCGACATTGAGGCCGATGCCGGCATGAGGGTGGTGGTCCTCACCGGCCAGGACGAGGTCTTCTCAGCGGGGGCTGATGTATCAGGCTTCGACTTCCAGAAGGTCAGCGCCGGGATGTATTTCATGGAACTGGTGGCCCGGACCTTCAATCACTTCGAGTACATCCCCAAGCCGGTGGTCATGGCGGTCAACGGCATCGCCTACGGATTCGGCACCGGAATCACGCTCACCGGCGACATCGTCATCGCTTCCGACAGGGCCAAGTTCAGCATCCGGGAGATCAACCACGGCGCCATCCCCATCGAGACCCTCACCCGGGGCATGGAGGTGCTGGGGAAGCACCGCATCGCCTACCTCTCCCTGATGGCCAACGACATCGGCGCAGAGGAAGCCAGGGACATGGGACTGGTGAACACCGTGGTGCCTCATGACCAGCTGAAGGCGGAGGTGGCCAGGGTGTGCGACAAGCTGAAGAATGGCGCGCCCTTCGCGCAGGCGGCCATCAAGCGGATCCTGAATCGCAAGTGCCACGAGGACTGGGACTTCGCCCTGGGGATCATGCCGGCGGTGTTCGCCACCGAAGATGTGGCCGAAGCCAGGAAGGCCTTCGTGGAGAAGCGGAAACCCAGGTTCACGGGCAACTAGCACGCCTGCAGGCGGCATTCACAGGACTGAATCCCGGGGAGCGAACATCGAGGAAGGCCCCGGGCCTGAGACAGGTGGGATAGCAGGAAGGAGGGCGACAATGAGCATCAAGAAGGTCTGTGTAGTCGGCGCGGGCACCATGGGCAGCGGCATCGCCCAGGCGGTGGCCCAGTCCGGCTGCGAGGTAGCCATGGTCGACGTCAAACAGGAGGTCCTGGAACGGGGCATGGCGGGGATCAGCAGCAGTCTGGGCCGGATGGTGAAGAAGGGCACCCTGCAGCAGGCGGACGCGGACCAGATCCTGGCCCGGGTGAAGGCCACCACCGATCTGAGGAAGGCGGGGGAGGACGCCGACTACGTCATCGAGGCCGTGTTCGAGCGGGCCGATGTGAAGCTGCCCGTTCTGAGACAGATGGATGAGATCTGCCCTGAGAGGACCATCCTGGCCAGCAACACGTCCTCCATCCCCATCAGCCTGCTGTCGTCGGTGACCAAGCGCCCGGACCGGTTCATCGGCATGCACTTTTTCAATCCGGTAGCCATCATGCGGCTGATCGAGGTGGTCCGGTCCCTGCTCACCTCCGAGGAGACGGTGCGGGTCAGCGTGGAGTTCGGCAAATCGCTGGGCAAGGAGCCCATTGTGGTCAAGGATTCGCCGGGCTTCGTGGCCAACAGGATAATCAACGCCGCCGGAAACGAGGCCCTGAAGATACTGCAGGAGGGCCTGGCGGACGCTGAGGACATCGACAAGATCTGCAAGCTGGCCTTCAACTGGCCCATCGGCCCCTTCGAGATGATCGACCTGGCCGGCGCAGACGTCGTCCTGGATATGGCCGACTCCATCTACCAGCAGACGGGCTGGGAGAGGTACAAGGCTGCCCCCATCCTGAGAAGGGTGGTGGAATCCGGCTACGTGGGACGCAAGGCCGGCAAGGGGATCTACAACCTCTTCCCCAAGGGATGACTACCGGACAAGGAGGCGAGATGGCAGACAGTGGATACCAGTTGATGACCTACGAGAAGAAGGGCGCCGCGGCCACCATCACCATCAACCGGCCCAAGGTGATGAATGCGTTGAACACCCAACTGGCCGCCGAGATGCGCCATGCCCTAGTCGATGCGGAGGCTGACGGCAACGTCCGGGCCATAGTCATCACCGGGACGGGTGACCGGGCCTTCTGCGCCGGCGCCGACATCGGCGAGTTGGCTGTGCTGGGCGGCATCCAGGCCCGCGATTTCTCACTGCTGGCGCAATCGCTGACCACCGAAATCGAGAGGGTCCGCAAGCCCGTGGTGGCCAAGATCAACGGTCTCTGCCTCGGCGGCGGCAATGAAGTGGCCATGGCCTGCGACTTCCGGATCGCCTCCGAGAAGGCCGCGTTCGGGCAACCGGAGATCAATCTGGGCATCATCCCCGGCATGGGAGGCACCCAGAGGCTGACCCGGCTGATCGGCCGGACCAAGGCCATGGAGATGAACATGCTGGGGGAGATGATCCCCGCCGCCGAAGCCTATCGGCTCGGCCTGGTGAACAAGGTGGTCCCCGCTGCGGAGCTGGACAAGACCGTGGACGACCTGGTGGAGAAGCTGGCCTCCAAGGGGCCGGTGGCCCTGGGCATGGTCAAGCTGGCGGTGAACAACGGCATGGACATGGATCTCAACCGGGGACTGTACTACGAGGCGGAGTGCTTCGGGGCTGCCTGCGGGACCGAGGATGCCAGGGAGGGCACCAGGGCCTTCATGGAGAAGCGCAAGGCCGAATTCAAGGGCAGATAGCCGCCTCGGGGCGGATCGCCCACCGACGACAGGGAGAAGGAAAGGGACGATGGACTTCGAGCTCAGCGAAGCCCACAAGATGCTGGCCGAGTCGGTCTACGACTTCATGCTGCGGGAGATCGATCCCATCGCCGAGCAGGTCGATAGAGAGGACAGGCTGCCCGACTGGGTATGGAAGAAGCTCGGCCAGCTGGGCTGGATGGGGGTCACCGTCACCGAGGAGTACGGCGGCTCGGGCATGGACTACCTGGCCCAGTGCATCTGCCTGGAGCAGATGAGCCGGATCTGCCCCGCCCTGAGCCTCTCCTGCCACGCTCACTCCAATCTGTGCTGCGACAACCTCTATCGGAACGGGAATGAGCAGCAGCGGCGGAGGTACCTGCCGCCACTGTGCAGCGGGGAGAAGTTGGGCGCCCTGGCCCTGACCGAGCCCAATGCCGGATCTGACGCGGTGGGCATCCAGATGAGGGCCAGGCGCGAGGGGCGGCACTACCTGCTCAGCGGCATCAAGACCTTCATCACCAACGGGCCGGTGGCCGGCGCCATGGTGCTCTACGCCAAGACCGAGCCAGAGAAGGGGGCCAAGGGCATCACCGCCTTCATCGTGGAGCCGGGCCTGGAGGGGACTTTCACCGCCAGGCACCTGGAGAAGATGGGGGTGAGGGGCTCACCCACCGGTGAGCTGATATTCGACGAATACCGCGTTCCGGAGGAGAACATCCTGGGAGCGCTGAACCAGGGTGTCAGCGTCATGATGGGCGGACTGGACATGGAGAGGGTGGCCGGGACGGGCTGGACGCTGGGAATGGGGGAGAGAGCCCTGGAGCTTTCCCTGAAATACGCGAGGGAGAGGGTGCAGTTCGGACAGCCCATCGGCCAGTTCCAGCTCATCCAGGAGAAGCTGGCCGACATGTACATCGGCATGGAGTCGGCCAAGCTGCTGATGTACCGGGCGGCCACCATGGCCCAGACGGCCGACAGAGGGGGCAAAGGCTCTGAGATCAACAAGCTGGCGGCCGCGGCGCTCCTCCTCGCCGGGCAGGTGTCCACTCAGGCGGTGCTCCATGCGGTTCAGATCCATGGCGGCTACAGCTACATGCTGGACTACCCCGTGAACCGACTCCTCCGGGATGTGAAGCTGGGCGAGATCGGTGCCGGCACTTCCGAAATGCGGAAGATCATCATCGCCCGTGAGATGCTCCGGGGGTGATTATGAGGTGGCCTTCTCCTGACACCTCGGATATGACGGAGGACTGATGCCATGGCCGGGATGAGGCATTTCGAGGACTTCCATGTCGGCGACAAGATCGCCACCCGGGGCAGGACCATCACCGAGGCCGATGTGGTCATGTTCGCCGCCTTCACCGGGGACTGGCACCCGCTTCACACCGATATCGAGTACGCCAGGCAGGGGCCATTCCAGGAAAGGATCGCCCACGGGTTCCTGGTCCTCTCCGTGGCCTCCGGCCTGCTCCCCCTCTCAGAGATGGCCATCATCGCCTTCTATGGCATCGACAAGCTGCGTTTCGTGGCCCCGGTGAAGCTCCTCGACACCATCCGGGTGGAGATGGAGGTGATGGACAAGCGGGAGAGGGACGAGCGGGGCGGGGTGATCACCTTCCGGCAGACCATCAGGAATCAGAGGGGAGAGGACGTGGCGGTGGGCACCATGAGGAGCTTCATAGCCAAGCGCGAACAAGGTGAGGCGTAGTGCAGCGCCGGCTGCGGCCAAACCCATTGCGGAGTGATGTAATGGAGAATGAGACCATTCTGGAGGTCCGGGAGAAGGATGGGCTGCTCATCCTCCAAGGGGTGATCCGTGTCCCCTACACCTGGGCGGCCGGCGCGGTGGCCAGCAGATTCTATGCCGGACTGAGGGACAGGAGGATCTACGGGATTCGCTGTCCCACGTGCCGGCTGGTCATGGTCCCCCCCAAGAAGACCTGCCACCGCTGTTTCGGCGATCTGAATGACTGGGTGGAGGTGGGCCCGGAGGGCACGCTGCAGACCTTCACCGTGGTCCACTACAGCGAACCGGAGCTGCATCCGCTCCGGGCACCCTTCGCCTACGGCATCATCAAGATGGACGGCGCCGACACAGGCATGACCCATCTCATCGGCGAGGCAGACCAGCGGGCTCTGAAGGAAGGCCTGAGGATGACAGCCGTCTTCAGGGACAAGCCGGAGGGCAACTACCTGGACATCCGGTACTTCAAGCCTGTGAAGGGGGCGAAGTAGGCCATGGAGAGAGTAGCCGTTGTTGGGATAGGCCAGACCAAGTACGAAAAGGGCAAGACCAAGAACTTCGCCGAGCTGTCCTACGAAGCCACCAGGAAGGCGCTGGACGACGCCGGCATTGAGTTGAGCGATATCGACAACGTGGTCACCACCACCAACGACTTCTTCGATGGGCGGACCATCGCCTGCATGGCGGTGGCCGAGGCCGCCGGCTCATACGGCCGGGACGCCACCAATGTGGAAGGAGACGGGACCCTCAGCGCCTTCTATGGTCTGATGAGGACCCTCTCGGGGGTCTACGGCACAACCATGGTCAGCGCCCACTGCAAGGTGTCGGAGGGTTCGCCGCGGAAGATCGTCAACCAGGCTTTCGACCCCATCTACGACAGGCTGCTGGGGATGGACGCCATTTCTTCTTCTGCGCTCCAGGCCAGGGCCTACATGCAGCGATTCGGCATCACCGAGGAGCAGTGCGCCAGGGTCTCGGTGAAGAACCACGGCAATGCCAGGAACAACCCCTACGCCCACGTGCCCCTGGACATCACGGTGGATGACGTCATGAGATCCCCCATGCTGGCTGAGCCCATCAAACGGCTGGACACATCGCCAATCTCGGACGGCGCCTGCGCCATCATCCTGGCCACCGAGGAGAGGGCCAGGCGGGCGGCCAGGAAGCCGGTATGGATCAGGGGCGTGGCCCATTGCGCCGATGCCTACCGTCTGGGGGAGAGGGACCTAGCCTGGTCGCAGCCTCTGGAGACGGCGGCCAGGAAGGCCTACCGCATGGCCGGCATCAGCCATCCTTCACGGGAGATCGACGTGGCTGAAGTCTACGATGCCTTCTCCTACATGGAGCTGATGTGGTACGAGGGGCTGGGCTTCTGCGATCGGGGCGAAGGGGGCAGGCTGATTGACAGCGGCGTGACCCAGATGGGTGGCAAGCTCCCCGTCAACCCCTCCGGGGGAGTCCTCTCGGCGCACAGCGTGCAGGTCGCCGGACTGGCCAGGATCGCCGAGGCGGTGCTTCAGCTCAGGGGTGAGGCCGGCAAGCGGCAGGTGCCGGGAGCCCGAGTGGCCCTGGCCCACGGAACGGGCGGGATCTGTGCTCAAACACACTGCGTCTGGGTATTGAGCAACTAGGAGGCATGGCCACATGGGTACCAGAACAGCCATAGTGGGGGTAGGACAGACACACCACACATCGAAGAGGAAGGATGTCAACGGGCAGGAGCTGATCAGCGAGGCGGTGAAGAGGGCACTGCAGGATGCCGCCCTCGAGCTGAAGGATATCGACGCCATTGTCATCGGCAACATGGACCATTTCGAGGCCATCAACAACGTGGACTGCTGGAGCATCGACGGCTCCGGCGCGTTCATGAAGCCCATTATGAAGGTGACCACCGGGGGCAGCACCGGCGGCACCCTGGGTTCCTGCGCCTACTACCACGTGGCGTCAGGGCTATTCGATGTGGTCATGGCCATCGGATGGGAGAAGAACTCCGAATCCGATACCCAGGCCGCCATCAGCACCTGCGCCGACCCCATAGTGGAGCGGGATTTCTTTGGGGGAGCCATCGGACCGAATGCCGCCGAGTACGCCATGTACATGGAGCAGTTCGGGGCCACCCAGGAAGACGCCGCCCTAGTGGCCGTCAGGGACCACAACAACGCCCTGCGCAATCCCCACGCCCACCTGAGGAAGTTCATCACGGTCGAGGATGTGATGAAGTCACCGGTGCTCTGCTGGCCGATCAAGCTTCTGGACAGCTGTCCTCGGTCCGACGGGGCATGCGCCGTCATTTATGCATCGGAAACCACGGCCCCGAAGATCACCCCCAACCCCGCCTGGGTGCACGCCACGGCCGTGTCCCACGACTACGTCTACTTCGGCGACTACGACTGGGAGATGATGCCCACCCTGCGGACCACGGTGGACAGAGTCTACGGCCGGGCCGGCATCACTGATCCCTTGAAAGACGTGGACGTGATGGAGCTCTACCTGCCCTTCTCCACCTGCGGTGTTGTCTGGATGGATCACATGCACATGTGCAGCCTCGGCGATGCGCCGAAGCTGATCAGGAAGGGTGTCTTCGACATGAACGGCGAACTGCCCATAAACCCCTCCGGCGGCGTCCTGTCGACCAACCCCATCGGGGCGACTGGCCTGATCCGCCTGGGAGAGGCCGCCCTGCAGGTCATGGGCAGGGCGGGGGAACGACAGGTAGGTGATGTCAGGACGGCTCTGGCCACCGCCTTCGGCTCCTGCTACTGGTTCGAGGCCACCGTCCTGAGATCGACCAAACCCTAGACCGGCAAGGGAGGACACAGCATGAAAGACCAAGCGGCCAACCGACAGGATGAACTGCTGGAGATCAGCTCAGGCAAGGCCGAGCACGTCTACTACTGGCATTGCGGCCACTACATCAGCCCCTTCTTTATGGGGCTGCGGGACAAGAAGACCATCCTGGGCATCAGGTGTTCCCACTGCGGCAGGGTCTACGTGCCTCCCAGAGAGGTCTGCGGCCGCTGCTTCAAGACCATGCACGACTGGGTGGACCTCGGCTCCGAGGGCTCGATCTACGCCTTCACCGTGGTCAAGCTGCCCTACATCGACCCCAACACGGGGAAGCCCATCAAGGTGCCCCGCACCGACATCTACGTGAAGCTGGATGGAGCCGACACCTGCCTGATGCACTGGCTGGATGAGAGCGACGAAACCAAGATCACCGTCGGCGCCAGGGTCAGAGCGGTGTTCAAGGAGCAGCGCAGGGGCACCATCCACGACATCGAGTGCTTCACCCAGATCTGACCGCTACGCCGAGGGCAGCCCAGTTCCCCGGCCCTCGTGGTAGCGGATGACCTGATTGGTGGCTCGGGCCGCCCGGCTGCATGAAGGAAACACCGGGAAGCCGGCCTTGGCACACTGCCTGCCGACGACCACAGCCATGTTCTCCGCCTTCTCTATGCCACCGGCGATGATGACGATGGCCACCGGCTTCTCGGTCCGCCCCGCCGCCTCCACCACTGCCTCGCCCTGGCGACTCAGGGTATCCACACCGCGCCGAATGGTGGCCACGGCGTTCAGGATGATGAACAGGATGTCGATGCCGTCCCACCGGGCGACCAGGTCGATGGTCCGTGCGAAGGCTGCCTCGTCCCAGTAGACCTCGGCGGAGGTGTCCACCGGATTGCGCAGGCTTGTTCCGGCGATCGACGTGAAGCTGCCCAGCTCCCACCTCAGGGCGGCCGGGAACGAAGGCACCACCAGGCCGGCGTTCTCGCAGTCGTCCGCCGCCATGACGCTCACTCCGCCGCCTATTCCCACGATTCCGATCCTTCTCCCCCGAGGCCGCCGGAGAAGCTCGAAGGCCTGAATGATATCGGTCATCTCATCCAGATCACCCGCCTGCATCACTCCCATCTGCCGGCACAGGGCTGCCCAGGCCTGCCTGCTGCCGGAGATCGAGGCGGTGTGCGATGCCGTGGCTTGCCTCCCTGCCTCGGTGTTCCCGCCCTTCATGATGACCACCGGCTTGGCTGCCGACGCCTGGCGAAGCGCCCTCAGGAATCTGCGGGGTTCCCTCACCCCCTCGACGTAGGCCGCGATCGTAGCCGTGCCGCCGTCCGCCCCGAAGTACTCCAGGAAGTCCGCTTCGTTCAGATCGGCGGCGTTGCCATAGCTGACCAGCTTGTTCAGGAACACCTCCCGCTCTGCCGCCGCCACGATGAACTGCCGGGCATACCCGCCGCTCTGAGAGAGGAAGCTCACCTGACCGCTCTTCGGGGGGATGTCGATCTCCAAGAACACGCCGGCCGCCGGACTGTGCACCCCCAGGCAGTTGGGACCGATGACTCGCACCCCACCCCGGCTGGCGATGTCGACGATCTCCCTCTCCAGGCTGATGCCCGGCTCCTCTCCAGTCTCGCTGAATCCGGCGGAGAAGATGGCCAGCACCCTGGCTCTGCCCAGCGCGCAGTCCCGGGCCACAGCGGGCACCGCCGCAGCGGGGACGCCGCAGATGACGTAGTCCACCAGCTCGGGTATGGCCGTGATGCTGGGGTAGGCCCTGAGCCCCATGATCTCGCCAGCACGGGGATTCACCGGGTACACCCTGGCCCGGCACCCGGACCAAAGAAGGGGCTGCAGGAAGTTCCGGGTGGTGCGGGAATCCGGATTGGGGGAGGCGCCGACGACCGCGATGGATTTCGGCGCGAACGCGCAGTCCGGAACGGTCATCGCCCAATTCTGACAGATGCCTGCTGAGCCGTCAAAGCCCGGTTGTGCACTGTCAGGCGTCTATCGGGCCACCAGCCCGCCGTCGACGCTCAGCGCATGCCCGGTGACGAAGGAGGCTGCGTCGGAACAGAGCCAGACCGCGGCGGCGGCGATCTCCTCCGGTCGCCCCAGCCGGCCCATGGGCTCGGCCGACACGTAGCGCCGCTCCATGGCCGGCATGGCGTCCAGCATCAGAATGGGGGTTCTGACAAACCCGGGGCAGAGGGCGTTGATGCGTATGCCGGCTTGAGCGTACTCCAGGGCTGCCGCCCGGGTCAGTCCCACCACGCCGTGCTTGCCGGCGACGTAGGCGATGTTCTTCCTCAGTCCCACCAGCCCGGCTATTGAGGACATGTTGACGATGGCGCCGCCACCCCGCTTCAGCATCAGAGGGATCTCGTACTTCATGCAGAGGAACACCCCCTTCAGGTCCACCGCGATCACCCTGTCCCAGTTGTCCTCGGTGCACTCGACCGTCGATGACGGCGTGCCCACTATGCCGGCGTTGTTGAACGCATAGTCCAGTCCCCCGAATATCGCGGCCGCCTCGTCAACCATGGCCTCAACCTGCCCGGCCTGGGTCACATCGGCCAGGATGAAGGCGGCGTCGCCACCCCTCTCCCGGATGAGGCGCAGTGTCTCATGGCCACCGTCGCCGTCCACGTCAGCGAGCGCCACCCTGACCCCTCGCTGGGCGAAGGCCAGGGCGGTGGCCCGGCCGATGCCCGAGGAAGCGCCGGTCACCAGCGCGGTTCTGCCCTTCATCTCTTCCACTTCAGGCACTCCCGAGATGGTCATCCCCTGTCATCAGCCGGAATCCCGACACGGCAACTGCTGTGCGTCTCTTGCCCAGTCCAGTCGGCTCTGCCGCCGCGCAGGGACTCCTCACCTGGGCAACCCCAGCCCTCTGGTGGCGATGATGTTCCTTTGGATCTCGGCGGTGCCCGCCCCCACCGTTGCCCCCAGCGAGTAGAGATACTCGCGCCGGAAGCCCGCCGGCGGCGACCACTTGCCCCCGAGGTCGAGCTGCCCGAATGGACCCAGGATGTCCATCGCGGCACTGGCCACATGCTGTTGAAGCAGGCTGCCGGCCAGCCGCGCCATGGACACCTCTGAGCCGATGTCGCGGCCAGAGCTCTGCAGACTGAGCACCCGGTAGGCCAGCACCCTGACCGCCTGAGCCTCTATGAACAGATCGGCCAGTCTGGACCGGACGAGCGGCTTCCTGAAGAGCGGCTGTCCGTCCCGGACCGTCTGCCTGGCATAGTCTATGATCCTGTCCAGATTCCGCCTGGCGGCAGCGATGCGGTGCACCCCTGATCTCTCGTATCCCAGAACGGTGTTGGCCACCCTCCAGCCATCGTTCATCTCTCCCAGCAGATTCTCCCTGGGCACGGAGACGTTGTCCAGGAATATCTCGCAGTACGTGCCCACTATGTTCGGCAAATGCCGCGCCGTGACCCCGGGGGCGCGCATATCCATGAGGAGGAAGCTGATCCCCTTGTGCTTGGGGACGTCCGGGTTGGTCCTGGCCAGCACGTAGCACCAGTCGGCTCGATTGGCGTTGGTGCTCCAGATCTTCTGCCCGTTCAGAATGAAGTGGTCGCCGGCCTCCACGGCCCGCGTCGACAGGGAGGCCAGGTCAGAGCCGGCGCCGGGCTCGCTGTAGCCCTGACACCAGACCACCTCTCCCCGGGCTATTCTGGGCAGGTGCTGGCGCTTCTGCTGCTCGTTGCCGTGCCGGATCAGGGCGGGGGCAAGCATCAGAGCGCCAACCAGGTCAACCCCAGGCAGCTCGTGGTAGTACATCTCGTCACTGAGAATGAACTGCCTCGCCGGCGACTCCTGCCCGCCGTGCTCCTCGGGCCAGGCCAGAGCATGCCAGCCTCTGGCGCCCACCTTCCGGATCATCTTCTGTGCGAACTGCCACTCCCGCTCATCCTTGGCCTCTGAGAGCAATCCGGTACCCGTCCAGTCCGGCGGCAACTCATCCCTGATGAATTGGCGGACTTCCCCCCTGAACTCCTCGTCTTCCAAAGTGAAGCGAAAATCCATGCTCCCTCCATCCGGGCTGCTCACGCCGAGCCACCGGTCTCCCCGGGGCCGGGACTCCCCGGAAGGGCCGATGGGCCACCGGCGTTCAACCGCTCCCCGGAGAGTTCTCCCGGCAGAAATGCTCTCGGTCGGCCAGCCTGGCCAGAACCTTGGCTGCCCGATCGGCGCTCTCGAAGACCACAGCCCCCCGATCCTCGATGGCCGCCTCCTTCTCGTCATCAGATCCGGCGATGGTCCACCAGCAGATCGGCTTGCCATAGGTTCGCATCAAATCGGGGACGGCGGCAGCCACGGTCAGAATGTCCTCGTAGAAGGGCGTGGCCAGGGCCAGCACCACGCCGTCCACGCCCGGGTCTCCCAGCAGGGCCTTCAGTCCCGTCATGGCCGTTGCTGAGACGCCCCGCCCCGAGAAGGCGGCGAGGGGCCACATATCCACGGGATTGGCCGCCTTCATCCAGCCGGGATGGATCTCCTGCAGGTGACTCACCGTCTCAGCGGAGAACCGGGCCGGGCTCAGCCCATGATCCTGGCAGGCGTCCAGGACCATGACGCCGGCCCCGCCGCTGACGCTGATGATGCCTACCCTTCTGCCGCTCATGGGCGGCAGACGCAGCAGGGCCTTGGCCAAGTCCTCCATCTCGGCGATGTCACTCACCAGCAGCACGCCGCAGCGCTTCAAAGCCACCCGGACAATCTCATCACTGCCCGAGAGGCTCCCGGTGTGCGACTGCACCGCGCGTGCCGCTTCGCTGTTCCTGGCAACCTTGAGGGCCACGATCGGCTTGCGCAGGGAGGTCCTCAGGGCAACCTCCATGAACCGGCGCCCCTGAGGCAGGCCTTCAATATGCATCAGGATGATTCTGGTATCCGGATCGCTCTCGAAGTAGGTCAACGCCTCCACGAAGTGGATATCGCCGCCGTTCCCGATGTCGATGGCCTTGCCCAGCGCGGTGAAGGTGCGAAGGTTGAGGAAGAACACGCCGCTCTGGCAGATCACCCCCACCGGCACCCTGTCCATCTTGTGAGGCAGGAAGGAAGTAGTCAGGCCGATGAAGGCGTTGGCCACTCCCAGGGAGTTCGGCCCCAGAACCCTGGCCCCTCCCTCCCTGGCGACGCGGAGGACATCGTCCTGAAGGGCCTTGCCCTCCGCATCCCCGTCGGCAAAGCCCTGGGTGACCACGATGATAGCCTTCACACCGGCCTCGACACACTCCCTGACCAGTCTGGGAACATCGGAGCGCTCCCAAACGGGGATGATGGCCATGTCCGGGGTCGCCCCGATGTCACCGATCCGGGCATAGGTGGGAACCCCCAGGATCTCCTTGGCAGCGGGGTTGACGGGGTAGATGGTGCCTGAGTACCCGTGCGACAGGAGCCTTTCGACGATGTTGAAGGAGCCCGCCCCCGTCTGTCTGGTGGCGCCGACAATGGCAATTGAGTTGGGTTCTACGAACCGCTTGATCTCGGCGAAGGTGGCTTGCTGCGGCGTGCTTGGGCACATAGGAGAGGCTGGCCGGGTGTCGACAGAGCTGCTGTCCGCACCCCTTGCTCAACCTATACTACACCAACAGGCGGGGATTGGGAAACCTTGCCGACTCAGCTCCGGCCTCGCGGTGCCGTGCGAAGTTGACAGCACCTGCAACCGGATACTATTCTGGCAGAGCCCGACCAAACTGACCTCGAGTCGCCCCGTCGCGGTCGGGCACCGGATCATCACAGGAGGCAGCCATGGAGTCCAAAGACGTCTACGTCAGACTGGTGGAGAGGCTGAACTTCCCCAATCCAAACTCGGAGCACCTGCTCAGGATCATGCGGAAGCTGGTCACTCCTGAGGCGGGCCGGATTCTGCTGCAGTTGCCAGCCGAGCCGGCTGCCATCGCTCAGGAATCCGGTGTGTCTGAAGACGAGGTCCGCAGGACGCTCCAGGAATGCATCGAGAAGGGGCTGGTCATCCCAACGAGCAAGGGACCGCGGCTGGTTCGGGAGGTGATCCAGTTCCACGACGCCAGTCTGTCCAGCTCAGACAGATGGGTGGATACCGAACTCCTCGACCTGTGGAAGGCATTCTACGAAGCCGAGTTCTTCCCCTTCATGGAGGCCATGTCGCATGTGTCCGCCGATGCGCAGGTACAGGGGGTCAGGGTTGTCCCTGCCTGGAAAGCCATTGAGCGGAGCAGCCACCTGTCAATCGACGGAATCCGGCCGGAGGACAATCTGCGCGACCTGGTGCGGAGCGCTGACGCTATCGCTGTGGTGCCCTGTACCTGTCGTCGCTCGCTGAGGCGCTGCCACCACCCTGTCGAGAACTGCGTCGTCTTCAATCGAGGAGCTGAATACGCCATCAACCGAGGCGCAGGCCGCAGGGTCTCCGCGGAAGAGGCGATGGCCCTCTTCGGGGAGGCTGAGCAAGCGGGTCTGGTGCACACCTGGCCCTTCGCCCTGGCCTCTCGCCTGAACGAGATCTGCAACTGCTGCGACGACTGCTGCATCTACCTCGATAGCGGCCTGAAGCACGGTACTGTAGGCCGCACCCTGGAGAGGAGTCATCTCCGGGCCGAAGTCGATCCCCAGATCTGCAATGGCTGCCAGGACTGCGTGGAGCGGTGCCTCTTTGACGCCATCGAGATGAGGAAGACCCCACAGGTGAAGAAGCTCAAAGCGGTGGTGGATGTTGACAAGTGCTTCGGCTGTGGAGTCTGCGTTGTTGGCTGCGGCCTCTCAGCCATGGAGATGAAGCTGCATCGTCCGACAGGCTGAGCGCAGGCGGCTGACAACGCCGGCGAAGGTCAACTCCTGAGCCAGTGGGGCAGCGGCTCAGACCATGTTGTGATTCAGCCTGTCGGGATGTCCCGACAGGCTGAACAGATGACCTACCGATTCGGGCCGGAGTACCTAGTCCCTTGTCGAGGGTGGGAATTCGAAGTCGGTGATGGCCACCCAGTTGTCGACCTCTGACTTGTATTGAACAAGCCGCACCGTCTGTGCGAAGTAGTTCACGTTCTCTTTCGCCGGCAGCTTCCAGGGGTTGCCCCAGCCGGGGACAGTCATGTCGGTCTCCTTGATGGCGTTGTGTATCGCCTCGCCGTCAAGATCGTCCACGCCTACTTCTTTGATCGCTCTTCTCACTGCGTCCACGAAGATCATCCCGGCAGCCCAGCCGTTGAACTGGCCAGTGCCCTGGTGGATCGCCGTCAGCTCGCTGGCGCTGTGGTACTTCTCAGCATATTCGTCGGCCTGATCCATGAATGAGTTGGATTCGCCCCACCACGGAGTGTAGGTCCCGGCAATGATGTTGTCCAGATCTGCGGGTGACACCGATTGCCTGAACAGCATGTAGAAGGAGAAGTAGGTCTCACTCGGACCCATGAACTTGTTCTTGTATCCCCGAGACCGCGCTTCCTTCACCAGACTGACCAGAGGCGGTCCACTCATAGAGGCGAAGATGAAGTCGGCGTTCTTCATCTTCCCGACCTCCACGGCCCAGCTCGTGGTCGTGGATGGGGCCATCTCTGATCCCAGCCATTCAAACTGGTCGGGATGGTCCAGCACCCATTCCCTGACCGTCTTCTCCTGCGACACGTAGAAGGCAACGCCGGCCAGCCCTATGAAGCCGATCTTCGGTCTGGTGGGGTACTTGTCCCAGGTCTCACTGATCCATTCTAGCTGGCATTCAAGTTGCAGTTCCGGCGGTCCGTACAGACTCGTGAGCCACTCAGAATCAACCATGGAGAGTATGTTGGAGAGGCCATAGAACGGCATGCCGTCAGCCTCGAATCTGCTTCTGAGCAACTCCGTATCCTGCGGTGCGGCAGACAGAATATCTGCACCTTCATTCTTCATCCACTCATAGCCAATGGGGACCTTTGACGGGTCGCTTTGGGTATCGTATGGTATCACGGTCAGCTTGACACCCGGGATGGGATCCTCCTCAGAGACCATCCGGAGATAGTCACGAAAACCTACGTAGGTTTGAGTCACAGCAGATGCAGCTCGTCCGGTGAAGTCCCAGATCCATCCATACTTGATCTCCTTGGTAGTGCCTTCGTCCCCTCCTGCACATCCAAGAAACCCAGGCAGCGTGGCGGTCAACAGACACAACAGCACAAGAGTCAATGTTCTCAGTCGCATCATGTTCGCTCCTTTCAGCAATACTCCTGCCTGATTCTCACCCCTGATCTGAGCCGCGACTATAGCATGCCCTACGCAGGATGTCAACGAATCCATCTCATGGCAATCACCTCCGCATGAACCTGGGAAAGCTCATCGGGCTATGGCCCCCTCGCTCTCGACTGGTACGAGAAGGGATAGAGACGATAGTATAGGATCACTCTCTGCAGTCGATGGTAGAGTCCCCTAGGCTCAACCATTACGAAGGCAATGACCACGACGGCAAATACTATGAGCGACAGGGCCGCAGCAACCTGCCCACTCCAGTTGGGAACTGCCGCGCTCACTATTGGAGCCACTTCATCAACCATCTTGTCCATGAATCGAATAACGACGACGCCAAGGACGGCACCCGTGGTGCTTCCCATGCCTCCGATGATGATCATACCCAGCAGCCACAAAGAAGTCTTGAAAGAGAACTGGTTGGGGGAGATATAGAGGAAGAAATGCGCCCAGAGCCAACCCGCTATGCCGGCGAAGAAACAGCCCACGAAGAAGGCGAGCAACTTGGTCCTGAAGAGGTTCACCCCCATGACCTCAGCCGCCAGGTCATTGTCCCTCACGGCAATGAAGGCCCTGCCGATAGCTGTCCTCTGAATGTTCTTGGCAAAGAAGATCATGGCCACTGCCAGTGCCAACGTAAGCCACCAGTACTGAACATAGTCGAGTGCCACCCCTCCAACGGTGATCCCAGGGACGGGCATCCCGCTTGCACCGCCCGCCCACGACCATTCCCTGAGAGACCAGAGGATTATGAACTGAGCGGCGATGGTGGACATCACCAGGTAGAATCCCTTTATCCTCAGCGCGGGCATGCCAAAGATGAGCCCGGCCAGCCCAGCCACTATGCCGGCCAGTGGCAGGGTGGCCCAGGGAGACAGTTCATACCTCGTGCCCAGTATGGCAGTGGTATAGGCGCCCACAGCCATGAATGCGGCTTGCCCCATTGAGTATTGGCCGCAGAGACCGGTCATGACATGAACACCGAGAGCGGCGATGGCATAGATGCCCAGCATGATCAGCCATGCCTGCCACGCTGATGGGACATACATAACCAGTGTCGCAGCGAAGATCAGCCCTCCGACCAGAAGTAGCCACTGGCTCTTTGTTCTTACTATGGCCATGTCTTGCTCAGGACTCGCGCTGAACCTGCCGGAGGGGAGCATCCCTATATCCTCTCTATTCTCTTCTGCCCAAACAGGCCATAGGGCCTGACCAGCAGGATGACGAGCATGGCTACCCACGGAACGATCTCTCGCACTGCTGCAGCCCAGTAGCCGCCGAGCGACTCCACCAGACCGATGATCAGTCCGCCGAATAGAGCGCCAGGGACAGAGTTCAGTCCACCGACGATCAGTACCGGCAGCCCCTTGCCCAGTACGATGTCCCCAACATCTGGCGTCACCATCCACACAATGCCAACCAGGATTCCAACTACAGCGGCAAGAAAGCCGCTGATCACCCATGAAAGGGAGAAGATCTGCCTCACCTTCATTCCGAGCGATTGGGCCACTTCGTTGTCAGCGGCAACCACCTTCATGGCAAGCCCGACCCTCGTGTACCGAAACACCAGGGTCAGTAGGAGAAAGACAACCAGAGAGACCAGAAATGCCCAAGATGCTCCCGGTGAAACCTGCCAATCACCAATCTTCAGCATGCCTGATGGCGTGAATGGCAGAGAGAACGATTCCACACCCCACACCAGAACGATGATGCCCTGAAACAGGATACCCAACATCAGAGTTACCATTAGGAGGGCCAGGAAGGACTGACCCATCAGCGGCCGTATGAACAGCCTCTCCAGGATGAAGCCAAGCGCCGCCCCCGACACGAAGAGCACTAGGATGCCCAGCCATGTCGGCACCCCGATTGAAGTCAGCAGCCAGTACAGGAAATAGGCCGCAATGGCAATCATCTGGCCATAGGCCAGGTTCAGTATCTGGGATGACTTGAAGACCATCACGAACCCCAGTGCGATGAGGGCATACACCCCACCCATGAGCAACCCCTGCAGCAGGATATCGACAATCATCTCCGCTACTCTCAGTGAAGCTCGTTGACCTGGATCTCCGCGGTGACTACTCCCTGTCTGCCGTCCCTGTAGAGCACCGGCACTTCCATAACCACCCTCTCCCTGTCTCCATACAGGGCCTCAATCAGGCTCCTGTAGCGCTCCTCAACCAAGCCCCTCCTCAGCTTCATGGTTCGGGTCAACTCGGCCTCATCAGGGTCGAACTCCTTTGGCATGTTGACATACCTCCTGATCCTTTGCCTCTGCGGCAGCCTGTCATTCAGGTTGGCAACCTCTTGACCTATCAACCGGCATACTTCCGGCTTCTGCGAGAGATCGGCAAACGTGGTGTACGGTATCCGCCTGCCCTCTGCCCAATGGCCAACGTTGTCGTAGTTGATGTTCACCACAGCCACTATGAACTCCCGCGTCTCATCGCCGACCACGAATACGTCCCTGATGTACTGGCTGAACTTCAGGCGGCTCTCGATGTATTGGGGTGCAAACCGTGTGCCACCCGCAAGCTGCCTCATATACTGCAGCCTATCGAGATAGTACATATGCCCATCTTCATCCATGTGCCCAGCGTCGCCAGTGTGGTACCATCCCCCGGCAAAGGCCTCCTCTGTAGCCTGAGGATTCTTGTAGTAGCTGGCGGAACAGGCCTGACCTCTTGCCAGAATGTGGTTGTCGTCCATTATCCTCACTATTGTTCCGGGGTACACTCGACCCACGGAATCCACCTTGACGTCGCCGGACATGTGTTGCGATATGCCCAATTCGCTTGAACCATACAGTTGCCTTATGTCAACGCCAATGGCAGTCATCAGGCGAAACACCTCCGGTCCCAGAAGCGAACCTGCTGTGAAAGCATAGCGAAGCTTCAGCAGTCCCAGCTTGTCCCTTAGCTGGTCAAAGAAGAACAGCTTCGACAGTCCGTAAAGGCCTCGCCAGAACAGGCCCAGGTCATCTCCCCTGAACTTCGCATCGGCTGCCTTGTAGCCCATGGGCAGGCAGAGCCGGTAGATCAATCTCTTCAGGAAGGTGGCCTCCGCCATCCTGTTCTGTATCTCTGAGCCCATTGTCTCCCATAGCCTCGAGGGGTACATCAGAATGCTGGCGCCGATTTCCCTGATGTTCTCTTGCACAGTGGCCTGAGACTCAGGGAAGCTCATTCTCAGCCCCCGCTGCAGACTGGCCATCAGACCGAGCCCCTGTTCAGCCATCCAGCCCGGCAGAATGAAGGAGACCCATTCATCCTTCTCAGAGATCGGATTCACAGAGTAGAAGATGCTGTTGGCAGAGAACAGGTTGCCGTGAGTCATGACGGCGCCTTTGGGCAAGCCGGTGGTGCCCGAAGTGTACATTATCAGGGCCACGTCGTCCCATCGCCCTCGCGAGATGTTCTCCTCGAAGAGCCGAGGGTGATCCCTCTCATACCCCTCCCCAGCCTGCACGACCATGTCGAAGCTGGCCAGGAGTTCGTCATCATTGGACTTCAAGCCCTTGGAGTCCCAGTAGATCACTTTCTTCACCAGAGGCAGATCCCCTTTTATGGCCAGGATCTTGTCCACCTGCTCCTCGTCCTGAGCCACCACAAATGTGGAATCCGAATGCTGTATGAGGTACTTCACCTCATTCGGCGAGCTGCTGGAGAATACGCCAGTGACTGCACCACCCGCCGCCTGGGCCGCCAACTCCGCCCAGAACCAGTGCGGGTCGTTGTCGCCAATGATGGCCATAACCTCCCCACGCTGAAAGCCGAGCGCGATCAGGCCCAGCGAGAAGTGCTTGACTCTCTCATACCCTTCCTTCCAGGTGTAGCTCTTCCAGAAGCCAAGCTCCTTCTTCCGCATCCAGACCTTGTCGGGCCATTTGTCGCGATTGACGCGCAGAAGACGTGCGGTGGTGAAGTCAGCCTGGTCGTCCTTCGACGCGTCACGGAGAGAAGCCGATTGCCCGGCATTCAGCCGACGCGACACAGTACACCTCCTGGCATCGGAATCGTTTGCCGGAGTCACCGAGGGCCATCCCCCTTGTCTGCGGCATACCCTGACGACAGACCTGGCCCGTCCCCCATAGTTTTACCACTTGCCGGGGCACTCTTTCCAATCAACGCCAGAGACACCCCGTTTCGTCAGAGGACGGGATCGTCGACGCAGTGAACCACCACAGCATTCACCTGACCGGCCTCAAGTCCGGCACTACCCACCGTTGCCGGGTCATGTCCGGGGACGGCTCGGGCGACAAGACGGTGTCGGCGGACCGTACCTTCACCGCGGCCGGTGAGAGCGCCGCAACTCCAGCGTGGGCCCGGATATCCATGGGCTTGGCCGTTGGCGCTGGGGTGCTGGCCGGCGCGGCCTACGCAGTGAGCATCAGAGCAGCCCGTCTGAAGAAGTTCCGCAGCCGCTGACGCCAGGGAACCCTGATCCGGACCCTGAGGTGGAGGTCTCCGGGCCCTCCCCCACCCTTGCCGGGCGCGCCCATGCCGCTCAACCTTATCAACTGCCCATCATTGATCCCACGGGGAATGCGCACCATGAGGTCCCTGGGCTTGCCCCACTTGCGGCAGGAATAGGCCACCTCCTGCCCCTTCTCGGCCTGCTCCTGACTGACGGCGATGACGTCCTTCCAGTCCTTCCCCTTCTCGGGGAACTGGAGGCCGAGGGTCTTGGACAGAGTGAATCTGATCAACCGGCCCAGAATCCCGGAGAAACGAAAGGCGGGCAGGCCGGGCGAATGCCCTGGGAAACCGGCCTGATTCCCCGGGTTGCGGTGTGCTCCCATGGGAGAGCCCCCAAAGAAGACGAAGCCCCTGCCGGCCATCCCCGGCCTTCGAAAGGCGAAGCTGCGGAAGGCCGGCCCGTAGAACTCCCGGAATACCTCAGCAGAGCTTCGAAATCCGAACATCCTGGCCAGTTCCTCGAAGACCTGGTCCACATCCGACCCTCTGAAGATGTCCTCCGCGGTATGGGTCTGTCTGAAGCGGTCGTAGGCGGAGGCTCCGTAGCGTTCCCTCAGGCTGTCGTATTCGCTGCGCTTCCCTGCATCGGACAGCGCAGCATACGCCTCGTTTATCTCCATCATCCTCTGCGTGGCGCCGGCGTCGCCCATGTTCCTGTCCGGGTGGTACTGAAAGGCCAGCCGGCGGTAGGCCTCCTTGATCTGCTGTTGGCTGGCCTCCCTGTCAACCTCCAGGGTCCGATAGTAGTCCTTCCCGTTCATGTCTGGTCAGCGCTTCCAGGTATAGCGGTCATGACTGACCATGTCATCCAGTGGCTTGCGCGAGCTGCCTCCACTCTCGGCAGGATAGCCCAGGGCCACAAGCGACAGCAGTCTCTAGCCCGCAGGGATGCCA
>VGOM01000022.1 GCA_016875915.1 Chloroflexota bacterium
CTCGGCCTCTCGAAGCTTGTTGATGATCTGCTCGGGTTTGAATGCCTTTCTGACCATTTCCTGCCCCCTTCTTGCTAGATTTCCAGTCTAACATTGGCACTGGCTCCGTTTTTGGGGGGCAGGTCATACCTTGCGGCTGGCTATCCGATACATCACAAGCTCGGTGAAGGGCTTGTGGCCGTTGTTCCGCCCCACTTGAACCAGAGTCAAGATGATATCGTGGAGCAAGTCCTCTCTGTCCTGGCTCTGTGCTTTGTGGGCAAACCGTGAGGCTACCCTGTAATAGGTAAGCCACTGGCCTTCAAGATGGTCATAGCCGTTGCCTATGGCCTGAGGTTGTCTCTCGCTGCGCCTTCGGCTAGACTTGAGGCTGCGCAAGGCTTCTGTCCGTGTGGTCTGGCAGGTGGCTGACTTACCGCACCACTGGCATAAGCCTTGCTTTGTTTCCAGCGTCCAAATCCTGTGACACTGGCTGCATGATCCTTTCACGCTTCCCCCTTTCCAGGGTCAAGCGTTGAGGCCGATGTCTATCGTATGTGATTGTTAAAGTGCGCTGATCTTGAGGCCAGTATGTGACAAAAAGGGCTTCTGTCATATCCGAAAACCTAGCTAGTATATGGGTAATCCCCGGCGACGGAGTTGGCATGCGAAAAATGTCAGACCAGTTGAAGCGGAGGCTGGCAGGAGCCGATCCGACAACTGGGGAGGCTGGAGGGCCATGGGAATGGCATCCGGGATGCAGAGGACACAGACTACTGTCACATGGGATAGACGCGATGCTTTGATCTCATGTGCTCCACCAACGAAAAGCTGTGCAAAACCGGCGGCAGCCCCTCCAAAGGTTTGTGGAAGGCCTGCAAGCAGCCTTTTTCGGCCTCTGAGCGCCTGTCCTTCCCACGGCACGCACACCCGTTCACCTGGGTTCGAATGGGCAGCCCCATCTGGCCATTCCCATCTTGACAAATGTATACCATTGGTATACAATGAGGGTCGGATGAGGGTAGGCTCCGGTGCTCCGCATTGAATCGCTGGAAATCGATGACCACATACTGGACAAGATAGAGTCCAAGCACGGTGTCAGTTTCGAAGAGGTGGAGGAGAGCTGTCTGTCAGAGAGACGGCATGTCAGACGGAGCAGAGAGGGGCTGTACAAGCTCTTCAGTCAGACGTCAGCCGGACGCTACGTCCTGGTGGTGCTGGCAGATCAGGGGAGAGGCTGTTGGAAGGTGGTCACCGCCAGGGAGATGACTGACGGCGAGAGGCGGCTGTACAGCAAGGTGACTGGAGGTAGGTGAGATGGCCGGTACAGATAGGGCAGTGCAGAGAATCGAAGAGGGCGACGCCTGGGACGAAACCGACGAGGTAGTCCATGTCGAGGTGAAGAAGCCGATGGACAAGGTCATTCCGGTCAGACTTCCCTCGGACAAGTGGGAGCAGATCAGGGTGGAGGCCAGGGAACTGGGCATCGGTCCCACCACTCTGGCCCGCATGTGGATCCTGGAGCGCCTCCGCCAGCGAGTCAAGGCATAGGTTCGGGGAAGACCTCCGCCGTCAGGTTCTGGGCAGCTCCGGACCAGGCCAACCTAGGCGCGCCGTTGCCCACCGGCTGACCTCCCTAACTCTCTTCCACAGAGAATCCACACTTTTCCACAGCTAGTCCCGCAGAGTCCACACGTGAGGTGTGGACAGATTCCACGTTTGGAGCGTGGAAGAGGAGTGGACTTTCTGTGGACTACGTGTGGAATCTCAGTGGACTCCACGTGTGGACTTTTCCACTCCAGGGTACCCCTTGGGGATGGCCAGGGCCCTCAGGGGGTCACCCTCCCTCCTCTCGATTCCGTAGCTGTCTTGGGGAATTCCGTATTTGACGAGTGGACAAATTCCGTAGCGCCAATACGGAATCGGACTGGAATCTTCCAGGACTAGCTACGGAATTGGGCTGGAATCCACGTACGGAATCTTCCAGTCGGGGGTGGGTACTGTGTGCGGCCATGGCGCTCGGGGGGTGACCCCCTCCCGGCTACGGCCCATGAGGCGACTAAGCAGGCGTCTCCACTATCGATGGCGTCAGTCAATCCTGGTTCGGGCCGGGCAGGGATCCTTGGGCGCCCGTTCCTGTCCTTCCCCGAAGGGTTTCCAGCTAACTCACCGATTTCCAAAGCTGAAGGTGAGTTAGGTGAGTCGGTTTCACGCCACCGGCCAAGCCGGGCTATCGTTTCACTGGGGGTCCCATGTCCGTCCCAGAATCGTCATCATTGTCATCATCGTCATTGTGAGCGTGGATCCACGAATGACGATTTGATGACGATTTTCGGGGCCGGATCAGGAATCGTCATGCCAGTCTGAGCGTGTTTATGACAATGATGACGATTATGACGATTCTACCTGGGACATGGGAGACGCCGTTACGGCCTGGAAAGGGGATGACGACCTCCGACCAGGGCGCAGAGGAAGCCCATCATTCCCATGGGTTCCCTTATCCCCCCGTCAATCCGTCACTACTGTCACCGCCACGCTTGGACCGTGCGGTGACAGTAAGGGTGACAGTATGGTGACAGTAAGGCGTTTCCCGGCCATTACTGTCACCACCATGATCGCCACGTTCGGCCACGGTGGGGGTTGGGTGACAGTATGGTGGCGTTTTGGCCCTTACCTGCCACTACTGTCACCCCAATTCGTGCTCAAAGGTGACAGTAGTGACGGAAGTGACGGTTCCACCTGGGATATGGGACGCCGTCCAGCGAGTTGATGGACCTGGAGGAAGCCCCATTTCTTTCAGTGATTCCCTTGTCCCCAAAGGAACTGTCACAACCGTCACAACCGTCACTGCCACGCTCGGGCCACGCAGTGACGGTTTGAGGGACCATGGCCAGAACCGGCCCAGGGAGCCGCACCTTGAATTGGCGGGGGTGACGGCTGCCACCGGGGACGCGGTCAGGACAGCGGATGCAACAAGGCAATGTCACTCATGCTGATCACCTTCTGGCGGGAGGAACTGGTCCAGTTCTTCATCCAGCGCCTCCCGGCCGTCCACTTGCGATTGGCCCTTCTTCGCCACAGAACCGTCACTACCCTGACCACCGTCGCCGCCGGCTTCGGGCCATGGAGTGGCAGTTTGGTGACGGTTTGGGGGTCGATTTCAGAACCGTCACTGAAATTCGTGCTCAGAAGTGACACTTGTGACGGTTGTGACGGTTCTATATGGGACAAGGGGCTCCGTCCAGCGAATTGATGGGAAGAGGTACTCCTGGTCCTCGTCGGTCACTTCCTGGGAGAAGGCGTGAAGCGATTCTTCTGGCGGGGATCCCCCTGATCTGCGATCCCTTATCATCCTTCTCCATCTGGGATGTGGAGGGTCTTTATCAGTCCCAACGATGCCCAGCCCGGATGGCATCACAGGTTTCTGAAGGGAATGAGCGTGACAACGATCAGGACAGACTAGCCCGGAAAGAGCTATAATAGCGGCACCCCAGGAAGGTTTCAGCACCCAGCGTTCTGATCCAGGGGTTTCCTCTGTAAAAGACCAGTCGCATCATTTGGACAGATTCCAGCACATTGCAGTCAAAGGCATAGCGTCACAATCGCAAGAAAGGAGCTCCTCATGACAGCAGCGATCTACGCCCGAGTCTCGTCAGACAAGCAAGATGTCGACCTTTCTATCTCAGCCCAGCTCAAGGCGCTGAGGGAATACGCGGCCCGTAATGGCCACCCCATCATCAGGGAGTTCGTGGATGAAGCTGAGAGCGGCCGTACCAGTGAACGGCCAGCCTTCAGAGAAATGGTGGCCGTGGCCAGACGCAAGCCCAAGCCCTTCGACGCCATCCTGGTTTGGAAATACTCCCGCTTTGCCCGCAGTCGCGAAGACTCCATCGTCTTCAAGAGCATGCTGCGCAAGAACGGAGTGCAGGTCATCTCCATCTCGGAACCATCCCAAGATACGCCCACGGGCAGGCTGCTGGAGGCCATGATCGAGAGCCTGGATGAGTTCTACTCCGCCAACCTGGGTGAGGAGGTCACCAGGGGGATGAGGGAGAGCGCCTCTCGCGGCTTCTACTTGTCAGCCTGTGCCCCCTACGGCTACCGCAAAGTGAAAGTGAAGGACGGATCGAGAGAACGGGTCAAGCTGGAGCCATACCCGCCTGAGGCCGCGGTGGTGTCTCGCGCCTTCCAGCGGATCCTTCAGGGCCGGGGGCTGATGGAGATAGTCCGGGAGCTGAACGGCGAGGGCATCGCTGCTCCAAGGCGCAGCAGCTGGGGGAAGACTACCCTCCATCTGATCCTGACCAAGGAGGCCTACACCGGTACGCTGGTCTGGGGTCGGTCAAGCAAACGGGGATTGCCCCCCATCAGAGTGGAGAACGCCTGGCCTTCCATCGTCAGCAGAGAGGACTTCGACCGGGTGCAGAAGATGATGCAGGACAGGGCACCGGCCGTCATCCACCCCAGAAGAGCCTCCAGCCGTTATCTATTGAGCGGTTTGGCCAGGTGCGGTCATTGCGGCAAGGCCCTGGTCGGCCAGGACGCCAAGGGGGGTCAGTTCACCTACTACGTGTGTGGCACCCTCCTCAAGAAGGGACCGAAATCGTGCCCGGCTCACTATCTGAACAGCCAGAAGTTCGAGGCCATCGTCATCGAGAAGATCAAAGGGTGTATTCTCACTACCGAGAACATCAAAGAGCTGGTCCGTGTGGTTAACGAGGAACTGGACCTCGCCAGCGCGGAGGATCGAGACAGACTGCAGGCGGTGAATGCTCAGATCGAAGACACAAACGGCCGGCTGGAGCGGCTGTACGACGCCCTGGAGACCGGCAAGGTCAAAATGGAAGACATCTCGCCGCGCATCCAGCAGCACCGGGATCGCCTCAAGCAGCTGCAGGTGAGCCGGTGGGAATTGGAGGCACGGCTATCGCAAGGGTACATAGAGCCAGCTGACGACGAAACTGTTGGGCGCTACGTCGGAGACATGAAAGAGCTGCTAAGCGAGAGCACCATAGCCGACAGACGGTCACTTGTGAAGAGCTTCGTGAAAGAGGTGAAGGTAACTGGAAGTGATGTGCTGTTGACTTACACCTCACCTATGGCAGCACACGGCATGCTGCGAGAGGGACTATCGGTTCTCGATACCGTACAGTACGGTGGGCTGTACTGGGCTAGAACTCCACATTGGAGCACTCGACTGCAGATTGCACAGCAAAGACTTGCCCGTATGGTGAGTTGGCACAATTCGGTAGCGGTGAATCCGGGGGCTAGCTGGTCTCTGCTACCAGCTTGAGTGGTAGGTCAGGTGGGGCCCGGTGGCCAAACCCGAGTCCGTGGTCGGGGTGAGAGGATTTGAACCTCCGACCTCATGGTCCCAAACCATGCGCGCTAACCCGCTGCGCTACACCCCGTACGCGGACTATAGCACGGGGCGTGAGCACAAGTCAATCGGAGGGTGAACGCGGGGTGTTCGACAAGGCGGACCCCCAGGCCCCCGACCACCTTGGATGCCGGACCAAGTCCGGCATGACATCGAGGAGGGTGGGGCGCGCATCAAGTGCGGGATGATCCTTCCCTGGCGGGAAGGACCTGACGGCGCGGACGGTGTGCGGGGGGATTATGTAAAGTACGGGTTTGTCTCGATGGTTTGTGTCCGTTATAATCTTGCATCAAATTACCCATGATTGAGATACGAATCCACGGCAGGGGTGGCCAAGGGGCAGTGACATCAGCGGAGATGCTGGCCCTGGCCGCCATAGGCGAGGGCAAGTACGCCCAGGCATTCCCCAGTTTCGGTCCGGAACGGAGAGGGGCGCCGGTGCAGGCCTTCGTGAGGTCGGATGACCGTCCGATTAGGGTAAGGGCCGAGGTGAGGCAGCCCGACGTGGTGGCCGTGCTCGACTCTGGACTGCTGGACATCGTCAACGTGACCGACGGGCTGAGGGATGCGGGGACCATCGTGGTGAACACCAAGAAGACGCCCGAGGAGATCAAGGCGAGGTACGGGGGCAAGTGGCGGGTGGCCGCGGTTGACGCCTCGACCATCGCCCGGGAGACCATCGGAGTGCCCATAGTGAACACCACCATGATCGGGGCCATCCTGCGGGCCACAGACATGGTGGGCATGGCTTCCCTTGAGGAACCGCTGAAGCACCGCTTCGGGGGGAGATGGGGCGGCAACTTCCAGGCCTGTCAGAAGGCCTATGAGAAGACGCTCGTAGTCTAGGAGATCATCGAGTTGGCCAAGGGCAAAGGAACGGAACCGACCTGGAAGGACATCAGTCTGGGCGCCGTGGTCAGCGAGGCGGGCAACGCCGCGGCGTACAAGACCGGCGACTGGAAGTCCGAGAGGCGGGTGCTGAACACGGAGAGGTGCATCAAGTGCGGCATCTGCTACATCTTCTGCCCCGAGGGCTGCATCGGCCCGGATGAGCGGGGGTTCTTTGAGGCGGACCCGTACTACTGCAAGGGCTGCGGCATCTGCGCCCGGGAGTGCTGGACGCAGGCCATAAGCATGGTTGAGGTGTAGGTTGGCAGAGAAGACGGAATTGGTGGGGATGGAGGGCTCGGTGGCGGTGGCGGAGGCGGTGAAGCTGGCCGACGCCGACGTGGTGGCGGCCTACCCGATCACCCCCCAGACGCATATCGTGGAATCGCTGGCCGAGATGGTGGCCAACGGCGAACTGAACGCCGAATACGTGCCCGTGGAATCGGAGCACTCGGCGATGAGCGCCTGCCTGGGGGCATCGGCGGTGGGAGCGAGGACCTTCACGGCCACCGCCGGGCAGGGGCTGGAGTTGATGCACGAGGTGCTCTACATAGCCTCGGCCATGAGGCTGCCGGTGGTCATGGCGGTGGCCAACAGGGCCCTGTCCGGGCCGCTGAACGTCTGGGGCGACCACTCCGACGTCATGGCGGTGCGCGACTGCGGCTGGATCCAGATCTTCGCCGAGAGCGGCCAGCAGGCCCACGACCTGACGGTGTGCGCCTTCCGGATGGCCGAGGACCCCAAGGTGCTCTTCCCGGTGATGGTGCACATTGACGGCTTCCATGTTTCTCATGTGGTGGAGCCCCTGTCCCCGCTGACCAAGAAGCAGGTGGACAGGTTCCTGCCACCGTACAGCCACCCCTACGTGCTGGACCCGGACAAGCCGGTGACCATGGGGGCCTTCGCCGTGCCTGGCTTCTATTCAGAGGCGAAGAAGGCCCAGGACGTGGCCCTCAGGGCGACCAGGCCAGTGATCCTGCGGACCTGGAAGCATTTCGGGAGGATGAGCGGGCGTCACTACCAGCCGGTGGAGCACTATCGCTCGGAGGACGCCCGGACGCTGCTGCTGACCATGGGCAGCTTCAGCGAGACAGCCATGCTGGCCGTGGATGAGATGAGGGCCAGGGGGAAGAAGGTGGGTCTGATCAGGCTGCGGCTGTGGAGGCCGTTCCCCTTCGAGGAGCTGTTCGAAGCCGTGGGAGACGCGGAGGTGCTGGTGGTGCTAGACCGCTGCCTTTCCTTCGGAGGACCGGGCGGGCCGGTGTGCTCGGAGATAAGGGCCGCGCTGTGCGGCAGGCGGAAGAAGCCCAAGATCGTGGGCTTCGTGGGAGGGCTGGGGGGCCGGGACATCCCGGTGGACGGGTTCAAGTACATGGTCAACAGGGGAACGAAGCTGGCGGAGAAGGGCGAAGAGGGCGGATTCGAGATGATCGGAGTGAGGGAGTAGGGTGGAGAACTTCGCCATATACGTCCCCCGTCTGCTGCCCCAGGAGGAGAATCTCGCCCCGGGGCACCGGGCCTGCATCGGCTGCGGGGAGGTCCTGGCGGTGCGACTGGTGTGCAAGGCCCTGGGCAGGCGGGTGATAGTGAGCAATGCCACGGGCTGCATGGAGATCGTCTCCTCTCCGTACCCGACGACATCATGGCGGGTGCCCTGGATGCACACCCTGTTCGAGAACACGGCGGCCACGGCCTCGGGCATGGAGGCGGGGCTGAAGGCGCTGAACCGCAAGGGCAAGAAGGCGATCACAGCGAAGGTGGTGGCCATGGCCGGGGACGGCGGGACCAGCGATATCGGACTGCAGGCGCTGTCCGGCGCGCTGGAGCGGGGACACAACTTCCTCTTCGTCTGCTACGACAACGAAGCGTACATGAATACCGGGATCCAGCGTTCCAGCGCCACGCCGTTCGGGGCCTCGACGACCACCTCGCCGGCGGGCAAGCTGAGCATCGGCCAGACCTCGCGGAAGAAGGATCTGACGGCCATTGTGGTAGCCCACCGCATCCCCTACGTGGCCACGGCCTGCCCCAGCTATCCCTTCGACCTGATCAACAAGGTGGAGAAGGCGGCGGCCATCCAGGGACCGGCCTATCTTCAGGTTCTATCGCCCTGCCCCACGGGCTGGCGGCATCCCAGCGACTTGGCGGTGCGGATGGGACGGCTGGCCGTGGAGACCGGGGTCTTCCCGCTGTACGAGGTGGAGAACGGGAAGTACAAGCTGAATCTCGATCTGCCCAAGCTGCGGCCGGTCATGGACTACCTCAAGCCGCAGGGGCGGTTCCGGCACCTGCCCGCGGAGGAAGTGGAGCGGATACAGGAGCAGGTGACCGCCGACTATGAGGAGCTGAAGAAGAAGGCGGGGGTGGGAGCCTAGATGGCTGCCAGGGTTGAAGCGATCGTAGCCAAGTTCGATGGGGACAAAGGCCAGCTGGTGTCCATTCTGCAGGACATTCAGGAGGAGCACCGCTACCTGCCCCGGGAGGCGCTGGAGAAGGCGAGCCAGTTGCTGAACATCCCCCTGAGCCAGATCTACAGCGTGGCCACCTTCTTTCGAGCCTTCAGCTTGGAGCCGAGGGGAAGGCATCTGATCAAGGTCTGCCTGGGCACGGCCTGCCACGTCCGCGGGGCCAACCGCATCCTGGAGAGGGCGGCCCTGGACCTGGGCATCGAGGCGGGACAGACAACCAGCGACATGGCCTTCACGCTGGAGACGGTGAACTGCGTGGGCTGCTGCGCCCTGGGCCCGGTGGTGGTGGTCGATGACACCACCCTGGGGCAGATGACCACGGACAAGGTGGTGCCCATGCTGGAGAGATACAGGCAGTAATGCGGGTGAAAGCCACCACGGGATTGATCAACTCGCGGCAGGGTCTGGAGGACCTCCGGCGGTCGCTGACCGCCGGCAGGGACCCCAACAAGACCTGCATCGCCATATGCACGGGCACGGGCTGCCATGCCTACGACTGCATGGGGCTGGTGGCCGCCTTCCGGGAGGAGATCGGCCGGCAGCAGCTCGGGGACAGGGTGGACGTCACCGCCACGGGCTGCCGCGGCTTCTGCGAGAGGGGGGCGCTGCTGACCATCTACCCCCAGGGGATCTTCTACCAGCGGGTGAAGTCGGAGGACGTGAAGGAGGTCATTGCCGAGACGGTCCTCCAGGGAAAGGTCATCGACAGGCTGGTGTACGCCGACCCGCACAGCAAGGAGCATTTCGTCCACCAGGAGGACGTGCCCTTCTACCGGAAGCAGCAGCGGCTGCTGCTGGGGAACAACAACCGGATCGACCCCACCTCCATCGAGGACTACATCCGGATCGGCGGCTACGCCGCGCTGGGCAAGGCCCTCTTCGAGATGTCCCCGGAGCAGATCATCGACGAGGTGAAAGAGTCGGGGCTGAGGGGCCGGGGCGGCGGGGGATTCCCCACCGGCCGGAAGTGGGAGTCCACCCGGCATGCGGAGGGCCAGCCCAAGTATGTCATCTGCAACTGCGACGAGGGGGACCCGGGGGCGTACATGGACCGCAGCCTGATGGAAGGCAATCCGCACAGCGTGCTGGAGGGCATGGTCATCGGGGCCTACGCCATCGGCTCGGAATCGGGATACGTCTACGTCCGCCATGAGTATCCCCTGGCGGTGGCCAACGTGACCAAGGCCATCAGGCAGGCCGAGGAGCACGGGCTGCTGGGGGAGAACATCCTGGGCAGCGGCTTCAGCCTCAAGGTGAAGGTGAGCCGGGGCGGCGGGGCCTTCATCTGCGGGGAGTCCACGGCGCTGATGGCCTCTCTGGAAGGCCGGGTGGGCGAGCCGCGGGCGAAGTACGTGCACACCTCGGAGAAGGGCCTGTACGGCAAGCCGTCCAATCTGAACAACGTGGAGACCTGGGCCAACGTGCCCCTGATCATCAATAACGGCTCCGGCTGGTACTCTCAGATCGGCACCGCCGGCAGCAAGGGGACGAAGATCTTCTCCCTGGTGGGCAAGGTGAACAACACCGGACTGGTGGAGGTCCCCATGGGGACCACGCTGCGGGAGATCATCTACGGCATCGGCGGGGGGATCCGAGGGGACAAGAGGTTCAAGTCGGTGCAGACCGGCGGGCCCTCCGGGGGCTTCATCCCGGAGAGCATGCTGGACCTGCCGGTGGACTTCGACGAGCTGACCAAGGTGGGCTCCATGATGGGCTCGGGCGGCATGATCGTCATGGACGAGGACAACTGCATGGTGGACATGGCCCGGTATTTCCTGAAGTTCCTGGAGGAGGAATCGTGCGGGAAGTGCCTCCCCTGTCGGGAGGGGATCAAGAGAATGCTGCAGATCCTGACCGACATTACTCGGGGGCGGGGGAGGGACGAGGACATGGCCCTGCTGGAGCGGCTCTCGGGGAACCTGGTGGACGCCTCGCTCTGCGCCCTGGGCGGCACGGCGGCCAACCCCATCCTGACCACCATCCAGTACTACCGGGACGAGTACGTGGCCCACATCAGGGACAAGCGGTGTCCCGCCGGGGTGTGCAAGGAGCTGATCAGCTACTTCATCATCGACGAGAAGTGCCCCGGCTGCGGGCTGTGCGTCAAGGCCTGCCCCAAGGAGGCGATCACCTTCGTGGCCAAGAAGAAGCCGGTGCTCCTGGACCAGGAGCGGTGCATCAAGTGCGGCGCCTGCCGCGACATCTGCAAGCTCGGGGCGGTAGGAGTGAAGTAGGCAGTGGTCAATCTGACTATCGACGGCCGGCAGATCAAGGCCAGGGAGGGCATGACCCTCCTCCAGGCAGCCCGGGAGCACGGGATAGACATCCCCACCCTGTGCCACAACGACGCCCTGGAGCCCTACGGGGCCTGCCGCGTCTGCCTGGTGGAGATCACCTACAAGAACGGCCGGAACCGGCTGGTGACCTCGTGCCTCTACCCCGTGGAGGAGGGGCTGTCAGTGAGCACCAACTCGGAGAGGGTGACGGCCAACCGGAAGATCCTGGTGGAGCTGCTGCTGGCCCGCTGCTCCGGGGAGAAGGTGATCCAGGACCTGGCCCGGAAGCTGGGGGTGGAGTCGCCGCCCTTCAGGCCGGAATACATCGAGCGGAACGCCTGCATCCTGTGCGCCCAGTGCGTCCGGGCCTGCCAGGAGGTGGTCGGCGTCAGCGCCATCAGCCTGGCCAACCGCGGGGTGTCCAGAGAGGTGGCCCCGCCCTTCCTGGAGACGGCCACGGCCTGCATCGGCTGCGGGTCATGCGTCTACATCTGCCCCACGCAGTGCATCAAGATGGAGGACGTGGGCGACACCCGGTTCATCCACAACTGGAGCGTGGAGTTCAAGCTGAAGAAGTGCAAGGTGTGCGGGAATCACTTCGCGCCGGAGGCCCAACTGGAGTACATCACGGCCAAGGCCAACCTGCCGCCGGGCTTCTTCGATACCTGCACCACCTGCAGGTGAAGCGCCCCTGGGGCGACTCGAACGCCCGACACCCAACTCCGGAGGCTGGTGCTCTATCCACCTGAGCTACAGGGGCATGTGCTATCCATGATAGCCCCCCGAAGACCGGTTGACAAGGAGAGGGGAGTGTGCGGGGTGACGGCCCTCAGCGGGCCAGCAGCCGCCGCCGGAGGAGGAAGAGGGCCTGGATGGCCACCCGCCTCTTCATGTCGAAGCGCAGGGGCGGGTAGCGGCCCTCGACGGCTTCACAACCCAGGGCATCAGACACCGCAATGAAGGCCAGTCCTGGGGCCTTGCCCTCCGCGCCCTCGGGTCCGGCCACGCCGGTGGTGGACAGTCCCACGTCCGCGCCCAGCCGCCGCCGGGCGGCTTCGGCCATGGCCTCGGCGGCCTCCCGGCTGACCGCGCCGTGCTGCTCGATGAGCCGGGGCTCCACCCCGAAGGCCACCTTGACCTCGCTGGAATACGCCACCAGCCCCCCCCGGTAGTAGGCCGAGCTGCCCGGGACGTCGGTGATCAGGCTGCCCAGCAGTCCCCCGGTGCAGGACTCCATGGTGGCCAGGGTCAGTCCCCGCTCCGTGAGCAGCCGTCCCACGGCAGCCTCGGGGCTGTCCTCATCGCTGCCCCAGATGTGCCCGGCCAGCGCGGCGCGGATCCGGGCCTCGGCGGCCGCGATCATGGAGGCGGCTTCATCCTGGCTGGCGGCCCGGGCGATCATCCGGAGGTGTATGCCGTCGGCCCTGGCATAGATCCCCAGCGAGGGATTGGACCAGTCGCCGGCCCCTCCGGCCATCTCCCCGGCCTCGGCCTCGGTCAGCCCGGAGCACTTCAGGGTGCGCAGGACCAGGGCCTGCCCCTGGCTGAGGGCCTGAAGGCGGGGGAGGACCTCCACCTGCCACATGCGCTGCATCTCCTGGGGCGGCCCGGGCAGGGTGATGAGCAGGCGGCCGTTCCGCTCCACCCACCAGCCCGGCGCGGTGCCCCGGGGGTTGGGGATGGACTGGGCGGAGGGGATGAGGGTGGCCTGCTTGATGTTGCTGTCCGACATGGTCCGGCCGATGGCGGCGAACATGTCCCGGAGGTTCTGGAGCAGGGGCGGGGAGACCTGCATCTCCTCGCCGAGGAGGCAGGCCACCGCCTCGCGGGTGAGGTCGTCCTGGGTGGGGCCCAGTCCACCGGTGACCAGGACCAGGTCGGAACGGGCCCAGGCCCGGCCGAGGACCTCGCCCAGGCGGTCCATGCTGTCGTCCACGGCGGTGATGAAGTGGACCTCAGTCCCGAGGAGGACCAACTGCGAGGCCAGGTAGCCGGCGTTGGTGTCACTGACCTCCCCCAGGAGGAGCTCGGTGCCCACGGAGACGATCTCAGCCTTCATGAAATCCTTCGCTGCCGGCGGGCCGGACCGGGGATCAGACGACGCACCGGGGCGCGGCGATCCCGAGGTACTTCTCCACCAGGGCCATGGCGCAGTAGGGTCCGCACATGCTGCAGGTCTCCCCTTTGGTGGCAAACCGGCCGTGCACGGCGCGGGCCCGGGCAGGGTCGAGGGAGAGGCCAACTTGCGCCTCCCAGTCCAGGTTGCGCCGGGCCACGGACATCTTGCGGTCCCACTCGGCGGCGCCCTTGACCCCCTTGACGATATCGGCGGCGTGGGCGGCGAGCCGGGTGCCGATGATGCCTTCCTTGACGTCGTTCAGGTCGGGCAGGGAAAGGTGCTCCGAGGGCGTGACGTAGCAGAGGAAGTCGGCCCCGGCAGCGGCGGCGATGGCCCCGCCGATGGCGGCGGTGATGTGGTCGTAGCCGGCGCCGATGTCGGCCACCAGCGGACCGAGGACATAGAAGGGCGCCCCTTTGCAGATGCGCTTCTCCAGCTGGACGTTGGCCACCACCTGATCCAGAGGCACGTGGCCGGGGCCCTCGACCATGACCTGAACGCCGGCGACCCGGGCCCGGTCAACCAGTTCCCCCAGGGTGAGCAACTCTTCAATCTGGCAGGCGTCCGTGGCATCGGCCAGGCTGCCGGGCCGCATGCCGTCGCCCAGGCTGAGGGTGAAATCGTAGCGGGTGGCCAGATGGAGGAGGCGGTCGTACTGCTCGTAGAGGGGGTTCTCCTTCCCCTGATGGAGCATCCAGCCGATGAGGAAGGCCCCGCCCCGGGAGACGACGTTGGTCAGCCTAGTCTGAGTCCTGAGGCGGGCCAGGGCCCTCTGGGTGACGCCGCAGTGGACGGTCATGAAGTCCACGCCGTCCCGGGCGTGCTCCTCGATGACGTCGAAGAGGTCGGCGGCGGTCATCTCCACCATCGAACCCCGCCTGTCCAGGGCCTGGATGCCGGCCTGATAGATGGGCACTGTGCCGATGGGGAGGGTGCAGTCGGCCAGGATGGCCCGGCGGATGGCGGCAATGTCCCCGCCGGTGCTGAGGTCCATCACGGCGTCGGCCTTGTACTCCAGGCTGACCCGGACCTTGGCCAGCTCGGTGTCCAGGGTGCCGTAGTCGGCGGATGTGCCCACGTTGGCGTTGACCTTGGTGGACAGTCCCTTGCCGATGCCGCAGGGGATGAGTCCGGCATGGCCGGGGTTGGCCGGCACGACGATGGTCCCTTCGGCCAGGCCCTGCCGGATGGCCTCCGGGGGCAGGCCCTCGCGCTCCGCCACAGCCAGCATCTGCGCTGACATGGTGCCCTGCCGGGCCATTTCGAGTTGGGTCATCCGACTTCCCCTGAAAACACCAAAGCCAGGAGCCGGGGCTGACGGTTCCTGGCCTTCTGTTGAACCGCTTCCCTACGCTCGCATTACCGAGTTCAGGTTCAAAGGGTTGCCCTTTCGGGGAAGGGCTCTCAGCCTCTGAGCTCCCCTGCGGTTTGCTGGCTGCGCTTCCTTCCTCCAGTGTAGCACCGCAGGGCGGCGGGGACAACCTGCCGGCGGCGCTGCAGGACAAGGCGGCAAGGGCGCCGTGTGCGGGGCACCGGGCAACGAGACAATAACTAGGGTTGCTGATATAATAGACATTTCATTATGTCAAAAGGATCGCACAGCGCTGCCGGCGGCGGCTGAGGATGGCCAGAAAGAAGATCGCCTACCTGGGACCGCCCGGCACCTTCACCGAAGAAGCCACCATCAAGTACGATGAGAAGGCGCAGCTTCTGCCATTCATGAGCATCTCCGCCGTGGTGTCCGCCGTCGAGACGGGCATCGCCGAAGAGGGCGTGGTGCCCATCGAGAACAGCCTGGAAGGCTCGGTGACGGAGACCCTGGACCTGCTGATTCATGACTCGGGGCTGCTCATCCGCCGGGAGCTGGTGCTGCCCATCGAGCATCACCTGCTCACCAAGCCGGATGTGGAAGCGCCCCAGGTGAACATCATCTTCTCCCATCCCCAGGCGCTGGGCCAGTGCCGCCGCTTCCTGGAGAGATGCTTCCCCAAGGCGCAGGCCGTGGCGGCGTTGAGCACCGCCGCGGCGGTGGAGCAGATGATGTCCTCGGCCACACCGGCGGCCGCCATCGGCACCCAGAGGGCGGCCACGCTTCACGGGGCGAGGATACTGGCCAGGGACATTCAGGACCGCTCGCCCAACGTGACACGGTTCGCCGTCCTGGCCGCCCAGGACCACCCGCCGACCAACCGCGACAAGACATCGGTCTGTTTCTCGTTCAATGACGATCACCCCGGGTTGCTCTGCGCCGTGCTGGAGGAGTTCGCCCGGCAGAGCATCAATCTGGCCAAGATAGAGTCGCGTCCCTCCAAGGAGGGGCTGGGAAGATACGTCTTTCTGGTGGATCTGGAGGGGCACCGCGAGGAGCGGATGGTCGGTCAGGTGCTGGACAGAGCGCGGGGCAAGACCTCCATGTTCAAGATACTGGGGTCGTATCCCCGACACGAGGAGAGAGCCTGATGCAGACGATGGAAAGAGCGGAGCGAGTGGAGGACAAGTCCGATTTCGACCTGGACTGGGACGACCGGCACGTGGTCCCGCCAGTGGTCTATCCCGACCTGGCCTTCCTGTTCAGTCAACTGGAGGAGATCACCATCAGGACGGTGGACGCCCGGGACGGCGAGGAGATCCTGGACGTGGGCTGCGGCCGGGCCACCGACGCCATGCAGCTGGCCGAGAGAAGCGGGAAGTGCTTCGGCATCGAGCCGTCGCAGAACATGATCATGCACGCCCTGGGCCAGATCAACCAGAACGGCACCCACGTGGTCCTGCTCCGGGGCATCGGCGAGCACCTGCCCATACGGGACGACTCCTTCGACAAGGTGGTCTGCAAGGGGGCCCTGGACCACTTCGCCTCTCCTGCAAGGGCCGTGGAGGAGATGGCCCGGGTGATCAAGCCGGAGGGGAAGGTGATCATCACCGTGGCCAATCTGGAGAGCTTCAGCTGCCGCCTGGGCAGAGCCATATTCATCCGCATCCGGAGGCTGCTCCGCCGCGAGGAGTCCATCTACGAGAAGATGTGGGAGACCCCCTTCGACCACACCTACCGCTTTGACTACGAGTCGCTGCGGCGACTGGTGGAGCCCCACCTGGAGGTGGAGGAATGCCACGGCGTCTCCCTGATGTTCGGCTTCCCCTGGTGGGGCATGGTGCTGAACAAGATGCCCCGGCCGCTGTCGTCGGTCATCCTGAAGGGACTGGACAAGCTGGCCCGGCGGCTGCCCTCGCTGAGCGACGCCATCGTCATCACCTGCCGCTCCAAGTCCTGAGGCGGTCCCGGACAGCGGCCGCCCCGCGGGGCTACTCCTTGACCAGGATGATGGTGACGATGCCGTGTTTGCCGGTCAGGGCGTGGATCTCCCCGATCTCCCCGGCGTGAGCCGCGATGAGGCCGTCCACGGCGGTGGTCACCTCCGGCCAGTCATCGAAGGCGTAGTCGTGGAGGCCCACGGCGCCGCCCGGCACCAGGCGGGTCCAGATGAGGCGGAAGTCGTTCTCCACATATGATTGCTGATGGCAGCCGTCCACGAACCCGAAGCAGAAGCGCTGTCCCCGGCGGAAGGCCACCTGCCGGGAGTCCTGCTGGAGGGTGACCACGTTGTCCAGTCCCCGGGTGGCCTCCCGGTAGGCCTCCAGCATGGACCGGCCGTTGAGGAAGGCCTGGTAGACGTCGCCGGCCCTGACTCCTCCTTTGCCCCGGGTGTCGTCCAGCCGGGGGTCGAAGGTGTCCACGGCATAGACCTTCTTCCCGTACGGCCGGACGTAGGCGGCCAGCTTGGCCGTGCCCCCGCCCATGTAGGCCCCTATCTCAACGATGTCCCCCTTCAGGGCGCAGAGCCGCTTCTCTTCCATGAAGCGGATGAGGTCCTCATAGCCGACGAACTCCTCAACGGGCATGGGCCGCCTCCACCTTGGCATAGGCCATGGCGGCCATGATCACCCCGGCCGAGGTCCAGGTGTTCTTCTCCTCGGGCCAGACGATCATCTCCGGCAGCTTGATGCCGGTCTGGAATCCGCCGCTGCCGTCCTTCATCCGGAGCATCCACTCGAGGAGCAGCCGGGCCCGGTCGAGCTGGCCCATGCGGCAGAGGGTCATGATCAGCTCGGTGGTCTCGGCCACGGTGACCCAGGGGGCGCTGCTGACGCAGCGGCAGCCCCACATTTCGACGACGTAGGTGTCCCACTGGTCCAGGATGAGCCTCCGCGCCGCCTCGCCCTCGACCACCCCGGTGAGCACGGGGTAGTACCAGTTGGTGGCGAAGCCCTGCTTGTTCTCGCCGTACTTGTCGAACAGCTCGGGGTGCTCCCTGAGGGCCCGGAGCAGCCTGTGGCCGGCCTCCCGCCAGGGCCGGCCGTCCTCCTGCAGGGTCTCTGCGATCTTCACCGCGCTCTGCAGGCTCTGCCAGATGCAGCAGGACGAGCCCAGGATGGCCCCCGGCCAGGCTTTTCCCGCAGGGTCGCAGACGCAGTAGACTTCGCCGGTGGGCTGCTGCAGGCTGAGGGCGAAGCCGACGCCCTTCTCCACCGCGGGCCAGAGGCGGCGGAGGAAGTCCCGGTCGCCGGTCAGTCCATAGTGGTACCAGGCCCCTTTGGCGATGTAGGAGCTGTAGTTGGGGTCCCGGGTGCGGTCCTCAGGATCTTCATCGAGGTAGGTGGAATACCAGCTGCCGTCGGCGTTCTGCTTCTCCACCAGCCACTGGTAAGCACGGACCGCCTGGTCGAACCGGCCGGTGAGGTCCAGGGCGATGGCGCACTCGACGTGGTCCCAGGGGTCGGTGACGCCGTCCTCATACCAGGGAATGGCCCCCGAGGGAAGCTGGTGCCGGCTGATGTATTCGGCCTGCTCTTCAATCAGGCCCGGGCCGTGCTCCATCCTCTCCCTTCCGGGCGTAGATGACGATGCTCTTGGGGAAGACGTGGTTGAACAGGTCGTCCAGCAGGCGGACGGGCCGGGTCCGGGTCTTCAGGTCCCAGACCAGGAAACGGTGGTACAGGGAGGGGATGAGGGCCTTGTCGTTCTTGATACCGAAGATGCAGCGGAGCAGCCAGTAGGGGGAGTGCAGGGCGTGCTTGCGGCGGATGTCGTAGATGTGGAGGTTGCTGCCGCTGACCAGTTCCCTGATCTCCGCCGCATGGTACTTCCGGACGTGCCCGCCCGAGGTGTTGCAGTAGTCCCTGGAGATCCGCCAGTAGACCGCCTCCGTCTGGTAGGTGGGCACGCTGACGGCCAGCAGTCCGCCGGGCTTGAGCACCCGGACCAACTCGGCCATGCTCTGCCGGTCATCGCGGACGTGCTCCAGGACCTCCGAGCAGAGCACCCTGTCGAACGAGGCGTCCTTCAGGGGCAGATTCATGGCGTCGCCCCGCACCGCCAGCCAGGTGCCGTTGCGCTTCTTCTCTTCCTGGACCGACTGGAGGACGTAGCGCGTCTTCTTCAGGTCCTCCCCGCCCAGGTCCAGGGCGCAGACCCGGCAGTCGAGCAGGCTGTAGATGCCCCAGCTGTGCCTCCCACCGCCGCAGCCCACGTCCAGAACGCGCTGGCCCTCGCCGATCTGGAGCAGGGCGTGCTCAATGGTGAACATCGGCCCGCGCTTCCTCGTACACCGCCACGGTCTTCCGGGCCGCTTCCCGCCAGGTGAAGAGGGACTCCACCCGCTTCCGGGCGGCCTGGCCCATCCTCTGCCTCAGCAGGTCATCGGCCATCAGCCGCCGGATGGCCCCGGCCAGGGCTTCGGGGTCGCCGGGGGGGACCAGCAGGCCCGCCTCGCCGTCCGGGCCGACCACCTCGGGCAGGGCGCCCGCCGTTGTGGAGATGACCGGCACGCCGCAGGACATGGCCTCGGCGGCCGGGAAGCCGAATCCCTCGTAGAGCGAGGGGACCACGGCCACCTGGGAGGCGGAGTAGCGCCTGACCAGGTCCTCGGGGCTGATCCGGCCGGTGAAGGTGACCACGTCCTGCAGTCCGTAGTCACGGACCAGGCCCGGGGAGTACTTGCCGTCCGGCGGCCCGCCAACCACGGTCAGCTTCAGCTGCCTCTCGTCCTTGAGGAGCCGGATGGCCCCCAGGAGGTGGGCCAGTCCCTTCAGCGGGCTGTGCCCGCCGACCACGATGAGGCTGTCGGGCTCCCGAGCCACCGACCGGTCCCGGTTGAACAGGTCGATGTCCACCCCGTTGTGGACCACCCGGAACTTGTCCCGGGGTATCTTGAACAGCCGGGAGGTGTCGTCGGCCGAGTTGTAGGACACGGTGACGATCTTGTCCATCCGCCGGGCCACGAAGCGCTGCATGGGCAGGAAGGAGTACCAGCGGATCATCTTCGACTTCTGCCACCAGCCCCTGGCATTCTTGACATCGATATCGCGGTCCACAGAGACGGGGTGGTGGATGGTGGATACCATGGGGATCTTGAAGCCCTTCATGAGCAGCAGGCCGTAGCCCAGGCACTGGTTGTCGTGGATGACGTCGAACCGCTCCCGGCGGCGGATGCTGCGCAGTCTGTTGCAGGCCCGGATGCTGAAGGTGAAGGGCTCCGGGAAGACGCCCGCCAGCGTGGAGACCACCTCGAAGAAGTTGAGCGGGGTGACCATGCGCAGGGGCCGCTCGGGGAGGCGGCCCAGGCGGGCGTAGAGGTCGAGGCTCTCCAGCTTGTGAACCCTGACCGCCTCGATGACGTTGGGGTGGGGCGGGCCGGAGAGGAGGACCACCTCATGGCCCAGGCCGTGCAGGGCCCTGGTGAGGTGATGGATGTAGATGCCCTGGCCGCCACCAAAGGGGTGCCCCCGGTAGGACAGGAGGCAGATCTTCATCGAAGCTGGAACACCCCGGCCAAGTCAGACCCCTACCATCAGAGGAGGAGGGCCGGCCCATTCACCAAACCGGCGGACGGCTCCGCTCTCCCCCTGCTCTCATCCTCGCCGGCAGCCGGCGAAAGACCCAGTATAGCACAGGGCCTGAGGCACGGCCAAAAGACCGCCCCTCACGGGGCAGCGGCCCGGCGCGAGGCGGACCGATAGCGCCAGGGGCATTCAGATGCTATAATCGCTGTGGTCTGTTCTTGCGTCACTGTGATTGTGATATAGTTGAGGCGTACGCAGCACATATGAGATGGCCTATTGCTTAGGCGTAGATATCGGCTCTGTCAATGCCAAACTGGCCCTGGTGGACTCCGGCAGCGACAGAGTGGCCCTCCTCGATAGCGAAAAGATCACCTCCAGTGCCAGAGCCGCCGTCGCCGCGCTGATCAGCCGGCTGGCGGAGCAGCACCGCCTGGAGGAGATCCAGTCCGCGGCGCTGTCCGGCTCCACGGTGGCCGCCGTGCCCCCGGAGCAGGGCTGGAGCGAGTACAGCAGCTCGCTGGCCATCGCCTCGGGCATTCTCCACTACCACCCCGATGCCAGGACCATCGTTCAGATCGGGGGGCAAAGCTCCTTCGTCATGGAGCTGGAGGACGGACTGAAGAAGCCCTGGCGGGTGTCCTCCAATCCCCTGTGTGCCGCCGGGACGGGCATGTTCCTGGAGCAGCAGGCCTACCGGCTGGGGATCACCATGGAGGACTTCGCCCGAATGGCGCTGGAGTTCCAGGGCACCGCGCCCAGAATCGCCGCCCGGTGCAGCGTCTTCGCCAAGACCGACCTGATCCACCTGCAGCAGAAGGGGGTCCCGGTGGGGGCCATGCTCTACGCCCTCTGCGGCAGCATCGCCAGGATGGTGGCCGCCCTGCAGAGGGGAGCCTTCCAGGAACCGATCTACTGCGTCGGCGGGGTGGCCGCCAACGCGGCCATCGTCAAAGCCCTGAACGAGGTCCTTTCCTCCCGGAACGGACACCCGGTGAACGTCATCGTCCCGGAGAACCACGCCTATATCGAGTCCCTGGGGGCGGCCTTCCTGGCCAGGGAGTCGGGCCGGCCCTCCCGGGTGGCCCAGTTCAGCCAGGCGGAGGAGGGCCAGCGCTACTTCGAGATGCCCCGGCTGGACAGGCCGGGTAAGCTGGCACAGAGCTGGACTGGCCCGTCCATCGACGGTCCGGTGACCGGCTATCTGGGCGTGGACGTGGGCTCCACCAGCACCAAGGCCGTGGTCATGGACGAGTCCGGGAAGCAGATCCTGGCCAAGAGCTACCTGATGACCGCGGGCCGACCCATCGACGCGGTGAAGGAGGTCTTCCGGAACCTGCTGCGGAGCGGCAGCGAGAAGGTGACCATCGCCGGAGTGGGGGTCACCGGATCGGGACGCTACCTGGTGGGCAGCTTCATCGGGGCGGACCTGATCAAGAACGAGATCACCGCCCAGACCCGGGCCGGGGCGGAGCTGGACCCGGAGGCGGATATCATTGAGATCGGCGGGCAGGACTCCAAGCTGGTCATCAAACGGAACGGCATCGTGGTGGACTACCAGATGAACAAGGCCTGCGCCGCGGGCACGGGGAGCTTCATAGACGAGCTGGCGGAGCAGCTCGGCGTCCGGGTCCAGAACGGCGAGTTCGCCGATCTGGCCTTCCAGGCCCCGCATACCATCGACCTGGGCACCAGATGCGCCGCCTTCATGGGACAGGCGGTGGCCTCGGCCCAGCAGGGCGGGGTCCCCCTGGAAGTGATCACGGCCAGCCTGGCCAACTCCATCGCCGGCAACTACATCTCCAAGGTGGTGGAGACCAGGAAGCTGGGGGGCAAGGTCATCCTCACCGGGGCGGTGTTCTACAACGAGGCGGTGGTCTCCGCCTTCCAGCAGGCTCTCCCCGGGAAGGCCATCATCGTCCCGGAACACAAGGAGATCAGCGGAGCCATCGGCGCCGCCCTGCTGGCCAGGGAGACCATGGATGGCCGGGGCAACGGATCGAGGTTCAAGGGATTCCAGAAGGTGGTGGACAGCGACCACAACCTGACCACCTTCGTGTGCAAGAGCTGCGACAACAACTGCACCATCAGCCGGCTGGACATCCCCGGCGAGAAGGCCACCTTCTACGGCAGCCGCTGCGATCTGTACGACAGCACCATCGGCAGAGAGAAGGTGGAGACGGCCTTCGACGAGCGCGAGAGGCTGCTCTTCAAGGAGTACCGCGAGGCGGAAGGGAAGCCCACGGTGGGCATCCCCAGAGCCCTGGCCGTCTACGACTACGCCCCGCTGCTGGTGGGCTTCCTCAACGACCTGGGGGCCAGGGCCGTCCTCTCCAGCAAGACCACCAAGCAGATCATCGAGGAGGCCGTGGAGCTGGGCTACACCGACAGCTGCTTCCCCCTGAAGCTGCTCCACGGTCACGCGGCCAGCCTGAGCCAGGTGGACCACATTCTCTACCCCTGCGCGCTGCGCCTGGGACTGAAGGAGGGTGACGAGAACCAGAAGTACTCCTGTCCCCTGGTCCAGGCATCGCCCTACATCGTCCGCCATGTGCTGGACCTGGAAGGGAAGATACTCATCCCGGCCATGGACCTTAGCCGGGGGGACAGCGACCTGATCAGCAACCTGGCGGAGGCCGCCGCCCGGATGGGCTTCTCCCGGAAGAAGGGGAGGGCCGCGGCCATGGCCGGCATCGAGGCCCAGCGCCGGTTCGAGGCGGCCCTGGTGGAGCAGGGCAGGGAGCTGCTGGAGCGGATCCACCAGAGCGGGCAGCTGGGGGTGGTCATCCTCTCCCGCTCCTATATGTTTCAGGATGCCGGGGCCAATCTGGGCATCGCCGAGAAGCTGGCACAGCTGGGCGTGGTGCCCGTGCCCCTGGACTTCCTGCCGCTGAGCACGGTGAACGTGAGGGACTACTCGGACCGGCCCTACTGGCTGAGCGAGAGCAAGCACATCGCCGGCGCCGCCCTGACGGTGCGGGACCCCCAGCTGTACGGACTGGTGCTGACCAACTTCGGCTGCGGACCGAACTCCTTTGTGCTCAATATTGTCCAGGACGTCATGGGCAGCAAGCCCCTGGGCCAACTGGAGATCGACGAGCACGCCGCCGAGGCGGGGATCGTCACCCGGCTGGAGGCCTTCGTCGACACCATCACCCAGCATGCCCGCTGCTCCAGGTCGTTCAGCCTGACAGCGGACACCACGGATATCCGGCGCACCGCGCCGACCAGCGTCAATCCGAACAAGGTGGTCCTCATCCCCAGAATGGCGGCCCACGCCGATGTGCTGGGCGCCGCCATGCAGGCCTTCGGGGTCAGGGCGGTGGTCCTGCCCGAGCCGGACGAGCGGAACCTGCTGCACAGCAACCGGGTGACCTCGGGGAAGGAGTGTCTGCCCTACCGGGTGAGCCTGGGCGACTTCATGAGGTTCTTCCACGAGGCCGACAGCTACGACTTCAAGCCGGAGGACGTCGAAGGGTTCATGGCCAGCGCCTTCGGGCCCTGCCGCTTCGGGAAGTACGCCGTGGAACAGGCCAGGATACTGCGGGAGATCGGCTTCGACCTGAAGATCCGGACCACCGTGTCAAACAACGCCTACCGCGACCTGAACCTGGGCACGGACTTCGAGCGTTTGGCCTGGCGGGGCATCGTGGCCGTGGACTACCTGGAGAAGCTGCTCTGGAGGACCCGGCCCTATGAGAAGCCGGCGGGGGCCGCCGACGCCCTGTTCGCCGAATGCCTGGCCGGCGTTGCCGACCGGGTGCGACGGCGTGAGGAGATCGACAGCTACCTCCAGGAGGCCACGTCGCGATTCCGCTCCCTCATCGACCCGGACCAGCCCAGGCGGCCGGTGGTGGGCATCAACGGCGAGATCTACCTCCGGACCAACAGGTTCAGCAACCGGGACCTGGTCAGGGAGTGCGAGAAGGCAGGGCTGGAAGCCACGGTCTCCCCGATGAGCGAGTGGCTGAAGTACATCACGCACAGGAACATAGAGGACGGCGTCCGGGACCGGCAGGTGAAGAAGGTGGTCACCGGCTACCTGAGGAGGCTGCAACTGGAGCGCGACGAGCGTTCGGTGATCCTGAACTTCAACGGGCTGGTGGACACCGAGGAGCCATCGGTCAAGGAGATACTGTCCTACTCCAGCCAGCACCTCTCACCCAAGTGCGGCAGCGAAGCCGTGCTGAGCATCGGGGTGGGCATCGAGTGGCTGGAGAGTCCCCATATCGCCGGGGTGATATCGGTCATGCCCCACGGCTGCATGCCCGGGGGCATCGTGGCGGCCATGTCGGAGAAGTTCAGCCGGATCCACGGTAAGCCGTGGATCAACCTGACCTACGACGGCTTCCTGGAGACGAACAACCTGTCCAAGCTGAGCAACTTCGCGGAGATCATCAGGTTCTGCAGCAAGCAGTCCACCGCCGTCCCCCACCCCTAGTCCCCGCTCCCCCCTGCCGCAGCCGGCCAGTATGGTGCTTGGCAGATATCGCCGTGTGTCGTAGTGCCACACCACACCACCCCGGCCCTGGATCCCGCATCAAGTGCGGGATGACATCGGTGTCGGGGCTGGGACCCGACACCCACCCAACAGACGAGAGTCAGGCTAGCGAAGTGTCGGAGACACTACACTAGTGCGAAGACAGGCTCAGTATCCCGGCGATGCTCTTGGCATCGCGGATCCTGCCCGAGGCCACCAGCGCCCGGACCTCCTTTGAGGGGACGCGGACAACCTCGATCTCCTCGGTGTCCTCGGCCACCAGGGGACTGGGCGCCAGATCGGTGGCCAGGTAGAGGTGGAGGTACTCCGTGCAGTAGCCGGGCGAGGAGTAGAATCCGCCCAGCCTGACGATGCGGCCGGGCAGGTAGCCAGTCTCCTCCTGCAACTCGCGGCGCACCGCCTGCTCAGGAGTCTCGCCGGGGTCGATGCCGCCCGCCGGGATCTCCAGCAGATCGCTGCCCACGGCGTGGCGGAACTGGCGAACCAGCAGCATGTTGTCCTGGCCGTCGATGGCCAGGATGGCCACGCAGTCGCTGTGCTCCACCACCTCCCGGGTGGTCTCTTTGCCGCTGGATTTGCGGATGGTGTCAACACGGAGGCAGATGGCCCGGCCTTCGTACAACCGCTGACTGCCGACCAACTCCCCCGGGCCTTTGTCCAATACCCTACCTCTCCCGACGATCAGACGTCACAGGTCATAGCCACTTCATCGCAGTCGGGGAACTTGGGGCAGCGATAGCACTCGGACCAGACCTTCCGGGGCAGTTCCATCTTGTCCACCTGGCGGAAACCCTGCTTCTCGAAGAAGGCCGCCTTGTAGGTGAGGCAGAACACCCTGGGGATGCCCAGGGTGGTGGCTTCTCGGAGACAGGCGGCCACCAGCTCCGCCCCCAGCCGCTGACCCTGGCGGTCCTCGCTGACGGCCACGCCCCGGACCTCGGCCAGGTCGGACCAGTAGACGTGCAGGGCGGCGCAGGCCAGCACGGTCTCCCCTTCCCGGATGACGAAGAAGTCCCTGATGTTCTCGTATATCTCGCTGAGCGCCCGGGGCAGCATCACCCCCGTCTGGGCAAAGTGATTGGCCAGCTTGTGTATCTGCGGAGCGTCAGCGATGCGAGCCTTCTCTACCTTCAATTCTTCACCTTCATTGACCCGATGATCTGCAGCGGGACAGGGACCGGCCCTCCCCCTGCCGCGATCCCGGCCGTCAGTCCCTCAGTTTCAGCCGCCTCTCCAGCGCGCTATAGAAGAAGCCCGGCGGATTCAGCCTTACGAAACAGGCCGCATGGGGGGACCGCTTGACCACCACCCTGTCCCCGTCCCGCAGAGGCATGCTGACCTGGCCGTCGAGACTGATCATGGCTTCGTGATCTGTGCGGACCCCCAACTCCACCACGACGGTGGAGGGCAGCACCAGCGGGTAGTTCAGGGTGAGATGGGCCGAGATGGGCTGGAGAAGGATATCCTGGGACTGGGGAAAGATGATCGGGCCGCCGGCAGCCAGCGAGTAGCCGGTGCTCCCCGTGGCCGTGGCCACGATGACCCCGTCCGTCTTGTACTCCGTCAGCAGCACACCATCGATGCTGGTCCGGACATAGACCACCCGGGACACGGCGCCCCGGCCCACGACCACATCGTTGAGGGCACAGTCCGGCATCACCGATCCCCCGGTGCGACCGCCCCCACCCTTGCTCTGGAGATCGACCCGGAGCATCATCCGGGAGTCGATCCAGCCTTCCCCATTCAGCACGGAGGGCAGTTTCTGCGTGACGTCATCCGCGGAGAGCTCGGTCATGAAGCCCAGATGGCCCAGATTGACCCCCAGTATGGGTATCCCGGCTTCACAGACGGCCCGCGACACCCGGAGGATGGTGCCGTCGCCGCCGACGCTGAGAACCAGGTCGGTGCCCGGGCACTGGGCCCTGATGGACGGCTCGTCCCACGCGGAGCAGGTCCAGGCGGCACAGTCCAGCGTCGGCCACACCGGGTTCAGCCGCTCCATCAGGGCTCTGGCCGCCGGGATCCGAGGGTGGTAGACGACGCCGATTCTCTTCATTGAGCCATCGTTCCCGCTGCCGTCCGCCTTCTAAGGCCAACGGGCAAGGGCTGGCACGGTGGAAATGCCAATTGCCTAATCTATCACTTTCCGGTGGCCCAGTAAACCTGAAGCGGGAGACACGGCGAAGGACCGTCTCCGGCAGCGGTCCGAATTGACGATGGACTCGTGAGGCCCATATACTGGCTACGTGGATGGCACTCAGGGAACGCCGGACGCCCCTCACAACCCCTGGGTGAACCGCCGTTTGAAACCCCAATGACTGCTGCGGAGGTCTTTTCGTGGGAACATTGGACGCCAAGGTTGCGCTGGTAACAGGGGGAAGTTCGGGCATTGGTCGCGCCGCCGCATTGGCCTTCGCCAGGGAGGGAGCCAGGGTGGTGGTGTCTGACATAGTGGAGGAGGGAGGCAGGGAAACCCTGGACATGATCCGGAAGGCCGGTGGTGAGGCGATCTTCGTCAAGGTGGATGTGATCCGGGCCGAAGAAGTGGAAGCCATGGTCAAGAGGACCGTCGAGACCTACGGACGGCTGGACTGCGCCTTCAACAACGCCGGAGTCGGCGGCGAGATCGCCACCATCGAGAACAGCAGGGAAGAGGTCTGGGACAGGGTCCTGGCCATCAATCTGAAGAGCGTCTGGCTGTGCATGAAATACGAAGTCCCGCAGATGCTCAGCCAGGGGGGCGGGGCCATCGTCAACACGGCCTCCGTGGCCGGACTGATCGGCTTTCCGGCCCAGGCGGCCTATGTGGCCAGCAAGCACGGGGTCATCGGCCTGACCAAGTCGGCAGCCCTGGACCACGCCAGATCGGGGATACGGGTCAACGCCATCTGCCCCGGGGTGATCCGCACCCCCATGATCGGCAGACGGCTGGATGCCAAGCCCAACCGCGAGGCGGCCTACATCGCCATGGAGCCGGTGGGGCGACTGGGTGAGCCGCAGGAGATCGCCGAGGCGGTGGTGTGGCTCTGCTCCGATGCCGCTTCGTTCGTCACCGGCCACTCCATGGCCGTGGACGGCGGCCTGGTGGCCCGGTAGCGGCTGAAGTCGGGGTGACCTGGCAAACTAATGAACCCTCCGGGCGGAGGGTTCACTGCAGAAAGGGGGGTGCCTTTCTTCGGTGTCTAGTACTGGTACTCATAGTCCTGGCAGTCGTCGCAGGGTCCGCAGATCAGCCGCAGCAGCGCACGGCCCAGGGTGCCGATGGCGATGATAGGGTAGAGCATCACTGCCAGGGGCCCTGCTTCTCTCATCTCGCTTGCCATTTGACTCACCTCCTTCCTCTCTCCATCCTCAAGCCTTAGCTGTAGGCCCAGAAGTCGTTGTCGTTGGCTGTGCCAGCGTGGTAGACCCTGAGGGTGATGGCCACTACCCAGGAGGCCACCAGGCCGATGAAGCCCAGTTGGACGCTGTAGATATCGGTGCAGAGTCCCAGGGTGACTACCAGGATTCCCAGACCCATCAGGAAGACCACCAGGGCGTTGATCTCGTTTCTGTTTTCCATTTCATGCCTCCTTTTGTTGTCTGGCTTGATGGTAAGCCCTATGAGGGCTGAGGTGTTATCAAGCCCTTTACCAGGAAACTGTAAACCTGATTACACTCCAGCGACGGCAGGAGGCATGCTGAAGGCGTGACTGACACCTGTGTCTGGGTGCGAGCCTGACATCGTGGCTGACATCGCAGCCTAGTTGACAGACCCCTGTCTGTGATATCATCCCAGTCGAGGGTATCTCATCCACTTCCGGTCAGGAGGTGACCCCATGAAGTGCCCCAGGTGTCAAGCTGACAACCCCGCAGAGGCCTTGTTCTGCATCAAGTGCGGAGTGAAGCTCGAGATCCCGTGCCCAGCGTGCGGCAAGGGAAGTCCACCCGGGAGCAGCTTCTGTATGAAGTGTGGCCATCCTCTGGCAGAAGCCAAGACAACTGTCCCCGTTGACTACGCCAGACCTCAGTCCTACACCCCCAAGTTCCTGGCGGACAAGATACTCAAAGACCGCAGCTCTCTGGAGGGAGAGCGGAAGCTGGTCACGGTGCTCTTTGCCGATGTGGCCAACTACACCGGCATGTCAGGCAAACTGGACTCAGAGGAATGCCACCAGATCATGGACGGCTGCTTCCAGATCCTCATGGACGAGATACACAGATATGAAGGCACCATCAACCAGTTCACTGGTGACGGGGTGATGGCCCTCTTCGGTGCCCCGGTATCCCATGAAGACCATGCCCGGAGGGCCTGCCATGCCGCATTGGCCATCCAGAAGGCCCTGGAAGGCTACGGCCAGAAGGTGAAGAAGGACTGCGCCGTGGACTTCAGGATGAGGATAGGCCTCAACTCCGGCCCGGTGATAGTGGGCTCCATCGGCAATGACCTGAGGATGGACTACACCGCCGTGGGCGACACCACCAATTTAGCCTCAAGGCTCCAGGGACTGGCCGAGCCGGGACGGGTCCTGGTCTCATCGGATGTCCACAAGATGGCCCGGGACTTCTTCAACTTCGGGCACCGGGGCAGGCTCAAGGTCAAAGGCAAGGAAGAGACAGTAGAGGCCTACGAGCTCCTGGAGCCCACCGAAGTGGCCAGCCGGATAGAGGCCTCCGTCCTCCGGGGACTGACCAAGTTCGTCGGCCGGGAGAAGGAGATGGCCACCCTGAGGGAGGCCTGGGACAAGGCCAAGACAGGCTCCGGCCAGGTGGTCGGCATCCTGGGTGAAGCCGGGGTGGGCAAGTCCCGATTGCTCCTGGAACTGAGGCGCTCCCTTCAATCAGACAACCACACTTACCTCGAAGGCCACTGCCTCCACTATGGCAGCGCCATGCCCTACCTCCCCCTCCTGGATGTACTCAGGTCCTACTTCGGCCTCAAAGAAGGGGAGAGGGAGTTCCTGGTCCGGAAGAGGCTGGAGGAGAAGACCTCATCCGTAGACCCCAAGCTCAAGGCCATCCTGCCACCATTGCAGGAGCTGCTCTCCCTCAAGGTAGAGGATGAGGCCTACCTCAAGCTCGAGCCCCAGAAGAAGAGGGAGAAGATCTTCGAGGCCATGAGGGACCTCCTGGTGGTGGAGAGCCAGAGGAAGCCCCTCCTCCTGGCCATAGATGACTTCCAGTGGACCGACCGCACCTCGGAGGAGTTCCTCTCCTACTTCATCGGCCACCTCCCCAATACCCCTATCCTCCTCCTTCTCCTCTACAGGCCGGAGTACACCCACCAGTGGGGCAGCCGGTCCTGCTACTCCCAGATCAGGGTGGATGAGCTGCCGGCCAGGTCCAGCGCCGACCTGGTCCGGGCCATGCTGGAGGAGGGAGAGGTGGCCCCGGAGCTGAGGGAGCTCATCCTCAACAGGGCAGCCGGCAACCCATTGTTCATGGAGGAGTTCACCCACACCCTCTTGGAGAACGGCTCCATCAAGAAGAAGGACAGCCAGTATGTCCTCAGCCGCAAACCCTCAGAGATCCATGTCCCGGATACCATCCAGGGGATCATCGCCGCCCGGATGGACAGACTGGATGAGAACCTCAAAAGGATCATGCAGGTGGCCTCGGTCATCGGCCGGGACTTCGCCTACCGCATCCTGCAGACCATCACCGGGATGCAGGAGGAGCTCAAGGGCCACCTGGTCAACCTCCAGGGCTTGGAGTTCATCTACGAGAAGAGCCTCTATCCGGAGCTGGAGTATGTCTTCAAGCATGCCCTGACCCAGGAGGTGGCCTACAACAGCCTGCTGCTCAAGAGACGCAAGCAGATCCACGAAAGGATAGGTAAGGCCATCGAGGAGCTCTACCCCGACAGGCTGGAGGAGTTCTGCGAGGCCCTGGCCCACCACTATTCCACCGCCGAGGACTGGGAGAAGGCCTTCCACTATCTGAAGCTCTCCGCTGAGAAGGCCCATCGTGGCTACGCCACCCGGGAGGCGTTCAACTACTACTGCCAGGCCTTGAATACCATGAGACAGCTGCCTGATGCCGAGGAGAGCCGGCGAGTCAGGGTGGAAACCACAATCTTGGCATATACCGTCATGGTGGCCCTCAACTTCCCGGAGGGCTCACTCGCCGTCGCCCAGGAGGCATTGAGAAGTGCTGAGAAACTGGATGACCAAGCCGCCACCGTGCGATTGTCTGCACAGATCGGCGTAATCCACCTATATGCGGGCAGGCACCCCGAAGCCCTGGAGTACAGCCGCAAGGCCTACGAACTGGCGGAGAAGATGGGCGATGAGGCCACGGTGTCCCGGGCTGCGAGCGCACTCTCGGCACTCTATCTCGCGTGCGGGGAGGCCGCCCCAGCGGCTGGTGTGACTGCCAGAGCCCTGAAACTGATGGACAAGGCTTCGACAGCCACGGGAGGTTCCGTTCCCGAGATGGATCGGTACGTCACTCTTCTCCATACCCTCGGATGGGCCAAGGCTCTGATGGGTGACTTCAGCGAAGGGGAGAGGCTCTGCCAGGAAGCCATACGCCGGGCTTCGGAGATCAGCAGCCGGTACAGCCTGGCAGCCACATACATGATCGCCGCCGTTGTGGCAACATACAGAGGCAAACCAGAGATGGTCCTGCAGCACGCTCGGGAGGCCAGGCGGCTTTGTGAAGAAGCCCAGGTGCCAGTCTTCGGCGGGACGTGCTTGATGCTCGAGGGTTGGGGGCACTACTACGAGGGAGACCTGGCTTCTGCCGGCCAATGCGCACGGGAGTCGATCTCTCCGGCACTAGACCGCAGCCTGGATATGAACCTTTCACCCGCTCACATATTGTCTGGCGTTGTCTGTGCAGAGAGGGGTGAGCTGGCGCAGGCACGACATTCCCTGGAGGAAGCCATGAGACTGGCCTCCAATCAGAACCAGAGGCACATGGTGGGCCATGCCAGGATGTATCTGGGGTGGGTGCTTGCCCTGGAGGATCCAACGCAGATCGCCGCGGCCGAACACACCATCCTGGAGGGGCTGAAGATAGAGGAGGACCTGCAGATCAAGCCTCTTCAGGCGCTGGGGCACCTCCTGCTGGGAGAGATCTATGCTATTGCCGGCCAGAAGGAGAAGGCGCTGGCCAGTCTGAGGAGAGCCCATCAGATGTGCCAGGAAATGGGCACGGACTACTACCTGACCAGGACGGAGAAGGCGCTGGAGCGGCTGCAAGCCTAAAACGGGCGCGTCACGGCACAACCACAGCAGGCTGAAGGCGGAAGACGACAGGGGCGACTAGGGGTTGGGCCGTCCCCTGAGCAGGCGGTCGATCTCGGCGAGCAGATCACGGACCGACGGCATTGCGGAGAAGGACTCGAAGCTGTGCCGGGCTTTGCGCCGCCAGTTGGGATGCTCCCCGTGGATGCCGGGGCGGTTCTGGG
>VGOM01000023.1 GCA_016875915.1 Chloroflexota bacterium
CGCCAGATCAAGCACCCGCTGAGAAAGCGGGACAATGTCAGCGCCGATCGCTGGCCGCTGTGTTCCGTCAAGAGCCTGGCGCTATTCAAGGAAGCCATGCAGAAGGTCTACCCCAAGGGATGGGGGGCCCAGCAGTACTTCATCTATCCGGCTCCCTACGCGGTCTGGGAAGCCATCCTCAAGGGGAAGCCCTATCCGATAAAGGCCGTGTTTGTCCAGGGAACCAATACCCTGTGCTCCATCGGCAACAGCAAACACGCGTATCGGGCCTTCAAGAGCGAAGACCTCGAGCTGCACGTCTCCATGGACCACTTCCTCACGCCCACAGGAGCGTTGGCGGACTATGTCCTGCCGGCAACGGACGCCCTGGAGAGGCCCCACATGAACCACATGTGGGGTGTTCTGGGCAATCAGTGGTATGCGCGTGAGGCGGCTGTATCACCTGAGGCAGAGCGAAGGGATGACTATCAGCTCTGGTGTGATCTGGGCCGGCGTCTTGGCCAGGCGGGAAGCTGGCCGGCTACCCTTCAAGGCTGGATGGACAAGCTGATGGCGCCCACCGGGATAAGCTTCCATGATTTCGCCGCTGGAACAGGATACGCCCAAGAGAAGAGATATCGGAAGTACGAGGAGAAAGGATTCGGCACCTTCTCCGGCAAGGTGGAACTGGTGCCTTCGATACTGACCAGGCTGGGCTACGATCCCCTGGCAGGATACAAGGAGCCACCATGGAGTCCGGTCTCCACTCCCGTGCTGGCCAAAGACTACCCCCTGATCCTCATCAGCGGCTCCAGGGTCCGGGCCTATCATCATTCCTCTCACCGGCAGATAGCCAACCTGAGAAAGAGGTACCCTGAGCCGCTTCTGCAGATGAACCCGCAGACCGCCGCCCAGTTGGGCATCGCCGATGGCGACAGGGTCTGCATCGAGACGCCCCTGGGGAAGATCACGCAGAAGGCACAGCTGCTGGAGGGAATGGCCCCCTCCGTAGTGCACGCGGACGGCTACTGGTGGTACCCGGAGAACCCGGAGGCGGAGCCGAGCTTGTTCGGGGTGTGGGAGTCAAACATCGATTCGATCCTGCCGGATGACCCCGAGGTCAGTGACCACATGGGAGACAGCTACTTCAGGGGCCTGCTCTGCCGGGTGTACAAGGCAGAACAGGCCTGAAGGCATCCCCGGACGAATCAGAGAGCCATGCCAGAGCAGAGAGACAGCGGAGGGAGCCAATGACCACGAAATGTAGAGCCATGGTGTTCAACGGTGACGGGACCTATGAGATGCGCATGTTCGACAGGCCAAGGCCCCCTGCCGGGGGGGCGGTGGTCAGGGTGGAAGCGGTGGGCATGTGTAGCAGCGACATCGAACAGATCAAGGGCCACAAACACGTGCCGGGAGAAGTCGCCCCCGTCGTGGCCGGACATGAGATGGTGGGCCGGGTAGTGGCCCTGGCCGATGACGCCAGATTCCCGGTGGCCGTAGGCGATCGGGTGGCTGTCGATCTGATCCTCAGGAGCGGCCTGTACCATGGGAAGCTGCTACTCTACGGATACACAATGGGCCTGGATGTTGAGGGTGGGCTGTGGGGCGGCTACGGCGAATACATGTGCATCGCCCCGGGTACCAACATGATGAAGCTGACCGAATCCCTGCCGGCAGAGCACCTGACCATATTCGAGCCCCTGGCCAACGCGGTGAACTGGGTCGGCGTGGCCGGGGTGAAAGAGGGGGACTCGGTGGTGGTGCAGGGTCCCGGTCACGTGGGTTTGATGTGCATTGCGGCCGCCAAGATGGCCGGAGCCTCATGCGTCATAGCTACCGGGACATCCAGCGACCGCCTTCGCCTCGAGGCCGCGCGGGTGGCAGGGGCAGACCACACCATCAACGTGGACAAAGAGGATGTGGTGCAGCGGGTGAAAGAGGTCACCGCGGGCTGGGGAGCCAACGTGGTCATGGACGTCACCTCCCTGTCCAAGGTCGCCGTTCAGCAGGCCATCGATTCGGTCATCTTCGGCGGCACGGTCCTCCTCGCCGGGCTGAAGAACACGGCCCCGGTGGAGATCATCACCGACAGGATCGTCCTGAACGCGCTCACCGTCCGCGGCGGTGCCGGTTCTACGGAACAATCCATGCAAACCGCTGTGAAGATGCTGAATGAAGGGCAGGTCCCCACGGAAGCGCTGCTGGGTGAGGTACTGCCGCTAGATCAGTTTGACGAGGCCCTGCAACTCCTGACGCGGCAGCACCCCAAACGCGAGGCCATCCGGGTGACCATCAAGCATACCTGAAGCGGTCCTCCAAGTGAGGCCTGATCACACGAATTGCGGGAGGGCTCCCAGATCAACGCCTCATGAGATTGATGAAGTCCTCCGCCTTGCCCTTCTCCGAGGAGATCTGCAGACCCATGTCGACGATCGTCCGGGGAGGATCCGGGGGATCCCGGCGGGGAACCAGGCGGACGGCTTCGACATCACACCCAGTGACACAAAGGCCACAGCCAATACAGCGCTCAGGGTCAACCGCTGCCACCGAATCCACTATCTTGATGGCGGATACCGGACACCGCTCGTCCTCACATACGCCACACGCGTTGCAGCGGTCAGGCTCAACCCGGGCCTGCCACCTGCTGACGGCAAAGGCGTTGGGGTTGTTGAGCTGTGTCAGTCCGCGCAGAATGGTGCAACAGCACGGGCAACAACTGCAGACTAGGACCAAGCGATCCTGGCTGTTGTTGGTGGTATGAACCAGGCCGGCTTCATCTGCGCGCCGCAGAACGCCGAGCGCTTCTTCCTTGGAGATCTCCCTGGCAAACCCTCTTTCGATAAGGAAGCGGCCGGTGGCATCGAAGATGAGGCACACGTCCCTGGGCTTGTCACAGGCCGCGACGCTCACGCGGCAGGCGCAAGAAGTCAGTGCAAAGGTGTCGTTCCGTTCGAGCATTTTGGAGATGACTTCGAAGGGAAGGACCTCCACCCGGGTGTCTATGGCCCTTTCCACGGGTACCACTCTGGTGATAGGAGTCGGACTGCTGGCAAACGAATTCCCCAACGCTTCGCGGTGATATTCCTCCCAGAGCCTGGCCAATGCCTGGTGCATGGGCTCCCCACCCCCCTTCATGAAGGGGAACTCGAATAGGCCGGGGATGGTAGGAAGGAGGGAGTAGCCCATGACTCCGCCCTTCTCCCGGCTGTAGACGATGCCCTTGCCGGCCATTGACTCGCACAGGGCTGCGGCCTCCTCTGCGGGAACGCCGCTCCTGGCAGCGATCTCTGCAACGGACGCGGGAGCGAAGATCATTCCCAGCGCCACCCTGACTTCCTCCGTGGTGAACAGGATCCTCAGGATCTGGTCCAGCCGCGGGGAAGGTGGGGCACCGGCAAGGTGTTTGTCCAGTATCTGCCGCAGCTTCTCGTAGTCATCCACCGCTGTATCCTCCTGAGCTGATTCCCTGCTTCAATTGTACCCCAGATGCACCGGCGGCGATCAACGAGCCCTGTCCCGCCGGAAGGCAGATAGCCACGCCATGGAGAACACCGACCTGAGGCCAAACCGCCTCAAACCCCTGACTACCAATCTGCTGTGCCAGTCGAAGGAGAAGTCAGCCGAAGTCAGCAGCGCCTCCCTGAAGCCCGGCTCCTGGACCATCTGGAAGAGGCGGTCGATCTGTCTATCGTTCAGCCGCTCGAAGAGCCAGCGGGACCACCGGCCGATCTGCAGCTCCCGGGAGAGCAATCCGTGCCATCTCCGGTCATACTCGCGCAAGGTCTGGGAGGAGAGGTCGTTGCTACAGATGGCCCGGTGCAGGACGTCTGCGGCGATCTCGGCACAGAGTAGTCCGTAGTATATGCCCCCGCCGGTGGTGGGCTTGACCTGTCCGGCTGCATCTCCAACCACAACGATTCGGGCGGCTGAGGTATGGGGCAGGGGTCTGAGTGGAATACCGCCATAGACGACGTTCACCTCCGCGGAGGCTATCCTGCCCTGACCGGCCAGGCTGTCGAGGAAGGCTCTCAGGCGACGGCCGGTGTGGCTGCGGGAGAGGAGGCCCGCCAGGGCCTTCCCCGGGGCGGTGGGCACAAGCCAGGCGAAGAATCCCGGGGCAACATGACTGCCAAAGTGAACTTCAACCTGGTCCAGTCCCGGGGCAGATACCTCCGCCTGGGCACCCATGACGAAGTCAGCAGTCCGGCCAAACCCCAGCCTGCGGGGCAGCTTTGAGCCGAACCCGGAGGTGATGACCGCTGCCCTGCCTTGGAGCTCATCGGCGTGTCCTCCCGTCTGGAATGCCACCCGAACACGGTCCTCTGCGGCAACGACATCCGTGACCTTGCACCCGAGAAGGTACTCTGCCCCGCTGTCCGCGGACCTTCTAGCCATGGCCGCATCGAAGGCCGGCCGATCCAGGACGTAGGCCTGAACGGTCTCCTTCTCGAGGGAGAAGGGCCTCGACGAAGGAGGGAAGAACCGGGCCGATCTGGACCCCCTGAGCACGGATTCCGTGGCGACGGGGAAGGTCTCCAAGCACTCCCGTCCCACGATACCGGTGCAGCAGGCCAGCTTCCCCACCCTATCATGCTGCTCCAGGACGACCACGCTGTGGCCAAGGAGGGCCAAGCGACCAGCCACGTGACTCCCAGCCGGGCCTGCGCCGACTACAATTGTATCGTACAAGTTCCTCTTCTCAACCACCTGAACGGAAATGACAGACCAAGATACCAGTTGTAACCTCACCGGTTCAAGCCTATACTGGGGATTGGGAACGCCCGGAGGACCAGCATACGGGAGATGAAGATACTGTGCTGGAACGTCAACGGGGTAAGGGCAGTCGCCGGGAAGGGCTTCCTGGAATGGCTGAATAGGGAGAGCCCCGATATCCTCTGCCTTCAGGAGACCAAGGCACAGCCAGATCAGCTCAATGAAGCCATCCGGGACCCGGAGAGTTATCACGCGTACTGGAACTACCCGAACCAGAAGGGCTACAGCGGAGTAGCCACGCTGGCCAGAGAGAAGCCCCTGCGGGTACAGACCGGCTTCGGCATGCCCCAGTTCGATTCCGAGGGGCGGACGATCGTCACAGAGTTCCCGGGGTTCACCTTGATGAACATATACTTCCCCAACGGCAAGAAGGATGGGCAGCGCCTGCAATACAAGATGGACTTCTACGAGGCCTTTCTTCAGTCCGTGGAACCCCTGAGAGCGGAAGGCAAGAAGGTGATCATCTGCGGCGACTTCAATACGGCCCACAAGGAGATAGACCTGGCCCGCCCAAAGGAGAACGAGAAGGTCTCCGGGTTCCTGCCCATGGAAAGGGCGTGGATGGACACCTTCGTGTCCCACGGATACGTGGACACGTTCCGCCAGTTCAGCAAGGAGCCGGGGCAGTACACTTGGTGGGACCTGAAGTCGAGGGCCAGAGAAAGGAATGTGGGCTGGAGGATCGACTACTTCTTCGTGACAGAGAACCTGCTGCCCTCGGTGTCGAGCGCCTTCATCATGCCCGAGGTGACTGGCTCCGATCACTGCCCCATCGGCATCAGGCTGTCGATGCTGGCCTAGCGCACGTCTGGCAGGGAAGGACATAGCGTGAGGTGGAGGTGGTTATGTCCAAGAAGAACTTCGCCATCTGCTACAACTGCCTGAAGAAGGCGGAGTACACGGATTGCTGCGACAAGGAGCCGCCACCCAAGGACGCCCGCTGCAGTGCGCTGCTTGGCTGGCTGGCCGTCTCCCAATGGCAGGGCGTGCACGCCGTTGAGCACTACGACTTCTGCTCCTTCGGCTGCCTGCAGAAGTGGGTCAACTCCCAGATGCCCAGCGTGCCCAACATCTTCTTCCAGGCCCTGAGTGATGAGTAGCCGGGCAGGCTGACGCAGTCGGTTGACCGGCATTTGCACGTCCCCCGATCTGCCTGATATAATGCCAGCCAAATCTAGAGGGTAGGAAAGGGGGTTCCTGGTATGAAGAAGTGGATTGGTTTGCTGCTGGTCATGTTGCTGCTGGGCACAGCGATTCCTCTGGTGGGCTGTGCCGAGGAGGAGGTGGAGAAGGAAGCCTACAAGGTGGGGGCGGTCTTCGCGGTGAGCGGATTCAATGCCCCGCTGGGGACTCCTGAGAAGCAGACGGTAGAGATGATGGTTGAACAGATCAATGCCAAGGGCGGGATAGATGGTCACCCGCTCGACGTGATCGTCTATGACACTGAGAGCGACACCACCAAGTGCGTTGCGCGGGTCAACGAACTGATTGAAGCAGGGGTTCTGGCTATCATCGGACCAAGCTCCACCGGAGAGAGCATGGCGCTGATCGATATCGTAACCGGGGCTGAGATACCGCTAGTCTCATGCGCCGCCGGCGTCACCATAGTAACGCCGGTGGAGCAGCGGGAGTGGGTCTTCAAGACCCCTCAGAGTGATCTGCTGGCTGTGCAAGAGTTGTTCAAGTACATCGACGAAGTAGCGGGCTTCACTAAGATCGCCATAATCACCGATACCGGCGGATTTGGCAAGGGCGGGAAGGCCATACTGGAGGCGCAGGCGGCCAACTACGGCCTGACCATCGTGGCCAGCGAGGATTTCGACACCACCCAACAGGATATGACCGCTGAGATGACCAACATCAAGAACAGCACGGCCGAGGCTATCGTCTGCTGGGGAACAAACCCCGGGCCGGCGCTCATCGCCCAGGCCAGGGTGGCGCTGAATATCACCATCCCGCTGTTCTGCAGTCACGGCATCGCCAACAAGAAGTTCATCGAGCTGGGTGGCAGCGCTGTCAATGGTGTGATCTTCCCGGCGGGCAAGCTCCTTGTCGCCGGGCAGCTCCCGAACTCGGATCCACAGAAGGACGTCCTGGTGGAGTACAAGGCGGACTTCGAAGAGAAGTACGGCGACGGCACCGCCAACACCTTCGGCGGGCATGCGTACGACGCACTGTCCATGGTGGTGATGGCCCTGGACAAGGTGGGTGCAGACAAAGCCAAGATCCGAGACTACATCGAAACGATCACCGATTGGCCGGGCACGGGCGGCGTGTTCAACATGTCGACTGAAGACCACAACGGATTGACCGCGGGGTGCTTCGTGATGATCGAGATCGTCAACGGAGAGTGGACCTGGCTCGAGGAAGACTAGACTCGCCAGGTTCTCTGCTCAGCTAGCCGAAAGGGGGAAGGGTACACTTTCCCCCTTTTTTGTCCGGCATCTCAATGGCTTGAGGAGCGAATACAATCGGCACAGATGAGTTCATCCAGTACCTCGTGGCCGGTGTCACCTCCGGCAGCATCTACGCGCTGGTCGGCCTCGGCTTCACCGTCATCTACTCGGTGACCGGCATCATCAACTTTGCCCAGGGCGAATTCGTCATGCTGGGCGGCATGATCTCGTACATAATCCTGGACTCGACGGGCCTCCCCACGGTGCCCGCCCTGCTGCTGACAATCGCCGTTGTTGCTACGGTCGGCGCCGTTCTCTATCTCATGGCCATCCGATCGGCCAGAAAGGCGTCGGTGGTCAGCCTGATCATCATCACCATTGGCGCATCCGTCTTCATTCGGGGTGTTGCCGGTGAAATCTGGACAAGGGACTACGTACGGCCGCCCTACTTCTCCGGGGACGAATCGCTATCATTCCTGGGGGCATACATTCAGCCGCAGGCACTGTGGATCATCGGCACTACCGTGGCAGCGATGATCGTGCTGCAGGTCTTCCTGACCTATACCGTGATGGGCAAGGCTCTCCGGGCATGCGCTATCAACCGCGCGGCGGCCGGCCTTGTGGGGATAGACGCCAGGGTGATGGCGCTGATCAGCTTCTCGCTGGCGGCAGCCTTCGGCGCCCTCGGCGGAGTGGTGGTGGCTCCTCTGACCACCACTTCCTACAGCGTGGGGGTGATGATGGGGCTGAAAGGCTTCGTGGCAGCGGCCATAGGCGGCTTCAGGAGCCCCTTTGCGGCGTTTGTGGGAGGGATCACCATCGGCATCGTCGAGTCCCTGGCCGTGGCTATCGACTGGGGGCCCTTCAGCTCGGCCTACAAGGACGCCATTGCGCTGGTGGTCCTGCTGCTCATCCTGCTGGTGCGATCAGGCAGGCTGGCCGCCGAGGAGAGGGTGGGCTGATGCTGGCCAAGGTCCGAGGCAGGGCAGCCTACGCTGTCATCGTGCTGCTCCTGCTACTGGTGATGCTGGCGCCGTTCGAATGGTTTCTGGCCAGGTACACCACACTGATGATCTTCATCGGGTTGAACACCATGCTGACGGTGGGCTTGTGCCTTCTCATGGGCTACACCGGTCAGGTATCCCTGGGCCATGCGGCCTTCTTCGGCATCGGAGCCTACTTCTCGGCCATATTGAGCAAGACCTACGACGTGAACCCCTGGCTGGCCATGGGCATCGGGGCGGCAGCCACCGGGGCCTTTGCCTACGTCATCAGCTATCCCATATTCAGGCTTCGGGGCAACTACCTGGCCATGGCCACGCTGGGGCTGGGGCTAATCATCTACATCCTCTTCCGGGAACTGGGCGATTACACCGGCGGCCCTGATGGCATGTATGGGATCCCCTACCTGTCCGCGGGTGGCTTCGTCTTTGACACGCCATTCAAGAGGTACTTCCTGGTGTGGGGCCTGTGCTTGGCGATGCTGCTCATCTCCCAGAATATCGTGAGGTCGCGAAGCGGCAGGGCGCTGAGGGCCATCCACGGGAGCGAGGCCGCAGCTGAGTCGGTAGGCATCAACAGCGCGCAGTTCAAGATGAAGATCTTTGTGCTCAGCGCTGTCTATGCCTCGCTGGCAGGCAGTCTCTTTGTTCATCATCTCCGTTTCGTCGGCCCTCAGCCGTTCGGCTTTCTAGCCTCGGTCATGGTGGTAGTCATGGCTGTGGTCGGGGGATTGGCCAGCGTCTGGGGGGCCATCTTCGGTGCGGCCGCCATACGCATCCTGAGCGACAAAGTGCTGCTCGAGTTCGGGGAACTGGACCTAATTGTCTACGGCCTCATCCTGATGGTGGTGATGATCTTCCTGCCACAGGGGCTGTTCGTGGGACTGAAAGAGGGCTATGCACGGTTGCGCCTCAGGTATGTGCGAAGGGAGGCGGAGCCTTGACCAGCATCCTGGAGACCAAGGGGCTGTGCAGGGCGTTCGGCGGCATTGTTGCCCTGAACAATGTGGACCTGGCTGTGGAGGCGGGCAGGATCACCGCTGTCATCGGCCCGAACGGCGCGGGCAAGACGACGCTGTTCAACCTGGTGGCCGGAGTGTATCCGGTGGACAGGGGGGAGATCGTCTTTCGGGGCACGGCGTTGAACAACGTCGCGACACACAAGAGGACGGCTATGGGCATAGCCCGCACGTTCCAGAACGTTCTGCTCTTTGGAAACATGACCGCGCTGGAGAACGTGATGACAGGGCAGCACGTTCGAAGCCGCTACGGCTTCTTCGAGGCGGCGTTCCGACTGCCCAAGAGCCGCCGGGAGGAGGAGACCATCTCCCTCAAGGCCATGAGGTACCTCAACCTGGTGGGGTTGGGGATGCACGCCCAGCGCAATGCACTCGATCTGCCTCTGGGCCAGCAGAAGCTGCTGACCATCGCCCGGGCCCTGGCCACTGAGCCACAACTGTTGATGCTGGATGAGCCCGGAGCGGGGCTGAACACCCTGGAGAAGAGGGATTTGAGCGATCTGGTAAGGCGCATACGGGACATGGGCATCAGCGTGCTTCTGGTGGAGCATGATATGGACCTGGTCATGGGCCTGGCAGAGTGGGTCGTTGTTCTTGACAGTGGACAGAAGATCGCCGAGGGCACGGCAGGCGAGATCCAGCGGAACCAGAGGGTGATCGCGGCCTATCTGGGCGAGGAAGAAGAGTAGTCCATGCTGAAGGTAGAGAAGGCCGTAGTGGCCTATGGCCGCGCCACCGCTCTGAGGGAGGTCTCACTGGTGGTGAACACCGGGGAGATCGTCACCCTGATCGGGGCCAACGGGGCGGGCAAGTCGACCCTGTTGAATGCCATCTCGGGGGTGGTGCCCCTCAAAGGCGGCGACATCTGGCTGGACGCCAATAGGTTGTCCGGCCTGCCATCCCACCGGACGGTGAGACTCGGCGTTGGGTATGTCCCCGAGGGAAGACAGATATTCGGGACGATGACGGTGATGGACAATCTGACCATGGGCAGCTATGCTCATGTTGCCAGGAACTGGCTGCGGCCTCTGGGATATGCCGGGTGGGCACTGCGCAGCGACACGGTCAAGTCCAATCTGGAGATGGTCTTTGATCTCTTTCCGGTGCTCAAGGAGCGAAGGGGGCAACAGGCAGGCAGCCTCAGCGGGGGTGAACAGCAGATGCTGGCTATCGGGCGGGCGCTGATGTCCTCTCCCAAGATCCTATTGCTGGATGAACCCTCCCTTGGCCTGGCCCCGAATCTGGTGAGGGACATCCTGCGGCTGATAGCCAGGCTCAGGGCTGAGGGATTGACCATCCTCCTCATCGAGCAGGACGCCGCGGCGGCCCTGAAGATCGCCGACAGAGGGTACGTGATGGAGAGAGGACGCATTGTGCTGGAGGGCAGTTCTCAGGAGCTGTTCAGGAATGACGAGGTACGGCAGGCCTATCTGGGCAAGACAAGAGCCTAGGGTAAGGACGTGGAACAGACAGTCATGAAGAGCCTGCTTTCGGGCAATGAGGCCATGGCCCTGGGGGCCTATCACGCCGGCCTGAGCCTGGCCGCAGCCTACCCGGGGACCCCCAGCACCGAGATAATGGAGAACCTGGCCAGGTTCCCCGGTATCTACGTCGAGTGGTCCACCAATGAGAAGGTGGCCCTGGAGGTGGCCATGGGCGCCTCGTACGGCGGGGTGAGAGCCCTGGCGATAATGAAGCACGTCGGTTTGAACGTGGCCGCGGATCCGTTCTTCGCCGCCTCTGTGACTGGGGTGAGGGGTGGACTGGTTGTCATATGTTGCGATGACCCTGGCATGCACAGCTCCCAGAATGAGCAGGACAACCGTCACTACGCCCGCTTCGCCAAGGTCCCGATGCTGGAACCGAGCGACAGCCAGGAAGCTTACAGTCTGATGGAATGGGCCTTCAGGATCAGCGAGGAATTCGACACCCCGGTGCTGTTCCGGAGCACAACCCGGATATCCCACTGCAAGACGGTGGCGGAAGTAGCGGAATCTCCGGAGATCCAGAGGAACCGCCCCAGGTTCGTCAGAGACCCCCACAAGTTCGTCATGGTGCCATCGAACGCCCGCCCCAGGCACCCCCTGATGGAGGAACGCATGGGCAAGCTAGCCGCCTACTTCGAGACCTTCCCAATGAACAAGGTGAACCTCAGAGACCGGAGCATCGGCATCATTTCGGCTGGGGCGGCCTATCAGTACGCCAGGGAGGTCTTCCCCAATGCCAGCTTCCTCAGACTGGTCACCACCTACCCCATTCCGGAGAGCCTGGTGCGGGAGTTCGCCGCGAAGGTGGAGCGGGTGGTGGTGGTGGAGGAGTTGGACCCATTCCTGGAAGACACCTTCAAGGCTATGGGCATGGAGGTGACCGGCAAGGAGTTGGTGCCGATCACCGGGGAGCTGAATCCCGAGATCCTGGAGGAGAGGGCCGTGGCCATCGGCCTCCTGCCCGCTCCGAAGAAGCCGAGAGCGGCGGCAGTGGCAGCGGGGGGGTTCCCACCGCGGCCGCCACTGCTTTGCCCCGGCTGCCCGCATGCAGCCACGTCGTACGCGTTGCGGAGGCTGGGGTTCTACCATGTTGAGCCGCAGGATGATGCTTCAGAAAAGCGGGGCGGAAGTCAGTACAAGCGCCGAGGCATCATCACCACCAGCGACATCGGCTGCTACACCCTGGCGGTCTATCCGCCGCTGCTGGCCCTGGACACCTGCGCCTGCATGGGCGCCAGCATCGGACAGGCCCACGGGCTGGAAAAGGCGGGGGTGACCAACAGGATAGTCAGCGTCATTGGCGACTCCACCTTCCTGCATTCGGGCATCACCAGCCTGGTGGACGTGGTCTACAATGAAGGACGGGGCACCGTGATCATTCTGGACAACAACACCACCGCCATGACTGGACATCAGGGTCATCCAGGCACCGGCATATCCGCGAGAGGCGAGAAGGCGAGGCGGGTGGTGATCGAAGACCTGTGCAGGGGTGTGGGCGTACGGGACGTGAACGTGATCGACGCCTTTGACCTGCCCGTTATTGAGTCCACCATCAGGCGTTGCGTGGAGTCGGAGGAACCCTCGGTGATCGTCGTCCGCGGCGACTGCCCCCTGAGGGTCAGAGAGAAGGGAAAGCCACTGACGGTGCACGTCGAGGAGTGCGACCGGTGCTTCAACTGCCTGCGGGTCGGCTGTCCGGCCTTATCCAGAGAAGACGACAACGTCCGGATCGACACCCTGCTGTGCATGGGCGACAGGTGTTCGCTCTGCCGGCAGGTGTGCCATTGCCAAGCGATCAGGGCGAAGGCGGACTGATGAAGGCTGACATACTGATGACCGGGGTGGGCGGCCAGGGCGTGATCCTGGCCAGCGACGCTCTGGCGGAGATCGCTATGAAGGCCGGCCATGAGGTGAAGAAGTCGGACTCCCTGGGCATGTCCCAAAGAGGAGGCAGCGTAGTGAGCCACCTGCGGGTGGGCGAACGGGTCTTCTCTCCCATGATCAAGAAGGGAGAGGCCGACTTCCTGATGGGATTCGAGCGTCTGGAAGGCGCCCGGTGGGTGGAGTACCTCCGGGAAGGAGGCGTGGCCATAGTCAACAACCTGGCCATACCGCCTCTCTCCGTGGTGGGCGGGGCCTCGAGGTACCCCAGCGTGAGCGACGTCGAGGAGATCCTGCGCCGGCGGACGAAGACGATCTACTTCGTACCGGGAACACAGATCGCCGCGGAACTGGGCAACCCTCAGGTCCTCAACGTTCTGCTGGTCGGTTTCCTCTCGGCCTTCCTGGACATAGACGAGAGGGCCTATATTGACGATCTCTCACAACGGGTGCCCCAGAAGTTCCTCCAGCTGAACCTGAAGGCCTTTGCCCGGGGGAGGCAGGAGGCACAGTGCGGGGGAGCCGCCAAGCGCGACTGAATCAGGAGGCATGCAGATGATCTGGAACTCGAAGTACGAGACAATGCCCAGAGGAGAGTTGGAGGCGCTGCAACTGGAGAGGCTGAAGGCGCAATTGAGCCGGGTCTATGAAAAGGTCCCCTTCTACCGGCACGCCTTCCAGCAGCAGGGCATCACCCCCGACAGCATTCGCTCTCTGGCCGACATGTCGAAGATACCCTTCACCACCAAGCAGGACTTCCGCGACAACTATCCCTTCGGACTGCTGGCCGTGCCTTTGCAGCAGGTATGCCGGCTACACGCTTCCAGCGGGACCACGGGGAAGCCGGTGGTGGCCCCCTACACCGCCAATGACCTGAGGATGTGGACCGAGGTCATGGCCAGGACACTGACCAGCGCCGGGGTGACCAAGGACGATGTGATGCAGAACGCCTACGGCTATGGTCTGTTCACCGGCGGCCTGGGGTTCCACTACGGCGGTGAGAGGGTCGGGGCAGCCGTCATACCCACGTCGACGGGCAACACCAAGAGGCAGCTCATGCTCATCCAGGACATCGGCACCACCGTGTTGACCTGTACGCCCTCCTACACCCTGATTCTGGCCGAAGCGGCGGCGGAGATCGGCATGGATCTGAGGCTGACCAAGCTCAGGCTGGGCATCTGCGGCGCCGAGCCATGGACCGAGCAGATGAGAACCGAGATAGAATCCAAGCTGCCCATCAAGGCCATGGACATCTACGGCCTGACCGAGGTGGTGGGGCCGGGGGTGTCCGTGGAATGCCCTCACAGATGCGGGTTGCACATCTTCGAAGACCATTTCCTGCCGGAGATCGTGGACCCGCAGACCGGGGCGCGCCTTCCCAACGGTCAGAAGGGGGAACTAGTGCTGACCACGCTAACCAAGGAGGCGCTGCCGGTGATCCGTTTCCGCACCAGGGACATCGCCTCTCTCAGGGCAGAGCCTTGCCAGTGCGGCCGGACTCTGGTGCGGATGACCAAGGTGACAGGCAGAACAGATGACATGCTGAAGATCCGGGGAGTGAACGTCTTCCCGTCACAGATCGAGAGCATTCTGCTACAGGTCGAGGGAGTGGAACCCCACTACCTGATCATTGTCGATCGCGAGCGCCACCTCGACGACCTAGAGGTGTGGATTGAGGTATCCGAGGCAGTCTTCTCGGACGAGATGCGGAAGATGGAGGCTCTGCAGAAGAAGGTCAAGGACGAGGTGGAGGCCACCCTGGGCATAGGGGTGCGCATCAAGCTGGTGGAGCCGAAGTCCATAGCCCGGACCGAGGGCAAGGCCAAGAGAGTCGTGGACAGACGGGAGCTTTGACGCCCCGCGCGGAGAGGAGGCAGATGATGAAGATCAGGCAGGTGTCCGTCTTCGTGGAGAACAAACCAGGCAGACTGGTGGAGATGCTTGAGGTGCTGAAAGGGCAGAAGATGAACATCCGCGCCCTGTGCATCTCCGAAGGCTCCGATTTCGGCATAGTCCGCATGATTCTGTCCGACCCGGCCAAGGGAGCTGACGCCATCAGGAAGGCGGGGTTCACGGCCACCGAGACGACGGTACTCCACTCGGAGATGCCCGACGAACCCGGGGGGCTTCTGGAAACCGTGGCCAAGCCTCTGGCGGAGGCAGGTATCAATCTGGAGTACTTCTACGCCTTCATCAACCCATCACCGGGGAAGGCGAACATCGTGCTCAAGGTGAGCGATCCCGACAGGGCAGAGCAGGTGCTCAGACGATAGGCGGTAGAGGGAACCAGCCGTCTGCCCCACATCAAGCGCCGGGTGGGAGAATGCTTTGGACTCGCATAGTGGCAAGTGTTTGGCAGTTGATCTGACCACGCGGAGAGCGGAAATCCGACCCCTGCCGCAGGACCTGCTGCGGCTCTGCCTGGGTGGGGTCGGTCTAGGCACGCGGTTGCTGGCCGAATGGGTGGCACCGGGGACGCCACCACTGAGCCCGGACAATGCCATCGTCTTCGCCTCCGGCGCCCTGGCGGGCACCATGGCGCCATGCAGCAGCAACCACGCCACAGTCACCAAGTCACCCCTGACCGGATTCCTCAGCACCTCAGTGTCATCGGGGCACTGGTCGCTGTCGCTGAAGAGGGCCGGCTACGATGCCTTGATAGTCACCGGGGCGGCCGAATCGCCAGACTATGTCTTCGTGGACGACGAGATAGTCCACTTCAATGCGGCGGGGCACCTCTGGGGAATGACTACTCAGCGGACCTCAGAGGAGATCCGGAGGCATCACGGGGATGACCGCGTGCGCGTGGCTGCCATCGGGCCCGGCGGCGAGAGGCAGGTCAGCTACGCCTGCATAGATGACGGCTACCCCCTGTCACACCGCGGTGGTGCCGGCGCCGTGATGGGATCCAAGAAGCTCAAGGCCATCGCCATCAGAGGTACGCAGGCAATGGCGGTGCATGACCTGCACAGGCTGGAGAAGGCCTCGCTGGCTCTGAACGCCAGAGCCAGGACAGCGCCGGTAGCGAAGAACAGGCAGTCCACGGCGCTGGACTGTCTCCTTGCCGTCAACAAGCAGGGCGCTCTGCCCACGAGGAACTTCCGGGAATCCTGCTTCAAGGGAACGGCGAAACTGGCAGGGAAAGACGACTCCGGATACCGGGTGGTCAAGGTCAGCGCCTGCCCAAGCTGCCCCATTGCCTGCAGGGGCCTGCTCCAGGCTGCTGACGGGCCGTATGCGTGGGCAGCGACCACCCTGGACTACCAGACACTGGCTGCCCTGGGCCCTCAGTGCGGCATCGACAACATGCCGGCCATTCTGAAGGCCGCGGAGCTGTGTCAGCAATACGGGTTGGACACGGTGAGCACCGGCGGCTGCATTGCCTGGGCCATGGAAAGCTTCGAGCGAGGGCTGCTCGCCGGGGAGGATGCCGGGGGAATAGACCTGTCTTTCGGCAATGCCGATGCCCTGATTGAGATGGTGAAGCAGATCGGGGAGCGGAAAGGCATAGGCCACTTGCTGGCGGAGGGGACAAGGCGGGCCTCGGCCAAACTGGGCCGGGGTTCGGAGCAGTGGGCCATGCACTCCAAAGGACTGGAGATCTCCGGCTGCGATCCCAGAGGAAGCGAAGACCAAGCCCTGCCGCTGGCGGTCGGGCTGGGGGCGGAATCCGATGACTGCTGGCTTTGCCTGGACTCAACCACAGACCGTCGGTCGAATCCAGGTTCCCGGAACAAGGCGAGGGAGGATCAAGCCACCCTCTTTGACTCCCTTCTCCTCTGCCGGCAATCGGAGGACTGCTTCCACGACTTCCTGTCAGAGGCGGCGGACCTCTACGCCGCGGCCACCGGGGTCGGGCTGTCTCCCACAGAACTGGAGCGGACCGGAGAGAGAATCACCACCCTGAAGAAGTCCTTCAACATCCGTGAGGGATGGAAACGCAGCGACGATTGCCTGCCACCACGCCTGCTGGAGGTTGCTGCCTCGGCCAGGAAGGGCAAGGCGGGGGAACTAGCGGAGGCGAAGCTGAAAGCCATGCTGGATGACTACTACGAAGCCCGGGGCTGGACCGCTGAAGGCCTCGTTCCACACCAGAAACTGAGAGAGCTCGGCCTGGATGGCCCGCCGGCGATGGGAAAAGGGAAGTAGCATGGAACGACGCTACGTACAGTGCGACCGGGACAAGTGCACCGGCTGCATGATATGCCAGTTCATCTGCTCGGCGGGCAAGGAAGGCAACTTCAACCTGGAGAAGTCCAGAATAAGCGTCGTTCAGACGGGGCCTTCCACGGTGACCGCCATCGCCTGCCAGTTCTGCAGGAACCACCCCTGCATCAAGGCCTGTCCCCGGGACGCCCTCAGTGCGGACGCAGCTACTCACACCCTGAAGCTGGACAAGGCCCGCTGCGCCGGGTGCGGCTGGTGCATTGAGGCCTGCCCCTTTGGAGCCATGACCCTCGACGACAGCACCAAGTCGGTGACAGCCTGCGACCTCTGCACCAATCACGCCCAACCGAGGTGCATCGAGGTCTGCCCTCGGAACGCCCTCAGCCTCTACATCTCACGAAGAGGGCGATAGACGGACAGCCCTGGCCGGCACATTCCGCGGCCCAATGATCAGGGGGCCGGGGCTGTGTGGCCCATGGGGAGCACCTCTTTCCCCGAGAGGTTGTTGATCAGTATGGCCGCGGAGCAATACCAGGCCAGCAGGGCGACCAGTATGCCACCGTAGCCGGCGATCTTGTGCACCGTGGAGCTCCACTCGCCGATGGCCAGAAGGAAGAACACAACGGTGAGCGGTATGAAGACTGCGGTCACTGCCCTGGCCACTTTGAAAGAGGCAGCGGTGGCGTAGAGAGTGAAGAAGCCCCAGGCGATGAAGAGAACACCCAGGCCCTCCCTGGGGACGTTGGCGATCACCCCACCATTCTCAAGGAGGATCATGGTGGCCAAGGCGATCCAGAACATGCCGTAGGAGGAGAAACAGGTGGCCCCGAAGATGTCCCCCCGCCTGACATCCCACATGCCTGCGCAGAACTGGGCCAGGCCACCGTAGAAGAGGGCCAGGGGGAGCACCATACCCACGTTGTCACCGTCGATCAGTCCGGTGTTGACGACACTCAGTACGAAGGTGGTCAGGGCAAAGCCGCCCAGGCCCAGGGCACCGGGATTCGCCAACTTGGTGTCAGACATAGATTGCTTGTTTCCTTCCTTTCCAAACCACTGCAGATCTGGTGCGAGCCCTCTGCAGGCTGTGACGTTCCCCCGAATAATGGTAGCACCGGCTCAGCGAAACGGTAAAGTCAGTTGTTCCGGCGGCCTGGCTTGGCCACGCTCAGAAGTCGTGCTATGATACAGCAATCAGCGAGCGTGAGCACCGCTGAGGCGAAGCGGAACCGCCGCAGTGCAGCGAACCTGAAGGTGAGGGACAGCAGAGCATGATAGTGGAGATGAGAAAGGGCGCCACTCAGGCTGAAGTGGATGCTGTGGTAGAGCGGGCCAAGTCGTTGAATCTGGAGGTCCAATTGAACCTGGGCACGGACAAGACGGTGGTGGCCATCCTGGGCAGCAACACAGGGCAGCTATCCACAGATCTCTTTGGCGTTCTCCCCGGCGTGGAGCACGTGGTCCGGATCATGAAGCCCTACAAGCTCGCCTCACGGGAGTTCAAGCCCCGCAACACCGTGGTTTCCGTGAACGGGATTGAGATCGGGGGTAAGTCCATCGTGGTCATGGCCGGACCCTGCGCCGTGGAAAGCGAAGAGCAACTCATGGAAGCGGCGAGGATAGTCAAACAATCCGGAGCGAGCATCCTCCGCGGTGGTGCCTTCAAGCCCAGGACCTCGCCCTTCAGCTTCCAGGGCATGGAGAAGATCGGCCTCGAGCTGCTGGCGCGGGCCAGGGAACTGACCGGCCTGGCGGTAGTCACGGAGGTGGTGGAACCCCACGATGTGGGACTGGTGGCCAGGTACGCCGACATACTACAGGTGGGCGCCCGGAACATGCAGAACTTCGCCCTGCTGACCAGGATCGGAAAGAGCAAGCGACCGGTCATCCTGAAGAGAGGGTTCTCGTGCACAGTGACCGAGTGGCTGGCCGCGGCCGACTACCTCCTGGCGGAAGGAAACAGCCAGGTCATCCTGTGCGAGAGGGGAATCAGGACCTTCGAAGACAGCGTCCGCTTCTCCCTCGACATATCGTCCATCCCGGTGATCAAGAGGTTCAGCCATCTGCCGGTGGTTGTCGACCCTAGTCACGCCGCCGGCCACTACTCGCTGGTGCCAGCCGTGGCCAAGGCAGCCATAGCCGCCGGAGCCGATGGGCTGCTGGTGGAGGTCCATCCCAATCCCAAGGAGGCTCTGGTTGACGGCCTGCAGTCGCTGACCCCATCGGACTTCGCCCGCCTGATGAAGGAGGTCAAGTCGCTGGCGGCATCAGTGGGCCGCTCGTTCTAGGCCGGATCGGGGCAGAGAGGTCCGCGCGGAGCGCCGGCTAGACCTTCACCAGCTTGGCCGTGTGGATGTCCGGGAGGGACAGTATCTGCTTCACGTGCTCGTCCCTCAGCGGCTCATCCAGTTCCAGCACCATCAGCGCCTGCCCCCGGGGTTTGAGACGGCTGAGCTGCATTGAGCTGACATTGATGTCGGCATTGCCGGTGATCATCCCCACCGCGCCGATGATGCCCGGCCGGTCGCGGTGGTCGCTGAAGAGCAGATAGCCTCCCTTGGGCACGACATCAAGCCAGTAGTCATTGACCCTCAGGATGTGCATCTCCCCGCGCAGTACGGTGCCAGCCACGGTGGTGGTCCCGGCACTGGTGGTGGCGGAGACGGTCATCAGGCTGGCGTAGTTCTCACAGGAAGTGTCCCGGTATTCCGCCACCCTGAGGCCGCGCTTCTGGGCGATCATGTTGGCATTGACCACATTGATTCGCTCTTCGGTCATCCCCTCCAACAGTCCCCCGATGACCCCCGCCTTGAGCACGGTCAGATCATGCTTGGCGATCTCGCCCTCATACCTGATGTCGATGGAGCCCATCTGTCCTTCGGCAAGCTGAGCCACCATCCTGCCCAGACTGGTGGCCACCTTCAGGAACGGCGAAAGCAGCGACAGGCTCTCGCGGGGGATGAGCGGCGCGTTCACGGCATACCTGGCCGGCTGGCCACTCAATACGGCCAGCACCTGCTCCGCGGCATCTATGGCCACGCTGGTCTGGGCTTCCGCCGTGGAGGCCCCCAGGTGAGGGGTGACGATGACCCTGGGGTTCTTCATCAGAGGGTTGTCCTTGGGCGGCTCTTGGGCAAACACGTCCAGAGCGGCACCGGCGACACGTCCCTCGTCGATGGCCTGCGAAAGCGCCTGCTCGTCGATCAGCCCGCCCCTGGCGCAGTTGATGATCCTCGCCGTGGGCTTGACCATGGACAGCTCCCTGACACCGACGAGGTTCCGGGACTGGTCGGTCAGAGGGAGATGCAGAGTGATGAAGTCCGCATCCGTGAGCACCTTGTCGAAGGAAACCAACTCCACCCGGAGATTCTGCGCGTACTCCAGGGACACAAACGGGTCGTAGGCGACGACCTTCATCCGGAATCCCTGGACCCTCCGAGCTACCTCGGAGCCGACGTTGCCCAGTCCGACGATACCCAGGGTCTTGTTCCTCAACTCCACGCCGACGAAGTTCTGGCGCATCCAGGCCCCGCCGCTGAGATTGGCGTGAGCCTGCGGGATGTGCCTAGCCAGCGCCAGCATCATGGCCACGGTGTGCTCCGCCGCGGCCATGGTGTTCGCTGTGGGAGCGTTGACCACCACTATGCCCCTCCGTGTGGCCGCTTCTACGTCAACGTTGTCAATGCCCACACCGGCACGAGCGATGACCTGCAGTTTCTTCCCGGCCTCGATGGCCTCGCGGGTGACCTTGGTCTCGCTGCGAACGATGACAGCCTCATAGTCCCCGATGACCGAGATGAGCTCCTCAGGCTTCATCTTGGTCCTGACGTCCACCTGGACCTGCTTCCTGAGGACCTCCAATCCCTCTTCGGCAAGGGGATCAGCGACTAGTATTCTCATTCTCTATCGGCACCCTTCCCTTCTCGAACCCGCGATCGGCGAGCAATGCACGGGACACGGCCAATTCACCGAGTCCATATTCTAGCAGAACGCCGCTCAACCGTATCAGGCCCGGGCCAGAGGCAGGGCCTTCTTCAGGGCCTGGGTGACCTCAGCCATGTCGGCCTCGTTGACCCAGCCCAGGTGGCCGATGCGGAAGATCTTCCCATCCAGCTTGCCCTGGCCGCCGGAGAGAACCACGCCGTGCTCCTCGCGGAGCATCTGGAGAAGCTTCTTCAGGTCCACTCCTCTGGGGCCGTTGATGGCGGTCACGGTGTTGGAGGCGTGGCTTTCCTGGGGGAACAGCGCGAGTCCCAGCGACTTCATGCCTTCTCTGGCCGCCTTGGCAGTCCGGGCGTGCCGAGCGAAGATCTTGGGCAGAGTCTCCCGCTCCACCATGTCCAGGGCCACCGAGAGCGCATAGTATGTGGAGATACCGGGGGTCCAGGGGGTCTCACCCTTTTCCTCCAGGAACTTCCGGGCTTTGCCGAGGTCTAGGTAGAACCGCGGCATGCGGGCCTTGTCGAACGCCTGCCAGGCCCTCTGACTCATGCTGACCATGGCCAGCCCGGGAGGGCACATCCAGCCCTTCTGAGAACCGGTGACGGCCACGTCGATCCGCCATTCATCTACGGGCAGGTCAATGGAGCCAATGCTACTCACCCCGTCAACAAGAATCAGCTTGTCGAATTCCCTCACCGCCCGGCTGATGGAGGCCAAGTCGTTGGTGACACCAGTGGAGGTCTCGTTGTGGGTGACCAGCACCGCCTTGATGGCCGGGGTCTCCCTGAGGGCCTGGCGGATCTTGTCCGGGTCCGCAGGCTGGCCCCACTCGAAGGGGAGCTTCTTCACGTCGGCGCCATACCGCTGGGCGATATCGGCGAACCGGTCTCCGAAGGCCCCGATGCTCACGGCCAGAACGACATCGCCGGGGGAAAGGGTGTTGACTACAGCGGCCTCCATCCCGGCAGTACCGGAACCGGTGAGGATGAAGACATCGCCTTTGGTCTGGAAGCAGCGCTTGAGCTGCTCTGTGACCTTGCGGTTGGTCTCTCTGAACTCCTTGCCTCGATGATTGACCATCTGCTTAGACTGGGCTTGGAGCACTTCTTCAGGACAGGGAGTTGGGCCGGGGATACGTAGCTGCATTTCAACGTCTCCTTCTCTGGATGAAGTCATCCTGGGTGATCAGATTCGCCCGTGCCTGCTACCGCGCCGAGAGTCTGCGTCGTATTCAGGCTTTGGTGACCCTCCAATTGTCAGCGTCAATGATTTGTAGGTAACCCCGCTTGCCCACTTTGATTATGCTGCCGTTCTTCAGTTCGGCATGCGAGCCGGATAGCTTCTGGCCATCGATCGTGACAGCCCCCTGGGCAATCAGCCTGGTGGCCTCGGAAACGCTATCCGCGAGGCCAGCCTCAACTATCCTCCTGGCAATGTCTCTCTGAACAACCACCTGCGCGCCCACCTTGACACCGATCTTGACCTCGCCCTGCAATTCCTTAGGCACTTCTTTCTTCTGACGAACACTGGCAAAGCGCTCTTCAGCCGCGTTGGCCTCTCCGGCATTGTGAAACTCGGTGACGATCTCACGGGCAAGGCGTTTCTTGAGCAGCATGGGGTTAACCGACTGCGACTCGATCTGCTGCCTCATTTCCTTCAGTTCCGCATCAGGAACATCGGTCAGCAGCTCAAAATACGGCACAATGAGATCATCACCTCCGATGGACATCACCTTCCCATACATGTCGTACGGAGGCTCGTCAACGCCGATGTAGTTGTCCAGGCTCTTGCTCATCTTCTGGACGCCATCAGTGCCCACAAGCAACGGCATGAGGAAGACCTGCTGGGGACGCCTTCCCATCATGCCCTGCAACTCCCGGCCGACAAGGCAGTTGAACTTCTGGTCGATGCCACCGAACTCCACGTCGGCCTCGATCTCCAGTGAGTCATACGCCTGCAGCAGAGGATAGAGCAGTTCGGTGATGGCCACCGGGCGGCCCGCCTCGTACCTCTTCCGGAAGTCCTCCCGGGCCAGGAACTGGGCTACGGTGAACTTGCTGGTCAGCCGGATGACGTCGCTCAATGTGAACTTGCCGAACCAGTCGCTCTGCCAGCGGACCTGGGTCCGGCCCTTGTCCACCACCTTGAAGAACTGTTTCATGTAGCTCTCGGCATTGCGCCGCACTTCCTCGTGAGAGAGCATGGGACGGGTGACGGACTCGCCGCTGGGATCGCCGATCTGCGCCGTCCAGTCGCCAACAATGAGGATCACCTGATGGCCCATCTCCTGGAACTGGCGCAGCTTCCTCAGCCCGACCACGTGCCCGAGGTGGATGTCGGGCCGGCTGGGGTCAAAGCCCTGCTTCAGCCGCAACGGTCTGCCCGACTGCAGCAGCTGGCGCAGCTCTTCCTCAACAATGATCTCCGCGACCCCTCGCTTCAGGACGTGATCCAATCCCACTTTGCTCATGCTGCCGCCCTGGCCAGGATGGCCACCGCTTGCTCCACATCCTTCTTCATTTGAGCCGCCAGTTCATCGGCGTTCTCAAATCGCCTCTCGGGCCGCAATCGCTCTACGAAGTCGATGTGCAGTTCCTCCTCGTAGGCAACGCCGTCGTAGCCAACGAGGTAGGTCTCCACGGTGCGCTCGCCTGCTCCGAACGTGGGTCGCCTACCGATATTCGTCACTGAACCATAGACACCTCCCGCCAGCCGGGCCCTCGTGGCATAGACGCCGTCAGCGGGAATGGCATGGTCCGCACTCACTTCCAGATTGGCCGTGGGGAACCCCAACTGCCGGCCCCGCCCGCGGCCGTAGGCGATCTTGCCGCTGAGGGCAAAGGGGCGGCCCAGAAGCCTGCTCACCTTGGTGATATCACCGCTGGCCAGAGCCTTCCGGATGGCTGTGCTGCTGACCACCTCCCCGTTGATCATCTCGGGGCGGATCACATCCACCCAGAAGCCTAGGTCCTTCCCCAGCTTGCGGAGAGCCGAGACATTCCCTTCCCTCTTCTGCCCAAGGGCGAAGTCTGGGCCAACTACCAGGCCACGCATCTTCAAGTGCTCCTGCAACAATGAGACGAAACGACGGGCAGGGATCTGAGCCAGGTCGCGGTCAAACGACAGGGGAACGACCAGATCGATGCCCTGCTGACGGATGAGTCTGATTCTCTCGTCAAGGCTGGTGAGGTACGAGATAGGGCTCTCCGGAGATATGGTGTGCAGCGGGTGACTGCGGAAGGTGACCAAGCCAGGGAGATACTCCTTCGACATGGCCTGCCTCTTCAGGTAGTCCATGAGCTGCCGGTGTCCCAGGTGAACGCCATCGAAGACGCCGATAGTGAGCACCGTCTCGCGCTGCGGTGCGTACTCCTTGAGTTCCGCCTCAACCCGCATGGCCTTCTCGCCTCAAGCTCTCTTGCCGGCCATGGTGCGCCCCACGGCAGCGGCTACGGGAGCAACCTGTTTCATGAGATCCTGGAAGTGCTCGAAGGTCAGGGACTGTGCGCCGTCCTTGAGAGCGGTGTCGGGGCTGGGATGGACCTCGACCATGAGGCCGTCAGCGCCGGCAGCCACGGCGGCCAGGGCCATGGGGGCCACCAGATACCACTTCCCGGTACCATGGCTGGGGTCAGCAATGACGGGCAGGTGGGACAGCTTCTTGATGATGGGGATGGCACTGACATCCATGGTGTTCCTGGTGTAGTTCTCAAAGGTCCTGATACCCCTCTCGCAGAGGATCACCCGGCGGTTTCCCTGGGAGAGGATGTACTCCACGGCCAGCAGCCATTCCTCGATAGTGGCCGACATGCCCCTCTTCAGCATCACGGGCTTGTCCGCCCGGCCCACCTCGTCCAGCAGGGTGAAGTTCTGCATGTTGCGGGCGCCCACCTGCAGGATGTCAGCATACTCAAGCACCAGTTCGACGTCCTGAGGGGTGAGCACCTCGGTGATCAGTGGCAGTCCCGTTTCCTGCTTCGCTTCAGCCAGGATCTTCAGCCCATCCTCGCCCAGACCGCGGAAGGAATAGGGCGAGGTGCTCGGCTTGAAGGCGCCACCGCGGAGGATGGTCGCCCCGGCCGCTCTGGCGACCCGCGCCGTGCTGAGGACCTGTTCTCTGGTCTCGGCGGCGCAAGGGCCGGCCATGACCACCACTCCATTCCCGCCGATATCGACGTCACCAACCCGGATCACCGTGTTCGCAGACTGGAACTCCCGGCTGGACAGCTTGAAGGGCCGGGAGATGCGGATGACCTCCTCCACCCCCGGCATCAGCTCCAGCTTCTCCCGGAGGTCGGGAACGGCCGAGATCACTCCGACCACCCCGATCACAGTACGCTCAACACCGGTGGACAGGTGTCCTTTCAGCCCGGACTTGCCCAGCCGCTGCATCACCTCAGCGACGTCCGCTTCCCGGCAACTGGTCTTCATGACGATGATCAAGGTTTCTCCCTCTTGCCCTCCGGTGCCTGTCTGAGCACCTCAGCGCCTCTGATATAGACGTGCCTGATCTCGTCCGGCTTCTTGTCGGTGTTGAACAACATCAGAATCCGAACGCACCTGGCCAGGCTGCCGGGCACATTGACCTCCTGGCCGCAGACAAGGGCCTCCTGATTCCAGCCCAGCTGCCGCGCCGCCAGGGCGGGGAACTCCGCGTCGAGATCGGGGGTGGTGGTGAAGAACACGCAGGCCACCATTTCCCGGTCCACCTGGTTGGATTCGACCATCCGTTGGAGCAGTTCCCGCGTAGCCGCCAAGATGTCCTCTCGGGTATTGGCAGCGACCACGGTGGCCCCCCTGACGCCTCTACACAGCATGGCTCGGTCTGGGATCAAGCCATTATTATGACACATCGTTCGAGGCTTTTCCAAGACGCGGGCAGCGCGGGCCGGCGTGGCCGAGCACCCGCGAACCCTACGGGTGGCATCCGCCCGAACCGGGAAAGGGCCGGGCAAAATTGACACCCAGCACGCACAAATGATAAATTGAAGTTCGATTGGCCAATCGGACAAGTGCCCCCAACTTTCGAAGACCTTAGAGGAGGAAGCTGTTCATGGAGTTGATTGTCTGCGTCAAGCAAGTACCCGATCCAGAGGCGCCGCCGGCGAGCTTCAAGGTTGACCCGGCCACCAACAAGGTGGTCCCACCGCCGGGCGTTCCACCCGTCATCAGCACATTCGACGAGACGGCCGTGGAGGCAGCCCTGCGACTCAAGGACGCCAAGGGCGGCAAGATAACCGTAGTCAGCCTGGGCAACAACCTGGTGCGCGATGTGGTGAAGAAGCCTCTGGCCATGGGGGCCGATCAACTGATCCTTCTGGAGGACCCGGTCTATGAGAACGGCGACAGCTGGTCCACAGCCTATGCCCTGTCGATGGCCATCAAGAAGATTGGCAGCTTCGACATCATCTTCTGCGGAAGACAGGCCGCCGACTGGGACGCCGGTCAGGTCGGCCTCGGCATCGCCGAACTCCTGGGAATACCGAGCATAACGCTGGCCAAAAAGGTGGAGAGCGTTGACGGCAAGGTCAAGGTGGAGCGGATCGTGCCCGACGGCTTCGAGATCATCGAGTCGCCGACGCCGTGTCTGATCACGGTGACCAACGAGCTCGGCGAACCCCGCTATGCGCCGCTGAAGGGCATCATGAGGGCGGCCAAGATACAGCCGACCATCTGGAAGCCGCAGGACATCGGCGTGGACCCGGCGCAGATCGGCGCCAGCGGCAGACGCACCAAGCTGGTGAAGCTGTTCCAGCCGGTCAAGGAAGGCAAGTGCGAGATCGTTGAGGGTGAGAATGCCGCCGATGCGGCGGCGAAGCTGGCCCTCCGGCTGAGAGAGGCAAAAGTCCTCTAGACAGACAACTCTGAGGAACGAGGTGCCCTGTTGCGGGATAACCATCGAGTACATCTACGCCAGACTCAAGGCCGCGGAGGCGCCGGGGTCGGGCTCCGCGGACAGGTTACTCGATGAGCTGCTGTCTGAGGGCGACAGCTGGCTGGCTACTGACGCAGAGAGAAACGAACCGAAGACAAGAACGCCGGCGGCGGCAAGCGCCGGTGCCGAGAGAGCATAGCAACGTCTTAAGGAGGAACTGATGGCTGATCACAAGGGTGTGCTGGTTTGCGGCGAGGCTATTGAAGGGAAACTGGCGGGAGTGACGGCGGAGATGCTGGGTGGCGGCCGGAAGCTGGCCGACAAGCTGGACGAAGGCCTGTCCGTCGTCCTGCTGGGGAGCGGGGTGAAGGGCCTGGCTGCCGAAGCCATTGCCTGCGGTGCGGACAAAGTGTACGTTGTGGACGATCCGCTGCTCAAGGACTACCAGACCGACGCCTATGTCATGGCCATGGTCAATGCGGTGAACCAGGTGGCTCCCCGGGTGGTGCTCATGGGCCAGACCTCCATGGGGCGCGACCTGGCCCCCAGGCTGGCGTTCCGGCTCCAGACAGCGCTGTCCATGGACTGCACGGAGCTCGACATCGACGCGCAGAGCAAAGCCCTCATCCAGACGCGACCGGTGTACGGGGGTAACGCCAGGGCAGTCTTCACCACCGAGAGCTTGCCCCAGATGGCCACAGTGCGGGCCAAGGCCATGTCGCCCCTGCCCAGGGACGACGCCAGGAAAGGCGAGGTGACCGACATCACAGCCGGCATCGATGCCTCCAAGATAAGGGCCAAGTTCGTCCAGAAAGTGAAGGAGGAAGTCACCGGCGTGAAGCTGGAGGAGGCCCCGGCCGTGATAGCCGGCGGCAGGGGACTGGGCGGTCCCGACGGGTTCAAGCAACTGGAGGGACTGGCCAGGCTGCTCAAGGGAGCCGTAGGCGCCACCAGGCCGGCCATCGACAACGGGTGGGTGCCAACCAGCATACAGGTGGGACTTACCGGCAAGATCGTGGCCCCGGAGCTCTACATCGCCATCGCCCTCTCCGGATCAAGCCAGCACATGGCCGGCTGCTCCGGATCGAAGACCATAGTAGCCATCAACAAGGACCCGGAGGCCAATATCTTCAGGGAAGCCCGGTTCGGCATCGTGGCCGACTGGAAGCAGGCCCTCCCTGCCTTCACCCAGAAGGTGCAGGAGCTGCTGAAGGAATAGGACGCCAGGCAAAGCCAGACAAGAAGGGCCACTCACAAGAGTGGCCCTTCTCTCATTTCCGGAGATGATCGGCTGGCTAGGCCTTCTCCTTTTCGGCGGCCCGCTCGGCGATTATCTTCTCGCTCTGATATGCGGGCACCTCATCATAGTGGCTGAACTCCATGGTGTAGCCGCCACGTCCCTGAGTGATGGCCCTGAGGTCAACAGCATATCTGAGAACCTCGGCCAGGGGCACCTGGGCCTCGATCACCTGGCTGCCATACTCCTGGGTCATGCCCATGACCCTTCCCCGCTTGGTATTCAGGTCGGACATAATGTCGCCGGTGAAGGCTTCGGGCACAATGACCCGGAGACGGACTATAGGCTCCAGCAGGACGGTGTGACCCTGGGAAAGGGCCTTCTTCAACGCCTGTGCGGCAGCGATCTTGAAGGACATCTCTGAGGAATCCACCGCGTGCGCGCTGCCGTCGTAGAGGGTCACCTTCATGTCGACCAGAGGGTATCGGGCGAGCACGCCTTCCTGCTTCGCCTCCATGACACCCTTCTCCACGGCAGGGATGTAGTTCCTCGGGACCGCTCCTCCGACCACTCTCTCGGCGAACTCGAAGCCGGTGCCCCGGGGCAGGGGCTCGACCTCAATGAGGACATGGCCATACTGACCGTGTCCCCCGGTCTGCTTCTTGTGCTTGTATTCAGCCTTGACCATTGCGGTGATGGTCTCCTTGTAGGGAACCTTCGGCGTCTTGAGGTCCACGCCGACGCCGAATTTGCGCTGCATCCTCTCAGCCGTGACATCCACGTGCGTGTCGCCCATTCCCTGAAGAACCGTCTCCCCCGTATCAGAGTCCTTGCGCACCAGAATGGTGGGGTCCTCTTCCACCAATCTGGGCAGAACGGTTCCCAGCTTGTCCACATCAGTCTTGGTCTTGGGATGCAGGGCCACACTGTACACCGGCTCAGGGAACTTGATGGCCGGCAGCTTCAACGGCCGTTCCTTGGCGCACAGCGTGTCGCCGCTTACGGTCACCGCCAGCTTACCTACCGAGCCGATATCCCCGGCGGTCACCTTGGCTACGGACTCCTGTGTCTTGCCGCGGAACATGAGAAGTTGGCCCACCCTCTCCATCTGCCCCCTGGCGGCATTCCACACCTGGGAGTTGCTGCTGATGGCACCGAAGTAGACCCGAAAATGGGTCACCTTGCCGACGTAGGGGTCGGCGCTGGTCATGAACACCAGCGCGGCCAGCGGTCCGCCCTCAGCAGGCCCGACTGTCTCGGGCTGTGTGGTGGCGTTGACCGTCTCCACGGCTCCCGCCTCCTTGGGTGAGGGCAGGTACTGGCAGACAGCGTCCAGCAGGCACCAGACCGCCGTGTTCTGCAAGGCAGACCCGGCCAGAATGGGCACGATGCTGCCAGCCTTGACGCCCTGTACCAGAACCCGGCGGATGTCGTCCACAGTGACTTCCTGGCCCTCGAGGTAGCGGTTGGTGAGGTCATCATCCAGCTCCACGACCGACTCCACCATCTTGTCATGGAGGGACCGGGCCTGCCCGGCCACCGCGGCGGGGATCTCCAACTCGTCCCGGCTGTCCTTCTTGTAGGCCTTCATACTGACCAAGTCCACAACGCCCTCGAAGCTGGCATGGGCGCCGATGGGCAACTGGACCGGGACGCAGTGCCGGCCGAATTTCTTCTGGACCTGCTCCACCACTTTGGAGAAGTCGGCGTTCTCGCGGTCCATCTTGTTGATGAAGATCAGGCGGGGGAGGTCCCGGGCTTCCAACTGCTTCCACATCAGCTCGGTGCCCACCTCAACACCGGAGGCGGCGCAGACGACCACCACGGCTCCGTCAGCAACCCTGATGCCGGATATGGCTCCGCCCAGGAAGTCGGCATAGCCGGGAACGTCGATGATGTTCACCTTGCTGTCCTTCCATTCGCCGGGCAGGAGAGACAGATTGATGCTGATCTTCCTCTTGATCTCATCGGGATCGTAGTCAGAGGTGGTCGTCCCCTCATCGACTCGACCCAGGCGGGAGATAGCCCCCGATGTGAACAGCATCGCCTCAGACAGCGAGGTCTTGCCCGCTCCACAATGGGAGAGCAGGACCACGTTGCGGATGCTGTCAACGCCATAACTCCGCATAGAAGCAGCCCCCTTTCGCTGAAGTAGGAATGTGAAAGTGATGACCGTGAAGTCAGGTATCCCAGTATAGCCGAAAACGAGGCAAAAGCCAAAGGCGGCCATTCACGGACTGAGCTTGACGTCGCCGCTCACGGACTGGCAACATATCCGTGAGAGACTAGATTCAGGTTGCGAGCATGAATCCTGCTGACAAGGCCAGTCTGGCAGCGGAAAGGGCGGCGCTTCTCCGAGAAAGGTGGCGGAGCTGCGACCTCTGTCCCAGGGATTGCCGGGTGGATAGGCTGGCGGGGGAGAGGGGCTACTGCGGCGTTGGCCCGGACCCGGTGGTCTATACTGCCTTCCTCCACCACGGCGAGGAGCCCGGCATCAGCGGCAGCGGGGGCAGTGGGACGATCTTCTTCTCGGGGTGCAATTTGAAGTGCGTCTACTGCCAGAACCACCGCTTCTCCCACAGCATCGAGGAGAACCGAGCTTTGACCACGCCTACGGGGGACGCGCCCACGAATGTGGCAGGGGTGGGCAGCGTCAGGAAGGCTGCGGGGAGTGGCCCCGGAAGAGCCGCTGGGAAAGGTGGAGCTGAACACCGGGCAGGGAAGGCAGCGGCAGGCGGGGGTGAGCACGGCGGGAGGGGAGGGGGCGGGCAGACGTTCGAGGGAGAGAGGGTCAGCAGCAGGGATTTGGCGGACGTTATGTTAACTCTCCGACGAAGGGGGGCGGAAAACATCAATTTCGTTACGTCAACTCATTTCCTGC
>VGOM01000024.1 GCA_016875915.1 Chloroflexota bacterium
CAGGTCCGGCCGCACAGTTCACTGCACTACAAGCCACCAGCTCCTGAAGCCAAAATGCTCGTCACTCTAACTCTGTAGGTGGTACCACTACCGGGGGCAGGTCAGGAGAGCGGCGTCTTTCACAAGGTGATGCACCACGTGCTGGTCAATTCAGTCATCGGCTACTCGGAGGGCGAGTTCAAGTGGAAGATGACCGCCATGAAGCAGATCATGAGGGAAACGGGCGGGGTCAAGATCCCCATGACCCTCAAGATAACGCCCGGGGTGCTTCGCATCGCCGGCCCTCTATTGAAACACGTCAAAGACCCGCTGGCTCTGCTCCGCCGATTCCCCTTCCTGCAGGACGTGATCCACAGCCTCCCCATGGGGAAGCAGCAGAAGCTGGTTCAGGACTCCCGGCTGTTCTGGCTGCTGGTGCGCAACGCCGTCAACACCCAGGCCACCTTCCGTCCCTCTCAAGGGATGTCCACCATGCTGGGTTCGTTCGACACCTGGGATATGGGCGTGACCCAGGCGGAGTGGATTGCCCGGGCCAAGAAGGCGTACATGGAGAAGGGGACCTTCCTGGACGACGGCGGCGATCTGGGCTGCGGCGGCACCTTTGAGAACTGTCATCTGGGGTATCTGGAAGGGATCTACCTCTATGGTTCAGGAGACCCCGAGGCGGTGAAGGCGTCTGCGGAGATCATCGAGGCCGGCTGCAACGCGGCCATCGAGCAGGCCATGGGCATCCCTATCGCGGCGTTCGGCACGGTGATGAACAAGCGCTTCGGCCCCGCCTGCCATGACTATCCCAGGTACCTGAGCAGGATCAAGAAGGCCCTGGATCCCAACACCGCGTCAGATCCCTTCTTCTATGCCGAGCCCGAGGACGAGCGGGCAGCGGTGTAGGCCTTGGGGCATCTGACGAGAAAGAGACGGCAATCCATGACCGACAGGATCAGTCCCCTGGTCAAAGAAGCCTGGACCGGGCCGGGCAGACGCGACGGCAGCATCGAGCAGTTGAAGCCCGAGGAAGACGGCCTTCATATTGACCTGCTCAAGAAGGGAATGTACGAGTGGTGGTACTTCGACGCGCACTTGGAGAGCGGCCACACGGTGGTGGTCTTCTTCTGGGCCGCCAACCCCAACCCCGGGGCGGCGGGCAAGAGCGGTGTGGAGATCGTGGTGCTTCGGCCGGACGGCAGACGGGCCCAGGTATTCGTGCCATGCGCCAAGTCGGCCTTCCAGGCTTCCCGCGACAAGGCCGACATCAAGGTCGGAGACAACCGCCTGACGGTCACGCAATCGCCGGGAGGACTGCCTGTCTACGAGGTCCACGTGAAGGAGAAGGGCCTTGCCTGCCATCTCACCTACCGGGCCGAGGTCAATGGCTGGAAGCCCGGCAAAGGCATCTCTCACTTCGGCAACATGGGGTACTTCGCCTGGGTGGTTCCCTTTGCCCGCGCCTCCGTGGAGGGAACGATCACGGATGGGGACCAGACGCTGCCGGTCAGGGGCGTGGGATACCATGACCACAACTGGCTGGATTTCGCCTTCCCGAGGATCATCGACTACTGGATGTGGGGGCGGGTCTACTCGCCCCGCTACACGGTGTCCTTCGCCTTCATCCAGTGCAACAAGAAGATGGACGGCCATGCGGTGAAGGTGCTGATGCTGGCCGAAGGCAGGGAAGTCGTGCTCAGCACCGGGGAGTTCGACTTCATCAAGACGGACTTCCAGTATGACCCGAAGGCAAAGCACAGCTACCCCAGGAACCTGGCAATCAGGGTTCCGAATGAACTTGAGGTGAAGCTCTCCGTCAGGAAGGTCCTGGAGAGCCAGGACATGCTGGAGAACTTCAGCCTGCCTCTCAGGCTGGCCGCGAAGCACCTGTTGCGGCTGAGGCCGGGCTATTTCAGGCTGCAGTCCGGTTTCGAGATCGGTGTGACCCGCCAGGGAAAGACCAGCAAGGAGACGGGGACGGCGCTCCACGAGATCGTGCTGTTTCGATCCGCGGAATAGGCGTCCCTCCCGAAGCGCCTTGCCCACCGGGCCGGTCATCTGGCGGCCCGTGCGAACGTTGACACATCGCAGGGCATCTTGTAGCATCGCCGTGTAGCGGCTCCTGGCTATTCGTGACGAGGAGGGGATTGAGATGGCGGACTACGATGCAATCATAGTGGGAGCAGGTCACAACGGGCTGGCGGCAGCGGCTGTTCTTGCCAAGCAGCGCCTGAAGGTGCTGGTGCTGGAGAAGAACAAATACGTCGGCGGGATGGCCAGTACCGTGGAGTACCTCAAGGGCTACAAGCATGATGTGGCCGCCTCGGTCCTCTTCCCTCTCAGTGACAAGGTGGTGGAGGACCTGGAGCTCAAGAGCCACGGACTGGACGTCATCGAGACGCCCGTCATGTCATGCAGCTTCGGGGTTCCGGGCGAGAATCCGGTGATCCTATACAGCGACCCGATGAAGCTGGCGGAGCACATGCAGCGAGACCACGGCATTGATGCTGTTCTGGGTTTCGCTGGTCTGTCCGAGTTCTGCCGCATCGCGAGTGAGTCCCTGGACCGCTTCAGCCCGCTCCGTCTGCCCAGATCCATAGGCGCCGTAATAGATGCCGCACCCGACGCGAAGACCAAGGATGTGCTGAGGAAATGCTTCTTCGGCAGCGCCATGGATGTGATCGACGAGTACTTCCCCGATCCCAGCCGCCACAAGCTGATCAGAGGGTTCCTGGCCTTCATGGCGGTCCAGTCCGCCTACCGCGGGCCCTATACGCCCGGCAGCGCCTTGTGCCTAGCCTATGGCATGGCGGCGCCCCCTACGGCCCAGTTGATGCGGAGCATCAAGGGCGGCATAGGCATGCTGTCAGAGGGCCTGCGGCGGTCCATACAGGAGAAAGGCGGCGAGGTCAGGACAGGCGTTTCAGTCAGGACCATCCTGCTGGAGAATGGGAAGGCTGAGGGGGTCGAGACGGCTAGCGGTGACAGAGTGACGGCCAGGGTGGTTCTCTCCAACCTCGATGCCAACGCCACCTTCCTGGGGCTGGTGGGGGAGAGCAACGTGCCTTCGGACTTCGCGGCCATGGTCAAGCGGATAGACCACAGGGGCGCCTACATACAGATCCTCCTGGCCCTCAAGGAACTGCCGGAGTTCACCGGTGACAACGCCTTCGCCAATGAGGGGAACCTCAGGAGAATGGTCGGCATCTTCGAGAGCCCCGAACACCTGGAGAGATGCTGGGACGCCTGCAAGTGGGGCCGTATCCCGGAGGATCCCACCCTCGGACTCCAGATCCCCAGTGTTCTGGATGACGGTCTGGCCCCGCCTGGCCACTACGCGGCCAGCATCTTCTCCTTCTTCTTCCCCTGCACGGCTCCGAGGGACCAGCACGGCCGGCTCAAGGATGTGCTGGCGGAGAAGGTGATAGACAAGCTGAACAGGTACGCCCCGAACTTCAGGGACTCCATTGTCGACAAGGCGGTCCTGGCGCCGTTCCACTACGAGTCCATGTTCGGCTGCACCAACGGAGACTTCACGCACGGGCTGATCCATCCGGAGCAGATGCTGGACTTCAGGCCGGTGGTGGGATGGTCAGCATACAAGACCCCCATCGAGAGTCTCTATCTCTGCGGGTCGGCCTGCCACCCCGGGCACGGCGTCACTTTCATACCGGGCTACAACAGCGCGCACGAAGTGCTGAAGAACTGGAAGGGCTAGACAGGCCCCGCGTCATATCCGGCTTCGTCTGCCAGCATGCAGAACAGCCGAGGATGGCATGGCTTTGGATCAGACTTCATCCCTGCCTAGTTTCTCCGTTGAAGGAAGAGTGACCATTGTCACCGGGGCCGGCCGGGGCATCGGCAACGCGCTGGCCAGGGGATTTGCCGCATCAGGTGCCCCCGTGGTGCTGGCCGCCCGCAGCGCCATCGATCTTGACGCCACTGTTCGGGAGGTGGAATCCCGCGGAGGAAGAGCCTTGGCGGTTCCTACCGATGTGACCGATGAGGAACAAGTGTCGGAGATGGTGCGACGCACTCAGGCTGTATTCGGACGTATCGATGTGTTGATCAACTGTGCGGGCGGTGCGGGGGCGGACCGCGCTATCCCCGTCCTGGACATGGACTTGGAGGTCTGGCAGCGGGTGGTGGACCTCAATCTGAAGAGCACACACCTCTGCTGCCGGGCAGTGGGCAGAGTCATGGCGGATCAGATGAGGGGCAGCATTGTCAACTTCAGCTCCGGCACGGCGGTCCGCCCCACTCACGGCATGACCCACTATGGTTCAGCCAAGGCCGGGATAGACCACTTGACCAGGATGCTGGCCGTTGAACTGGGCCGCTACAGAGTCCGGGTCAATGCCATTTCGCCCGGCCTGATTGACACCGAAACCGAACGCAGACACATGCCACCGGAGACATTCGAGAAGTACTCCAAAGCGGTGCCGCTGGGGAGAGTGGGGCAGCCGGGCGATATCCTCGGCCTGGCATTGTTCCTGGCCTCGGATGCCTCGGCCTACATCAGCGGGGCCATTATCCCGGTATCAGGCGGACCGCAGTGAATCCAGCTCAGATTGGCTGAAGGCGACAGTTCCGGAACGGTCCACGAACGGAAACAGGGCCCGGTCATTTCAAGGTCACCTCTTCAACGAAGAAGTACTCCAGCTTGGCCATGTCGAAGAGCGCCTTCTCATCCTCCCGGATGGGACGACCAGTCTCGCTGGCGTAGATGTCCATCATGGTCCGGACTGCCTCCATGTCGTCAAACCATTCCTCAGTAATGCAGTCGAACCTCGGTTCCTGACCGGCGGGCGAGAAAGGCGCAGCGGTGACGTAGTTGCGCATGTACTTCCTCATGAATGGGAAGAGCCTCTTGGCCAACGGCGCATGAACCTCCTCGTAGTGCCTGCGGAACTCCTCCAGTGACAGGCCGGGCTTCCTCCTGAGCAGCGCTACTGCCTTGACCATGCCGGAGTACCTCCTTCTGCTTCACCATGAGCATTCTATATCCCGACACCGAGGGAAGTACAGGGAGAACCCCTGTGTCTATTTGTGCCCACACTCCTCTGCATGGCGTCTTCCCAGGGGTCTTGGTATCATGGTGGCCACACGCCCGGGGAAGGACGTCTTCACAGACAGGGAACCAACCGCGAGAGAGCGAGGTGACGGCTTTGGACAAGAGAACCCCAGATAGCACCGCTGATCTGAAGTTGGAGGGTCTTTCCAGGGACGAACTCATCGACCTGGTGAAGCTGTCGTCCAGAATGATACTGGCCGTGGATGGCTTCTGGTACCTTTCGGTGAAGGAACTGGCCGGCAACGACAAGGCCTTGGATCGCGACAACTGGGTTTGGGACAAGGTGATGAAGTTCTACGTGAGTGAGCTGGCCAGGCTGCTGAACGTCCGGGGGAGGGACGTCGCCGACTACATGAAGGTGATGGGCCCCAGGCCCGAGGGTCTGCATATCGCAGAAAGGGTCGAGGTACTGAACCGGAATGAGGCCATCCGCACCGTTATCTACTGCCCCACGATAGCGGCGCTGGAGAAGGAAGGACAGGGAAGAGATGCCATCCACTGCAGCGCGACCTGCGCTGCGATGCGATCCAGGCACTCAAAGCTGTTCAATCCTGCCATCGAGGTTATCCGTCTCAAGATACCGCCGCGGAACAGCGAGGACGACATCTTCTGCCAGTTCAGGTACAAGATAGCGTGAGGCTCAGCGCGCTGCCTCTTTTCTCATAGACCAGTCTGCTGTGCCGGCTTCTGCCGCACGCTGGCCAACTTCTGCGAGCAGACACGAAGATGGCGGGCCATACTGTACGATATCAAGATGGCATGATGAAAGGCATCAAGTCCCGCGATACGATGGGAGCAAATCTTATTGCGGGAGGTAGACATGCCATTTGCTGGTGTAGATGCCCACAAGCGGTACTCCACGGTAGTAGTCAAGGATGAGACTGGCAGCCTGCTCTGTCGAGCATCTCTGCAGAACGACGTAGGTTCCTTCCGAGAGTTCTTCGGTGCCATCGATGGTCCCACCAAGGCTGTGCTAGAGGCTGGTCGCGACTGGGGGGTCATCTACGATCTCCTGGAAGGCATTGGGGTGGAGCCCGTCCTGGCCAATCCCGTGAAGACCAGAGCCATCGCTGAAGCCAGGATCAAGACTGATACGGTTGATGCCACCATACTGGCTGATCTGCCGAGGGCCGACCTCATACCAGTGGTACACGTGCCGTCCAGAGAGGTGAGGATCCAGAAGAATCTACTGCGGCAGAGGCTGTGGCTGGTGGAGCTGCAAACCAGGATCAAGAATCGCATCCACAACATCATGGATCGGAACCACGTGAAACCTCCACCTGTGGCCAGTCTCTTCGGCCAGTCCGGGCGGCGTTTCCTGGATCAAGTTCAACTGCCCATACCTGAGCATAGATTGCTGAGGGCTCACCTGGATCTGCTGGATCTAGTCCAACGCCAGATTGGCAAAGCTGGGGAGTGGATTGATGAAGCCTTGAGCCAACGACCGGAAGTGGCTATCCTGCGCACTCTCCCCGGCGTTGGCAAGGTCCTCTCAGCACTTGTGGCCCTAGAGATAGACGATGTCCACCGCTTCTCTCATCCCGGTAAGCTATGCGCCTATGCTGGGCTGGTACCGACCACTTATGCCTCTGGTGGCAAAGTTCGTCATGGTAGGCTGCTGCCCAACTGCAATAGGTGGCTGCGCTGGGCCTTCGTGGAAGCGGCCTGGGCCGCCCAGCGCTCTTCCGCCTATTGCCGTGCTTACTTCGATAGGATCAAGAGACGAAAGGGCGCTAACTGTGCTGTCACTGCCTTGGCCAGGCGGCTCTGCGAGATCACCTGGCACTGCCTGACTGACAACCGTGCCTACGAAGAGAGAGTGATGATGCGAACAAGGAAAGAACTGCCCCGGCCGCCTTCCCTAGTTCTTGGTCGTTTGGGGACCTCTTATCAAGACTAAGGGGCCGTGGTCCAATAGCCACATTGTGTCCTTCAGGGGACGAAGAAAAGATTGACGAAAAACGGGCAGGAAGGGGGACTTGACGCCTTTCAGAAAAGAACTCCGCGCTTTGAACTCGCCTTCGGTCTGTGAAATCCGCAGAACTCGCACTTCCTCGCCAGACGCCGGGGTTTCAGTCAAACGCAGACAGTGCCCTTCGGGCGATTGCCTCTCCCCATTCCGGTACAAAATGCCCAGCTTCAACGACCTCGTATGGCTCTGGACAGCCGCGTATGTCACTTCGAAGTGCCTCCATCACCGGTGGTCCAAGCACCGGGTCTTTCATCCCGACGGCCATGAATACCTGGCCTGTCCAACTACTGCGCATCCAGTGTCGTGCCCTGCGTGACAACTCCGCGCCAGGCGCGTCAGGCCGGTCAGGGACTAGTTCAGGGAAGCGACGCAAACCGGCCTTGTAGTTGGTGTTGGGGAATGGTGCGTCGTAGGCACCAGATTCCTTCTCCGACAGATGAGGACATGTCCGTTTCAGCAGTCTGGCGGCAGAGAAGTCAGGATTTCTTCTGACCCAAGCGCGCCAATCTAGAAATCCTTTGGTGAGTTCAACGTCTCCCGTGCCGAGAGCCGTGTTCATGACCAGCAGACGGGAAAAACGATCAGTCATGCTCATTGGCAAAGTGAGCCCGAGGATTCCGCCCCAGTCCTGGCAAACAAGGGTGATGTTCTTGGCACTCAAATGTTCAACAAATGCGATCAGCATGTTGCGATGGAAGTGAAAGGTGTACTCTGCTTCTTGTACAGGCTTATCCGAACGTCCAAAGCCGAAGAAATCCGGAGCTATCACCCTGTGGCCAGCAGCCGTGAAAACCGGGATCATCTTCCGGTAGAGATAACTCCAGGTTGGTTCGCCGTGTAGACAGAGAAAGATGTCGCCGGCATCTCTAGGACCTTCATCCACGTAGTGCATCCGTAGACCTTCAAAGCCTCGCAGATCATCGACGTAGAGCGGATCGTAAGGAAATCCCGGAAGATCGTGAAAACGTTCGTCAGGAGTCCTCAACAGTTCTGTCATAGCAGCGTCTCCCTGCGCGACACTGATAGAAGAATGCCTTCCATCCTGCCTCAGCAGCTGCGCGAATCCTACGATGCAATCATCGAGCATGTCAAGGTCCTGAGCCACATCTGTCATTTCCAGGTAACATCGCTATAGGAGCATTCGTGATGACAAGTAGGTGGCCTAAGGCGGATTCTCGGCTCCAAACACGTGGTCATTCTCGCCACAGATCCGCCTGTTCATGATTCACCCTTCTGGTACGCACACGGGCTTCCACGTAGCAAGGCGTTGACATGGCTCATGCGAGGGCTAGGGGATCGGTTTGAGAAGCGTCTAGGTCCCGCAAGCAGTTGTGGGCCATGCCGGAGCAAGTGATTTACCAGCGCCTAATACTTTCTGCAAGCGGTGGTGGGCGATACTGGACTTGAACCAGTGGCCTCTGCGATGTCAACGCAGCGCTCTAACCACTGAGCTAATCGCCCGCAGCCAGAAGAACTTATCAGATACGCGTGGTCAAGTCAAGCACGGGCACTTGATAAACAGCCGTGAGAATGCTTAGAATAGGGGTGTGCTGGAAGAGGGGGATTGTGACCACAGCATTGGGGCGTCAGGGACTAATGCTGGCAGGATCGTCATGGCCCGTGGAGGAGTCTAGGAGGTAAGGACTAGGATGGAGAAGGGAACCTGGACTGTGAAGACCGGTCTGGCGCAGATGCTCAAGGGCGGCGTGATCATGGATGTGGTCACCGCCGAGCATGCCAAGATCGCTGAGGATGCCGGGGCCTGTGCCGTGATGGCGCTGGAGAGGGTTCCGGCAGACATCCGTGCTGCCGGGGGAGTGGCCCGCATGGCCGATCCCGACGTGATCCTGGCCATCAAAGCCGTGGTGAGCATCCCGGTGATGGCCAAGTGCCGGATCGGGCACTTCGTCGAGGCACAGGTGCTGGAGGCGCTGGGCGTCGATTTCATAGATGAGTCCGAGGTGCTGACCCCGGCTGACGAGAGCCACCATGTCTGGAAGCATGATTTCAAGGTGCCCTTCGTCTGCGGCTGCCGGGACCTGGGGGAGGCCCTGCGCCGCATCGCCGAAGGGGCGGCCATGATCCGGACCAAGGGTGAGGCGGGAACCGGGAATATCGTGGAAGCGGTACGCCACATGAGGGCGGTCATGGGGGAGATCCACAAGCTGGCCAACATGCCGGAAGAAGAGCTCATGGCGGAGTCCAAGGCAATCGGGGCGCCGCTGGAGCTGGTTCTGGATGTCCGCCGCACGGGGAAGCTGCCCGTGGTCAACTTCGCGGCAGGCGGGATCGCCACCCCGGCGGATGCAGCGTTGATGATGCAGCTGGGGTCGGACGGGGTCTTCGTCGGCTCAGGCATCTTCAAGTCCAGCGATCCTTCGGCCAGGGCCAAGGCTATTGTGAAGGCGACCACCCATCACCGCGACGCCCGGATCATCGCCGAGGTGTCGAGGGGTTTGCGAGCGGCGATGCCTGGACTGGACATCAAGGCCATCCCCAAGGAGGAGCTGCTGGCCACCCGGGGTTGGTGAAGCGGAGTCAATGATTCGCGCGTTCTTGCCTTTGGATGTGTTGGATATCGCCCTCCAGGGGAGAGCGCTGTCCAACAAAGCCAAGACGAAGGACAACCTAGCGACAGGCACAGCGTTCTTCGGCGGCCTGGCAAGCCTGCTGGGCCAGTGGTTCAGTCCCCGGGGGAGATTCTGCGTCTGGGTGTGCACCGAGGGCTTCTCGCTGCGCGGGCTGTCGTCCGTCAGAGACCGCTCCAGCCCCCAGGCCTGGGAAGTGGACCGCCTCCTCCTGCGCGAACAGGATGGCGATTGCTGCCTGGCTCTCCTGGAGCAGGTCAGCCTGGCCGGCGGTGAGTTGGCCGTGGAGAAGGTCTTCCTCCGCCTGCCGGACGCCAGCCCCCTTCTGAGCGCCGCCGAGCAGTCCGGTTTCGCGACGTATGTCACGGAACGACTCTACTGGCGGGAGCGGCAGAGGGAGGCGGCCGGCGATGCCCCGGCGAGCGGACCGTCCGCGGCATCCCCTCCCCGGCGGAGGCATGTGGATGATGACTACAGGCTCTTCGAGCTGTATCAGCGGCGGATCCCGGCGGCGGTGCGCCGGGCGGAGGGAGCCACCTTCGCCCAGTGGAAGGCCAACAGGGACAGGAGTGCGGGGCAGGAGTGGGTCTTCGAGAAGGAGGGTGGTCTGGCGGCGTGGGCAGCATTCGACACAGAGGGAGAGAGGGGCCAACTCGAGGTCATGGCGGTCTCCGATGATGAACTGGAGCGGGTTCTGGAGCACTGTCTGACCAGCCTGGCCGGCTGCCGGCACCTGTATTGCCTGGTTCCGGAGTTCGAGCCGGGTCTGCCCCGAATGCTGGAGAGCCGGGGTTTCAGTCAGGTGGCGCGGTACTCCGTGCTGGCCAAGGACCTTCTGGCCAGGGCCCAGGAGCCCTGCCTTGTGCCGGCGGGTGCCTAGCGCGGGAGGATGATGCAGAAGACCATCATCGATGATTCCGATGCGCTGCTGAATATCCTGCCGCCCTTCGTCTCCCAGCCTCTGCGGGAGCGGGAGGACCGCGGCGAGCTTCTGGAAGTGGTCATGGACCTGGGGCGTCCCCCGGAGGCCAGGTTCCACAGCTACGAGATCGTCCTCAGTCCGAAGGATGTTACCCAGGAAGACCTGGAGTACGTGGCCTCGCGCATCGGCGCGTTCAATGATGACAACCGGGCCGGCATCGAGCGCACCCTGCACCGCATCTCCGCCATGCGGAATCGCCAGGGGCGGATCGTCGGCCTGACCTGCCGGGTGGGCCGGGCGGTTTTCGGGACAGTCAGTCTGATCGAGGACCTGGTGCAGTCGGGCCGCAATATCCTTCTCCTGGGCAGGCCGGGCGTGGGCAAGACCACCATGCTCCGGGAGGTGGCCCGGGTGCTGGCCGATGAGGTGAAGAAGAGGGTGGTCATTGTGGACACCTCCAACGAGATCGCCGGTGATGGCGATATCCCCCATCCCGCCATCGGCCATGCGCGGCGGATGCAGGTGACCAAGCCCACCATGCAGCACGCTGTGATGATCGAGGCCGTGGAGAACCACATGCCGCAGGCCATCGTCATCGACGAGATCGGCACAGACCTGGAGGCGGCGGCAGCGCGGACCATCGCCGAGCGCGGCGTTCAACTGGTGGGCACAGCTCACGGCAATACCCTGGAGAACCTGATCCTCAATCCCATTCTCTCCGACCTCATCGGGGGCATCCAGACGGTGACCCTGGGCGATGAAGAGGCCCGGAGACGAGGGACCCAGAAGTCCATCCTGGAGCGGAAGGCGCCGCCCACCTTCGACGTGGTGGTGGAGATCCAGGAGTTCAACAGTGTGGCCCTCCATGCCGATGTCTCCGAAGTGGTCGACGCTGTTCTCAGGGGCAGGCCGGTGCTGCGGGAGGTCCGCTGGCTGGACCCCGACGGGGTGCTGCAGAAGAAGCAGGAGAGGGTGCTGCCCTTCTCCGAGAACCAGCCCCAGGCGGCGGTCCGCGAGGCGGTGAGGAAGCCCGGCGAAGATGTGCCGGTGCCCCGGGTGTATCTCTTCGGAGTCAACCGGGTGAAGCTGGAGCAGGCGGCCAGGGAGAAGCAGTACGAGTTGAGCGTGGTCCCCGAAGTGAGGGACGCCACGGTCTTCCTGACCTGCAAGGCCTACTACCGGAAGAGGCCCCAGAAGGTGAGGGATGCCGAGCTGGCCGGTCTGCCCGTCTACGTGCTCAAGGGCAACAGCGTGGGGGAGATGCGCCAGTTCATCGACTCCATCTCCGGCAGCAGGAAGAGGGTGGATGCCGTGGGGCTGGCCCTGAAGGAGGCCGAGGAGGCCATCGTTCAGGTGCTCAACGGCCGGGACTCGGTGCTGCTCAGTCCCCGCAGTTCCTACGTCCGGCGGCTGCAGCACCAGATGGCGGAGCGCTCGCAACTGGCGTCGCGCAGCCTGGGGAAGGAGCCGCAGCGCAGAGTGGAGATATTCCGGGAATCCTGAGGGTGCGCTCTTGGCCTTGTTCATCACGTTTGAGGGGGGCGAAGGCTGCGGGAAGAGCACTCAGGCACGGGCGCTCTACAGGCGACTGGCCCGGTCCGGCGTCTCGGTGATGCTCACCCGTGAGCCGGGCGGCACGCCCCTGGGGGAACAGACCCGGCGTCAATTGAAGCGCGCCCAGGACCTGCCCATCTCGCCCCTGGCCGAGCTCTTTCTGGTGGCCGCCGCCCGGGCCCAGCTGGTCCGGGAGGCCATCCGGCCCGGCCTGGAGAGGAACATCACGGTGATCTGCGACCGGTACACCGATTCCACTCTGGCGTATCAAGGCTATGGCCGGGGGCTGGACCTGGACGCCATCCGGACGGTGAACGACATCGCCAGCGGCGGGCTGGCGCCCGACCTGGTGGTCCTGCTGGACATTCCTGTCGACGTGGGGCTGGCCCGGAAGAAGGCGCCGGGCAGGGACCGCTTCGAGAGTGCGGGGACGGCCTTTCACCACAGGGTGAGGCGGGGCTACCGCGCCATGGCCCGGGCTGACCGCAAGCGCTGGCTGATGGTGGACGGGACGCTGTCGGTGAAGAACATCCAGGCCAGAATCTGGGACCGGGTGACCGAGATGCGCCGCGGAGAGCCACAGGGATGAGGAGACCGCGGGTGGCCGTGGCCATGAGCGGGGGAGTCGACTCCGCGGTGGCTGCAGCGCTGCTGAAGGAGGCCGGCTACCAGGTCATGGGGGTCCACATGCAGTTGTGGCCCGAGCGGGGGTCGTCCGATTCCCCGGTCCGGTCTGCCTGCTGCTCCCAGCGCAATGCCGGCGATGCCCGCCGGGTGTGCCAGATCCTCGAGATACCGTTCTACGTGCTCAACCTGGAGGGGCAGTTCCGGCGGCATGTCATCGACTACTTCTGCCGTGAGTACTCGCAGGGACGGACGCCCAACCCCTGCGTCGCCTGCAATCAATGGATCAAGTTCGACGTCCTGCTCCGTCAGGCGCAGTCGCTGGGGGCCGAATACCTGGCCACCGGCCACTATGCCAGGATAGAGTCGTGGGAGGAGGGCTGGCGGCTGCTCAAGGGCGCAGACGCCGGCTGTGATCAGTCCTATTTCCTGTATACCCTGGGGCAGGAGGGACTGCGGCGGGTGTTGTTCCCTCTGGGGACCTGGGGCAAAGCCCAGGTGCGCCGCATGGCAGCGGAGAGGGGCCTGCCCGTGGCTGACAAGCCCAAGAGTCAGGATTTGTGCTTCATCCCCGATGGTCGCTACCCGCGGTTCCTGGGTGAATCTCTGTCGGGCACGCCCGGGGACATCATCGATGTCGAGGGCAGGCTGCTGGGCAGACACAGCGGCATCGCCGCCTACACCGTGGGACAGCGAACCGGCCTGGGGGTGGCGGCGGGCAGGCGTCTGTACGTGGTGGCCATCGATGCCGGGAGAAACACCGTAGTGGTGGGGCCGGAGGACCGGCTGTACTCCTCCAGGCTGTTCGCCGCAGGAGTGCGCTGGGTCTCCTGGAGGCCGGAGTCCCCCACCGGAGTCCAGGCCAAGGTCCGCTACCGTTCGCCAGCGGTCAGCGCCATGATACGTCCTGACAACGGGAGCGCCGAGGTGCTCTTCGATGAGCCGCAGCGGGCGGTGGCCCCCGGTCAGTCCGTGGTCTTCTACCAGGACTGCGAGGTCATAGGCGGGGGAGTGATAGAGGCATCTTGATCAGGCCGCCCACGCTCGACAGCGAACGGGAACTGGCCGCATCCGGCTATGCCTGCGTGGCCGGGGTTGACGAGGTGGGCCGGGGTGCCCTGGCTGGCCCGGTCTTCGCGGCGGCGGTGGTCGTCCCTTTCGGAGCCGACTTCGCCTGGCTGCCCCTGGTCCGCGACAGCAAGCAGCTTTCCCCCAGACAGAGAGAGCGCCTCTTCCAGCGGATCCAGGGCGATGGGCTGCGCATGGGACTGGGCCAGGTGCCCCACAGCGTTGTGGACCAGATCGGCATTGTTGGAGCCACCCGGCTGGCCATGCGCCGGGCTGTGGAGGATCTGCCGGTGGCCCCCGACTTCCTCATCATCGACGCCCTGACCCTGCCCGGCTTCCGCTTCCCCCAGAGGGGCATCGTCCGCGGCGACCAGACCTGCGTCTCCATCGCCTGCGCCTCGGTGGTGGCCAAGGTCAGCCGGGACCGGTACATGGTGGAGCAGGATGCCCTCTACCCGGGGTACGGTCTGGCCGACCACAAAGGCTACGGCACCGGCCGGCACATGGCCTGCCTGCGCCAGCTGGGTCCCTCTCCCATTCACCGCCGGTCCTTCGCCCCGGTGCAGAGGTTGCTCCCGGCGTGAACCGCAAGGCCCTTGGCGCCCTGGGCGAGAAGCGGGCGGCGGAGTTCCTGAAGAAGAAGGGCCACCGCATTCTGGAGACCAACTTCCGCTGCCGCGAGGGCGAACTTGACATAATATCACGGGACAGGGACTGCCTCGTCTTCGTGGAGGTCCGCACCAGGAGCAGCGCGGATTTCGGCACTCCGGAGGAGTCCATCACCCGGGCCAAGAAGGAGAAGTTGGTATCGGTGGCCCTGGCCTACCTCCAGACCCACCGGAACCCGCCCGAGTGCTGGCGGTTCGATGTGGTCGCGGTTGAGGTTGGCCCTGAGGGGCGGACCACCCGTATAGAGGTGATCGAGAATGCCCTGGGCTAGTCCCCGCAGCGGGCCTTGACGCCCGGAGGAAGCGGCAAATATACTCACGCCAAACAGGATCGATCGGGAGAGGCAGGCCGTCGGGAAGGAGACTCCGCCCTGCCTGAACCCCGACCGATGAGAAAGGAGACTGGATGACTACGGAAGACAAGGCGCCGCCGGCAGCGCCGCCTCAGCCAGGATCGCGGTCCATCTGGAGCAGGATGGTCCGGGCGGCCCGAATCGACATCAGTCTGTACGAAGAGGTGGAACATGAATCCCAGGCCACCGGACAGGCCTTCATCGTGGTCCTGCTGGTGGCCCTGGCCTCGGGCGTCGGCATGGGCCTGAGCTACGCCATGGACGCCGAGGTGACCTTCCCCTTCATACGGGGACTGCTCACCGGTCTGGGCACGGGCATAGGCGGCTGGCTGCTCTGGTCCCTGTTCGCCTACTGGCTGGGGACCTCCCTGTTCCGGGGACCGGAGACAGAGGCCACCTACGGTCAGTTGCTGCGCACCCTGGGATTCGCCAACACTCCGGGACTGCTCAGACTGTTCGCCTTCATACCCTACCTGGGAGGCCTCATCGCCTTCGTGGCGTTCGTCTGGTCGTTGATAGCAGGTATCATCGCCGTCAGACAGGCCCTGGACTTCTCAACCTGGAGGGCCATCGGCACATGTATCGTGGGGTGGATACTGTACATACTGCTGGTGGCACTGGTGGGGGTGTTGATCGGCGGCGCAACCTTCCTGTTCTAGGGTGGGACGGGGGCGCCGGACGCGGCGCTAGCTGAGTGCCGAAGGCCGGGCTCGAACCAGCACGGGGGTTGCCCCCCAACAGTTTTTGAGACTGTCGCGTCTACCTATTCCGCCACTTCGGCTGGAGCGGAAGATGGGATTCGAACCCACGACCTCCTCCTTGGCAAGGAGGCATTCTAACCGCTGAACTACTTCCGCATCCGTTCGCTTTGATGAGGTGGCTTCAGGCGGCACCGCTGCCAAGCCCCGCAACAGAAAGAGAGGACTCCATGCCTCTCTGCCATTGCGCCTCCCAGCAATATGACACTATTTTAGCGATTCCCGTCCCGCCGAGCAACATCGCATCCGCCAGAAGGCTGCAAACATCAGGCTGGCAACAAGGTGTATACCACCCTTGCGTTGCCAGCCTGTTCTCGCTCTGATACTGCGTTTCGTCTGTAGTCTAGAAGAAGGGCAGATCGAAACCCGAGTCGCCCTCGGTGGCGGTGGCGGCCTCTGCAGGAAGGTCCACGGAGACCGGCTCATTGTAGTCGTGGGCTGCCATCTGCAGGCTCAGTTCAATGGTGGCCGAGCCCTCGCCAGCGGGCATCCCCATGGCCTGGGCATCCATGACCACGGTCATGTCCACAATGGCCTTCATCAGGAAGTAGGTGTCCTTGGCCACCCAGATCTTGAAGGTCATCTTCTGAACCATGCTTTCCAGATCGGGCATCTCCGCCAGTTGGTCACCGATCCCGGGCTGCTCCAGCAGTGCCTGCTGCAGCTCGGCCAGGTCGGGCGTCAATGCCAGCACGTAGCAGTCAACGCCATTGAGGCTCTCTTCCTTGACGACCTCGGCTTCCACAACCTCAAGGAGGCTGTCTATCTGGTACTGACTGTTCTCTATGTTCTGCCAGGTGCCGGCCGGGATGGCCTGCTTCGTCCACTGCTCCTGACCGAACATTGAGGTCATGACATAGATGTAGTCATCGACGGCATACGCCTGCATCGCCACGTTCATGGTCATCCCGGGGATGTTCATGGCCATGCTGGCGACAGCCTCCATCTCCTTGTCCTTCAGATCCAGGGCGCAGTCGGCGTCGGCCGAAATGGTGGCGTCCGCCTCCGGACTCTGGACGTCAACGGAGATGGTGGCATCGAGCTGGAAGCTCTCCACATCCGCCTGGGCGGCCATCATGTTCTCGAGGACCTGCTCTGCCGAGACCGAGGCCTCGGTCCCTTTGCAGGCCAGACAGACCGTGGTGATGAGGAGGGCCAGCAGCAATACGGATAGGTACCTGACCGATTTGATGGACATGCGCTATCACCTCTCTGTAGATTTGAGCCTTCCAGGCGCGGTTGCCGGCTGGCGGCAGCGCGCTGCTGAAGGTGCTCAAGGTGACAATATACACGGCGGACATCACTCCACTGTCTCAACAGGGCCGGGAGTCCTCACAATTGTCTCTCGTATAGAGTGCGTGGCTCTCCCATGGGAAGGGCAGCGTGCGCCGGAATCAGTCCAGGTGGTAAACTTGGGGCCGGGACGAAACCGACGATGCAACTGCACCTGCTGCGGGGCGGGCTGTGAACGGGCCGGCGATCCGCATCGATAACCTCAGCCGCGATTTCGGCCCCATAAAGGCACTGGACAAGCTTTCCCTGGAGGTGCCCTCGGGGAGTATCTTCGGCTTCCTGGGCCCGAACGGCTCGGGCAAGACGACCACCATCCACCTGCTGCTCGGCCTCCTGGAGCCGACAGGCGGCCGGGCCGAAGTGCTCGGCTTCGATACGCAGAAGCACGGCGACGCGGTCCGGGCCAGGACGGGCGCCCTCCTGGAGCATGCCGGACTCTACGAGCAGATGACCGCTGAGGAGAACCTGGAGTTCCACGGACGGATCAACCGCCTCGGCGCCGGCGAGAGGCAGTCCCGGATGAAGGAGCTGCTGGGCCAGTTCGACCTATGGGAGCGGCGGCGGGAGCGCATCGTCAAATGGAGCCGCGGCATGAAGCAGAAGCTGGCCATCGCCCGGGCCCTGCTCCACCGGCCTTCGCTTGTCTTCCTGGACGAGCCCACGGCCGGACTGGACGTGGTGGCCGCGGCGGCGGTACGGGACGACCTGGCCACCCTGGCTGCCGGCGAGGGAGTGACCTTCTTCCTGACCACCCACAACATGGCCGAGGCGGAGAAGCTCTGCCGCAGGGTGGCCGTCATCCGCCAGGGCAGGCTCCTGGCCGTGGGCCATCCGGACGAGCTCCGGGCGCGGACCAACGGACCGCGGGTCGAGGTCGTCGGACGGGGTTTCAGTCGAGAGGCCCTGGACCTGCTCCGGAGCCGGCCGGAGGTGTCCGCCGTGGAAAGCCAGGACAACCGACTATCCATCCACCTGCGCCGGGCCGGAGAGGTGGCCCCGCTGGTCAGGCTGCTGGTCAACGCCGGCGCCGAGGTGGAAGAGGTGCTGAAGGACAAGGCCAGCCTGGAAGAGGTCTTCCTGAAGCTGATGGAGGAAGAGAAGTGATCTCCGATATCGGGACCGTGATCTGGAGGGAGCGGAAGACCCTATTCCGCTATCGGGGCAGCCGACTGAGGACGGTGCTCAGCGTCCTGGTCCCCGTGGTCCTGGTGGCGGTCTACTTCCCCTGGCAGGTGGAGGACTGGGCGGACAGCTACGCGTCGCTCTTCTCCGCGGTGGTCCCCATGATGATGGTGCTGCTGACCGTGCCCGACTCCTTTGCCGGGGAGCGGGAGCGGCACACGCTGGGCACCCTGCTGTCCACCCGCCTGCCCGACCGGGCCATCCTCTTCGGGAAGCTGGTCGTGTCTGTGGGCCTGGGGTTCTGGATGATGCTCGGCGTGCTGGCCCTGGCCCTGGTCACCGCGAACACGGCCCACTGGGATGGCCAGGTACACTTCTACTCAGCTACCGTCTTGCTGGTCGACCTGGGCTTCGGCTTGCTGCTGGCGGCGCTCATCGCCGGGGCAGGAGTGCTCATCTCGCTACGGGCCTCAACGGTGCAGGAGGCGCAGCAACTACTGGGCGTGACAGTGATGACCCCGCCCATGGTCCTGGGACTGGTGGCATTGCTGCTCCGGGAACGGATCGCCGACCTGGTGGAGGGGGTAGGTGCCACCTCGGCCGTGCTGATAGTCATGGCTGCACTGGCCGCCGCTGCTGCAGGGTTGGTGACCGCAGCGGCCGCCCGCTTCCGGCGGGCGCGGCTGATCCTGGACTAGCCTGCCCCTCAGGACGAGGCAGAGCGGCTAGTTCTGCTCGAACGCCCAGAGAGATCGCCTGGCCGTGGCGTCCGCCGGTTTGACCTCGGGCTTGGCTCCATAGCTGCTGACGTGCCACTGGCCAAACCCGGCCCCCCAGGTGAACACCTGCCAGCAGTTGCCGCAGAGGCTCGTGGCCGTGAACTGAGCCTTGTGCAGTGCCAGGCCTTGCCTCTGGCCTGCGTCCAATCTGTTGTAGAGGTATTGGTAGACCAGGTTGCAGGCCTCCTGGGAAGTGAGCCCCCTGGCCGTACTTGACTGCCGCATTTCTCCCTCACGATCGTCTACTGATTGTGGCCTGCGCCTGGGGGTGTTCCGCCACTCCTCAAGGAGAAGCGCTTCCTGGCGCAGGTCCCGAGAGAAAAGGTATCACTGAGGGTGTGGCCGGGGTAAGCGTACGGATGCCTGTTTGCGGCTGCAGATATTACCTGCTGCGGCCCTGACTACTTCTCTTTCAACGATTTGTCGATGGACATCAGGGTCTGCTGCATGGTGAAGAACATGGTGAAGAAGGCGATGACGATTTCACAGATCACCCGCCAGAGCATGTTGCCGAAGATGCAGAAGAAGACGGAGAAGACCATGCCCCAGTACCGCCACGGCTCGGGGCCGTCCAGCGACCGCATCACCAGCGCCACGGCGCCCAGGGTGATGGCCAGTGCTCCGATGACGTAGAGCACCCGGATGAAGTTGGTGCCCATCATCCGCCGGAAAGCGAAGAAATCGTCCATCGCCTGAGAGATGTTGACCTTGTCTTCATCCACGGTCTGCCTCCTTTCGCGCAGGGAACCGGGAGGGCCGACTTCGGCCCGGTCTTTGCTGGAGGCATGATACCATATGCCGGCCATTCCCTAGAAGACCGGCGGGGCTACGCCCGGCTGCGGTGCTCCTGCCAGCAGTAGCTGGGCAGCGGCTCTGGAGTTGAGAGCAGCCGGTAGCACTGATTGCAGACAAGGCATCGGGCCGGCCGGACATCGCCGGCGGCCCAGCGCCTGACCAGTCCCGGCTCCCGTATGAAGGCCCGGCTCATGGCCACCATATCCGCCTGGCCGGCGGCCAGGACCGCCCGGACCGTCTCCAGGCTGCGGATGCCGCCCACCAGCGCGGTGGGTACGGGGATGCCGCCCTTCAACGCGGCGGTCCGGTCCAGGAAGAGAGGCTTCTCCGCCTCGGGGATGCATTCCCTGCCCACGGTCCTCTTAAAGAAATCCCCGCCCACCCCGGCGCTCACCTCGACGGCGTCCGCGCCCGCCTGGACCATCCGCTGAGCGGCGGCCAGGCCCTCGGCCAGCGTGGTTCCCCCCGGGTCGTCGTCCATGATGCCCAGCTTGATCAGCAGGGGGAAGTCCCGGCCCGCCTGAAGGCGGACCTGCCTGGTCACCTCGACGTGGAAGCGGCAGCGCTTCTCCGGGCTGCCGCCCCAGCCGTCCGTCCGCCTGTTGGTCAGCGGCGAAAGGAACTGGCTCATGAGGTAACCGTGGGCGGCGTGAAGCTGGACCGCGTCGAAACCGGCCTCGCGGGCCCGGGCGGCGGCCGCCCCGAAATCACGGACCGCCGCTTCGATCTCGTCGGAGGTCATCTCGCGGTGGGCCGTGCTCCGGCCCTCGATCCGCGACGGCGCCGGGCCGGGAACACCCCGGCTCATCAGATGGGGAGAGGCAGCGCCGGCGTGCACGATCTGAAGGGCTATCCGGCCCCCTCCGGTGTGCACCGCCGCCGCCATCCGCTTCAGGCCGGGGATCATCCCGTCGCTGTGGGCGCCGTACTGGCCGGGGAGGGCCTGGCCCATCTCCGACACGAAGGCGAATCCGCTGACGACGAGGCCGATATCTCCCTCACCCAGAGTCCGGTAGATGGACAGCGACTTCTCCGTCACTGCGCCCGACTCATCGGCACTGCCGTCGTGTGTGGCGGAGCGCATGAAGCGGTTGGGGAGTACCATCCCCCTGATGCTGATCGGGGAGAAGGGGTCGGTCACAGACTTCATCGTCTCGGGCCACTCCGGACGGGCGGCGCCGGGGCATGCCCGGACTACTTGCCGGTGACCACCAGGCAGCGGGCCGCGATGTCGTGCAGACCCTGTCTCCTGGCGGTGAATCCGATCATGATGAACCCGGCCAGGAGTGTCACCGCCGATATATACTTGGCCCAGTAGCGCTTGGTGGCCCTGCCGAAGGAGAGCCTTCCCCCCTCGGTGTCGGTGACCATGATCTCCATGGTGGTCTTGCCCGGAGTGCCCTGTTTGGAGGAGCGCTCGAACAGCGAGTAGTAGAGCCACGGCGCGACCAGCCAGAAGAGGACCACCGCGCCCACCAGATAGATGTCGTCGGGCAATCCCACGATGGGGCCGATCAGTATGGGGATGATGATGGACAGACAGAAGCCGATGAGCAGCAGGATGGCGAAGTCGATGGCCCCGGCCGCCAGCCTCTTCCAGAATCCGGCGTACTCCACCTCAGCGGTGGGAGCGGCCTCCGCCGAGGCGGGACCGCCGGCCTGCTGGTTCAGCTCTGCCGGACCGTCGCTGGCTGTTGCGCACTGTGGGCGAGCCATTCCCCCTCCTTCGTTGCTGTGACCGCGTCCTGGCGCGGGTTGAGGGCAAGGTATCACAGGCCCCGCACGTTTGTCAATCTGCGGGGCGAAGGCGCCACCAGGCCGGCTACTTCCCGGACTTGACCCTAGCCAGAGCCCCGGTGGCGGCCTCCCTGACCGTGGCCTCCCGGTCTGACCGGGCCGCGTTCAGCGCGTCCAGGGCCTTCGGGTCGCCGATGGCTCCCAGGGCGTGGGCCGCCCACTCCCTGACCGCCTTCTCCTCGTCCTGCAGGGCCCGGATCAGGGGACCGACCGCCCCCTTGTCCCGTATGTCTCCCAGCGCCGTGGCCGCGTGGAGCCGGACGTACCAGTCCTTGTCCGTCAGGGCGACGGCAAGCTGCTCCACCGCCTTGGGGTCGCCTATCTTGCCCAGGGCCTCGGCGGCCTTGAAGCGGACCGACCGGTCGCGGTCCTTGAGGCACTTAAGCAGCCCCGCCACCGCCCGCTCATCCCTGAGCACTCCCAGGGTCCGGGCGGCCTCGGCCCGCACAGAGGGGTTGCCCCGGTACTTCAGGGCCCTGACCAGTCCCCGGACGTCGCCCCTGGACTCCATTCTCTTGACATTGGGTTTGAACCCGAGCAGATCGAGTATGCCCATCTCTCACCTCGCGCGGGATCGGCCTGCCTCTACCAGTTGCTGATCAGCTTCCCCTGGCTGTCTCTCATGCTGCCGGCCACGGCGAAGATGAAGTCGATCAGGGACCAGATGCCCACGGCCACGAAGAAGGCGATGCCCACGAAGAACCAGACTGTGGCCCACCCCAGGATGGTCAGGACCAGCATAGCCACGGCACTGCCGGTCTTGCCGATGTAGAAGCGGTGGGCGCCGAACGAGCCCAGGAAGAACGCGAACAACGCGGTGGCCAGCCTCGATTTCGACGAAACATCTGCGGGCTCTCGCAGCCTGGCGCTGCAGCCGGGGCAGAACGATGAACCATCGGGGACTTCCTTGCCGCACTTGGGACAGAACATCTCTCACCTCCTGTTGATCTCCGAGCCACCCTCCTCCGCATCCGGGGGCGCCGGGCCGGAGTCATTCTACCGTGGTCAGCCGAACCCTGGAAGGGCCGTCACGCCGTCCGGAATCAGCTGCTGCGCTGCTCCCGCCCCTTGACCTGACCGCAGGTGAGGCAGGTCCAGTTGCTCCAGTACTCGCAGTGCAGCGTATCCCGGCCACATTTGTGGCAGAAGGCCGCCTTCGACGGCATGGACTGCTGGCAGATTTCGCAGCGCAGAACACCGAACCTGTCGAACCTGTGGGTCGTCTTCAGGTTGCACTTGGTGCAGATTCCCTGGAACGTCTCTTCTTTCATTCTCTCGCCTCGCCGTACCGGCCTCGCTGCCGGTTCAGGATCAATGCCTGCATTGTACCCTAGAACAGGCTGCGGTGGAGTTCAGGAGTGGTTGGAGGGCATTCTGGCTTCGAGCCGCTTCATCACCGCGCGTGTCTCCTGCATGATGCTCTCGATGACCTCCGCGGCGCTCACTATCTGGTCTATCGTTCCGGCGCTCTGCCCGCAGGGTATCTCGCCGTCATCGACATCGCCGCGAACCAGGGCCCGGTACATCGGATGCTGGAACAACCCCTCGACCGAAGTCCCCTGCGCCATCATCTCAGGGTACTTGGTGGTGAATCTGTTCCTCAGATCGCGCCCGGCCACCAGGTACTTGTTCACCGTCACAGTGCAGTCGTCCCGGCTCTGGATCACCGCCTGTTTCACATTCGGGTGGGCATCGCTCTCATGGGTGGCGATGAAGCGGGTCCCCATGTGCACCCCGTCCGCGCCCAGGGCCAAGGCGGCCACCAGTCCCCGGGCATCGGCGATGCCACCGGCAGCCAGGATGGGGATCTTCACGGCATCGGCGACCATGGGGACTATGGACATGGTGGTCAGCTCGGTCAGGGCCTTGTGGCCTCCGCCCTCGTATCCCTCGCAGATCACGGCATCCACCCCGGCCTTCTCGGCCTTCTGGGCCTGTGCGGCTGTGGACACCGCGTGGAGCACCTTCACCCCGGCCTCCTTCAGCAGCCTGGTGTAGACCTGGGGCGGGCCCACCGAGGTTGTAGCCACGGGGATGCCCTCTTCCAGGGCCACCTCGATACAGCGCTGCGAGAAGCGCCGCCCCACCTCGGACATATCCCACTTCTCGTAGCCGATGAGGAAATTCACGGAAAAAGGCTTGTCGGTCAGGCTCTTGACCTTCCTGATCTGCCGGCGCAATCTCTCCGCCGTCTCGTCAACGTCGCTGGTGATGGTGTCGGCGCCGGCGTTGGGTCCCAGCGTGCCCAGTCCCCCGGCGTTGGACACGGCGGCCACCAGATCGGCGCCGGTGATCCAGTTCATCGGCGCTTGGACGATGGGGTACCGGATGCCCAGCAGCCGGCAGATGCGATTCCCCTTCAATGAGCCTCCCTGGCGAATATTTGTAGCATTGTATCATCCCAGGCCATTCGGCTGAAAGAGCCGGCGGCCGGCCGAACGGATGGGCGGGGGAAGAGGGGGCAACAAGAAAGCCCACCTTGGGGAGGTGGGCTTTTCTCTTTCAGTGCCCTAGAGCGGGGGGTGTCCTCTCTAAGACAATCCCATGATATGGGATGGGACATGGTCACGGATTGGAGAAAGATTACAACTTCCTTAGAAGATGATTAGAAGCGGGGATCGCCCAGGTTCTGGGCGGGCAGTCCGAAGTGGGAGGGGTGCCGCAGTCCCGCTTCGCGCATGCGCCTGATGAGGATGACCAGACTGACCGCTCCCACGGCGATCAGCCCGGCGAACTCGATGCCCACCCAGCCGATGGAGGTGTGGTCGGTCAGCGTGGCCATGGTGTTCCAGGCGGTGTGCAGCAGCACGGCCAGCAGGAATGCGCCGATCACCGCCGGGTTGACGGTCATGCGGCCGGTCCGCTGCCTCTCCCGCCAGACCACGGCGCAGACAAGTCCGGTCCAGGCGGCATGCCCCACCGGTGCGAAGAGGGCCCGCACCAGGAGTGTCAGCTGCAGGGCCCCGATGCTGCCCTGGGACTGCAGGAAGGACACCAGACCGTAGCCCATGCTTTCCATGGCGGCGAAACCCATGCCGCTGGCCACCCCGAAGAGCAGTCCGTCGGCCTCCGACCGGTAGCGCCCCAGCAGGTACAGAACGGCGGGGATGACCAGCTTGGCGCCCTCCTCGATGACGCTCACGCCCAGTAGCTGCAGCAGTCCCAGTTCCCGAAGGGTGGCGTACTCGAGCAGTCCGGCCAGGATCAGCCCGATGGCCCCGCCCAGGAAGACCGTCACGGCGATTGTGGCCACGGGGATCTCCTTCACCCGGACCCGCTGGTAGATATAGGTCACGAAGGTCACCGGGACCAGGGTGGCCCCGAGCAGGATGACCGTCGGCAGCAGATTGATGTTGTCGGTGACCACCAGCACCGTCTCCATGGCCAGGAAGACGGCCAGACCCACGGACAGCACCAGAAACCAGTTATGCCTCACGAAGTGGAATCGTTTGAACATGCTGCGCGTGCCTCAGCAGATGTCCCAAGGATAGAGGCGGCCCCAGCGGGTGTCAAAGCAGGCCGGAAGGCTGGTTGCGGGCGGACACCGGAGCGATGCTACTGCAGAGGAGCCGGCTCCTTCGGCGGGCTGAAGTTGTGCTGGGCGTCTAGGCCCCGCCGTCGCTCTCGCTTGACGGCCTGGACTTGAACATCTGGATGCCGTGGCCCACTATTCTCCCGCCAAGGCTGCCCATCACCCAGAGAAGCGCCACGGCCACGATGTAGCCCATGGCCTTGATGGCTCCCTCGAACTCCCCCTCAGAGGCAGGGATGAGGTCGGTGAAAGCCTCTATCCTCTCCGGGTTCAAGAATGCTAGGAGGGCGAACACAAAGGTGACCAGGAGCAGGACTATGCCCAGGAAGAAGACCACCAGCCCGGATACCGGGCCGGCTTTCGCAGCCTTGTTCATTACCTGTCCTCCTTGCTATCCCGTCGGGGCACAACCGCCAATGCAGGAACTCGCCTACCTGTCGTACCGGGAGGCCCAGCGTCGCTCGGTGGCAACCGGGACCACCTGTTGTTCTCCGTGGCGGGCGCGGTGGAGGGCTCTAGAGAAGAGGGGCGCCAGCAGGCTGGACACCTTCCACAGCAGCGGCAGGAGCACGCTGGCCAGCAGGAACAGACAGAGCAGGGACAGGAGGATCATGATGCCCAGACCCATGGGAACGCTCTGATATGCCATGATAGTGACTCCTTTCCCGGCCGCCGGACCGGGGCGATTGCAGGGAGCATTATCAGGCCGGGTGGTGCTCTTGGGAAGAGACTGCGTTCTAGAAGATACTTCTACGGCAGTGGCAACCGCTAGGTGATTCCTGAGAGGCCACCCGGCCCGCCAGTCCATAGCTGACCCGGCGTCGGGTCGCCTGATGACGGATGGAGCGTTATCCCGCTGGGATGCTGCGGGCGAAGGCGAGGTACTTGGCCGCGTAGTACAGCGCTACCAGGACGGCGGCCACCAGGAGCACCTCGGCATACCTCCAGCCCACTATGTGGGCCATGATCGTGGAATGCACGGAGATGGCCAGAAGTGCCGTGTCCAGGTGCGGTATCATCAGCCCGCCCAGCTTTCTGGAGATGAGGCTGATCACCGGTATCAGGTAGGCTATGCTCACCAGCGCCACCACCATGAGCCAGAACGCCTCTCCCCGTATGGACAGCGCCAGCGTTGTTCCGTAGATGAGGGTGAAATCGGCCAGTCCGTCGAA